>JASMTQ010000080.1:0-14369 GCA_041694275.1 Caryophanales bacterium
CTCAAAGAAGCCATTCATGCATACATGACGTTTTACAACGACCAACGATTCTCACCCGTATTAAAAGGCCTGACCCCGATTGAATATCGGAATCAGGCCTTACAGACTTTTTGATTATTTTCACTGTCTACTTGACAGGGGGCGGTTCAATTTGAAATCCAGACCCTTTTTTTAGTGGTAAACAGTTATGCTTCTTTTTTAGTGGTGTCTTTTTTGGAGTAAGAAGAACTGTTTGATTGTTTCTTCTTCGCATTGGACGCATCATTGAGTTTCTTGGTTTCTTCACTAGGCAGCGACGCTTCTGATTTGAAGGATTCTGCCAAAGTGGAGGTAAGTCCAACGATGCCTTGGAGTTCTGAAGGGATGATGAGTTTGGTGGATTGACCATCCGCAACTTTTTCCATGGCCTTGTAGGCTTCAAGACGCAAGAACGCTTCGTCGGCACCGGCATTTTTGATGTATTCGATACCTTTCGCTGTCGCTTCCTGGACGCTTCTGATGGCTTTTGCCTGACCTTCGGCTTCAAGGATACGGGTTTGTTTCTCTCCGTCGGCTCTAAGGATGCGGGCTTCTTTTTCACCTTCGGCGTTAAGGATGGCTGAACGTTTGTTCCCTTCGGCGATGAGGATGGATTGACGTTTTTCACGTTCTGCACGCATTTGTTTTTCCATCGCGTCGCGAATATCCTTAGGTGGAATGATGTTTTTGACTTCCACGCGGTTGATTTTGATACCCCACGGGTCAGTCGCTTCATCTAGGATGTTGCGCATCTTGCCGTTGATGTAGTCTCTTGAAGTGAGGGATTCATCGAGTTCAAGATCACCGATGATGTTACGAAGGGTGGTTGCGGTGATGTTTTCAATCGCTTTGATTGGATAGTTGACACCGTAAGTATAGAGTTTTGGATCTGTAATCTGGAAGAAAACGACAGTATCAATTTGCATTGTGACGTTGTCTTTCGTGATGACGGGTTGTGGATCGAAGTCCACGACCTTTTCTTTGATGGATACTTTGAGCTTGACTCTGTCAATGAACGGGATAAGGAAATGGATTCCGACGTCCCAGGTTGCATAGTAGCCACCAAGGCGCTCAACAATGTAGCGGTTCGCCTGTGTGACAATGGTGAAGCGTGTACCGAGATAAACAAGTATTACAACAATGATGACAATGGTGAGAATAATTCCAAATGATCCTGGCATAGCTTAATTCCTCCTTGAATTCTTTTATATCAGAAAGGATATACGATATCCTTTAAGAGTATTCTGGTTCCTGATACATGATCTCTGATGGTTTTTCTGCTGCGGGTGAAACTGATGAGAAGAAAATCGATCCATATTCCGAAAGTAACTGTGAAAACCCAGAAGAACGACTTCCATAGCACTTCTCTGATGAATAGTGTCCACCAGCTTATGCGTCCTGACATGTAGATTTTCATGGCGCGTCTACCAAGTGTCTGTCCCTTGGTAAATCCATTATACAGGTAATTGACGAGTGTGGCCAGGCCCCAGTTGAATACGAGAGACCAGTAAATGAAGGTCATGGCTGAATCAAAACGATCGTTGTATTCTTGTTCAAGGGCCACGTAGTCCCTGTCAAAGTCACTTTGTGTATAGGTATCGTCGGTTTCAAGTTTTTCTTCGAGCGCGTCCACTTCATTGTTAAAATCTTCAGCTTGATTGACCATTTCGTTTATCGATCCGGTTTCATAGTTCGTAGTGGCTTCCAAAAATGGAGAGACGAACAACGAGAACAGGGTGAATACTACAAGTAAAATCATCGTGATGTCTATAATGAATGCGGTGAAACGTTTGAAGGGCCCTGCGTGTGCTGTCATGATTTCACCACGATCAGTTTGTTGCCCTCAATCGCAAGAATCTCTACTTTATCGCCTTCTTCGATCGTATTGCTTTCACTTGTTATGGCTGACCAGTACTGTCCATCAACCTTGACTTCACCACGTTCGTTTTGATGGATGGTTTTGGTACATGTTGCGACCTTGCCGACCAATGCATCTGCATTGGTGCCTACGACGTTTGTTCTGAAGTAGTTCTTTACAAGCGGGCGTACGCTTAAGAGCAAAATGGTTGAAAGCACGATGAATGCGGCTATCTGCCAAAACAGTGCCACGTTCAATATGGCAAGTATTAACGAGAAAACAGCACCAATTGAAAACCAGACACTGGTTAGGTCCATGGTCGTGATTTCTATGAATGCGGCAAGAATGATGACACCAAACCATATGAGTATCATGAATTCATTCATTTTAAAGTCTCTCCTTTTTGGTCGAGATCGATGATCAAGGCGTCTTCATCATCGTTCCAGGTAGTTTTGAATTTAAGGGCATTGTTTTCGTGAAGGTCAAGATTGGCGAGAGTACTGACTTTTTCGATAAATCGTTTGTTTGAAACCCGCGCGTAACTTGATCTTACAGTTATCTTGTGTAGTTTTTCTTCGGGGATGGTGCCTCTTTCGAAGTCTTGTTTGGTTACGGGTCTGATAGCGATTCGGTTACGCTCCTTGTCCATTCCGAGCAAGACACTGTATGCGTGTTCAAAATGTGCGCTGGCACTTTTGTTTAGTGTGATATTCGATTCGTAGATTGTGGCAACACCTTCGTTTGGTTTTCTGGATGTCCATTCAAAACCCACAACGCTCACCTCCATAGTGTGTTCTTTTTAGATACACCCATAATACACCACAATTCAATTTAATTCAATATATTTATATATAATTCTATAAAATTATTTTTAATTATTTTATAATTGTTTGCGAGATGGTGGTTTTTTGATATAGTAGGATTGGTCTGGAGGAGAAAACTATGAGTGTAGAACAAACATTTCAAAAAGACATGATAAAAAAATACAGAAAAGAACTTTGGTCAAGATTCATCAAATCCATCAAGGAATTCAACCTTATCGAAGATGGTGACAAAGTCGCTGTCGCGGTTAGTGGAGGCAAGGATTCTTTGCTTCTTGCAAGAATGCTCAAGGAATTGACAAGACACCCCTTGGTTGATTTCGAAGTGGTCTTCATTGTAATGGATCCTGGCTATTCCAGCTGGAACAGAAACAAGATAGAAGAAAACGCGAAACTGCTTGGTCTCGATCTCATCATAGAAGACAAGGCGGTTTTTGACGTGGTGGCTAAAAAGGCACCTGATTATCCTTGTTATTTGTGTGCGCGCATGCGTAGAGGCATCCTTTATTCGCTGGCCGAAAAGTACGGCTGCAACAAGCTCGCGCTTGGGCATCATTATGATGATGTCATAGAAACGACAATGCTAAACTTGTTTTATTCAGGTACGTTCAAGACAATGCTGCCAAAAGTAAGTGCTGAGAATTTTGAAGGCATTGATCTGATTCGTCCGCTTTATTTCGTCCGTGAAAAGGATGTATCGAGAATCATGAAACGGGCGGGCATTGCCCCAATGGACTGCGGGTGCACGGTTGCAGCAGGTGAGACCGCTTCAAAAAGAAAAGAAATGAAAGATCTGATTGAAAAACTCAAGCACGAACACAAAGACATTGACAAGTCCATTTTCAGAGCGGCTGCCAATGTCAATTTGGATAATATACTGGGATGGGAAAAAGACGGTAGGAAATACCGGTTTGACGACTGATTACTTACCAAGGCAAAACCGGCTGAATAGTTCATCAAGCAGTTCTGTGTGCTTGCTTTCGCCAATGATTTCGCCAAGTGTGTTCCATGCGCTTCTCAAATCGATTTCCACGATGTCTACAGGCATCATGCCTTCCGCTGACTGCTGTGCATCTGATAGCATGTCACTTACCTGACGCATTTTTGCAATGTGTCTCGTATTCGATAGATAGGTACTGTCCTTGAAGGCGATTTCGCCTTCTAAGAACAGGTCCTTGATTTTATCTTCAAGCACGTTGATGTTCTTGTTTTTGAGCGCACTTATCGAAACGCTGTTTTCAAATGTCCGACCAATTTTGCTTTCGAGGTCGATTTTGTTGATGATGATAATGCGTTTTTTATGTTTGGTGAGTTCCAGGAGTTTCCTGTCGTCCTCACTCAAGGGTTCGTTGTTATTAAGAACATAAAGAATAAGATCGGCCTTTTCAATCAGTTGTTTGGATTTGTCGATGCCGATTCTTTCAATCAAGTCCTCTGAATCACGGATACCGGCGGTATCCATGAGATTGAGTACGAGTCCGCCAATATTGATTTCGCCTTCTACGACGTCTCGTGTGGTCCCTTGTATTTCAGTAACAATCGCCTTTTCCTCGCGAAGGAGTGCGTTGAGGACGCTTGATTTACCCACATTGGGTCTTCCAATGATGACAGTTTCAATGCCTTCTCTTATGATTTTCCCTACGCGGGCTGTTCCAAGCACTTCCTCAACCCTTGTTTTAAGTGCCTTTATCTTGGGGAGGACGATTTCGGTCGTGAGGGTTTCAACATCGTCGTATTCAGGATAATCGATGTTCACTTCAATCTGACCGACAATTTCAATGAGATCTTCTCGAAGGTTTTTGACGAGCGTGTATATTTCTCCGTCTAAGCCCTTGTTTGCAAGGGTGAGCGAATAGTCGCTTCTCGCTTCTATGATATCGAGGACGCTTTCAGCCTGTGTCAGATCGATTCTTCCATTTAAAAAGGCCCTTTCTGTGAACTCGCCTTTTTCTGCAAGGCGCGCGCCTTTTGAAAGAAGCAGTTCAAGGACTCTTTGAGCGACAAAAGACCCTCCGTGGCAGTTGATTTCAATCATATCTTCCCTGGTGAAGGTTTTTGGGGCTCTGAATAGACTTACAAGCACTTCATCGACAGGGGTGTCCCCATCCATGATGCGTCCGTAGTGAATGGTATGGCTTTCTTTATCGTTTAAATCCGGTCCTTTGAACAGCGGCTTTATAATAGAAAAAACATCGTCTCCACTCATGCGAACGATGTTTATCGCGCTGGGACCCAGTGCGGTGGATATGGCAGCTATGGTATCGTTGTTCATGATTATCACCCAAATTAATTATATCATAATAAGTGGTTTTATAGTATAATACGAACTAGGTGATTTAGATGAATGTATTTAGTAAAAAGAAAGGATTGGCCTATTATGGTCGATACTTTTTATCCACATTGATTGCGGTGTTGCTTTACGGCATTGTAGCGCCTTTCTTCTTTGACATGCCGTTTACGGAAGCGGTTGGCAGAGTATGGTACTTGCCAATTGTGATACCGTTTTTGATATGGCTTTTCAACAAATTTACAAAGAACACGAAAACCCATTCCAATCAGGAAAGCGAAGAATGGGAATTTCTCTTGAGAGTCTCAAGATCCGTGCAAAGACAGATGAAGTACAAAGCCGATGATTTCAAAGCGTTGAATGAAGATGAAACGTTCAGGGATTTCATGTCGGACATGTACAAGGTTTTTAAAGAAGGCGAAACAAAAACGCTTAATTATGACACTTTGCTTGCGCGGTTCGAAGGTGAGCCCGAAAAAGAGACGGTTGCTCGCATTGTCATCATGAAAACAAAGAAATTAAGAGAAGCCTACGTACTGCCTAACGAGACACAAAAGGAGGAATAGCATGGCATATAAAGCTTTATACAGAACCTACCGGCCAAAAGATTTTGATGAAGTCGCTGGCCAGGAACACATCACGAAGACATTCAAAAACGCTCTTTCCAAAGGCAAACTAGCCCATGCTTATCTTTTTAGCGGTCCCAGAGGCACAGGTAAAACAAGCATTGCGAAAATTATTGCAAAAGCCGTGAACTGCGTGAATGCACCTGTTAAAAATCCTTGCAACGAGTGTGATATCTGCAAGGGCATAGACAACAATTCCATAAATGACGTTATAGAAATAGACGCCGCCAGCAATAACGGCGTTGATGAAATCCGCGAAATCCGTGACAAAGTCAAGTATCTCCCGGGTGTCGGGAAATTCAAGGTTTATATCATCGATGAGGTGCACATGCTTTCAACAGGAGCGTTCAATGCACTCCTCAAAACGCTTGAAGAACCTCCAAAACACGCAATTTTCATTCTTGCGACAACTGAACCTCACAAGGTTCCCGCAACCATTCACTCGAGATGCCAGCGCTTTGATTTCAGAGGCATCCAGAAAAATGAAATGCTCAAACGTCTTGACTTGATCATCGATAAGGAATCCATCGACATTGAGGAAGACGCGAAGATTCTCATTGCGGAATCGGCCGCAGGAGGCATGCGTGATGCGATCAGCCTCCTTGATCAGGTCATGGCATTCAGTGAAGGCACGATTAGCAAGGAAGACGTTCATGCCATCAGAGGCTCGGTATCTGAGGAAAACATTCTTTCCATCGTCAAATCCGTTCAAAAAGAAGACGCTGTAAAGGCGCTTCACATATTGAACCGTCTCATTGAAGAAGGAAAGGAAAGCGACCACATCATCGATGACTTGATTGTTTTTTACAGAGATCTTCTTTATGTGAAGAACACAAGAGATACGGAGTCCAAGACACTCTATCAGATGCAGCAGTTTCAAACGTTGAGTGAAACCATGAGCAACGCCTTGTTGTTTCATCACATGGATATACTCAATGAAACCAAACAATCCATGCGGTTCTCAACAGATGGAAAACTCTATTTGGAACTAGGGTTCATCAAGATGGTTGATGACACATTGAAAGAAGCCTCAAATGCCCGTGAGAAGACCGAACGTCTTGAAGCTACGGTGCAATCACTTGAAGACAAACTTGAATCACTTGAAAACAGAGTTGCAACTAATCAAGTGAATTCCCCTGTATCAGAAAAGACAACGAGCCCTGCCGACAAGGTTTTCGACGCACTGGAAAACAAATCCGAACAGGATAATAAACCCCAAGCGAACACCTCCCATGCAGAGTATAGAGAAGAGACGGATGCGAGGGATAAACAGAGTGATTCCAAGGCAGAGGGTGAAGCTGCACCAGAAGTAAATCCGAAAGCCGGAACCGAAACAAAAGAAACTGAAGAAAAAGAATCACCAATCGAGGACAAATACACTTTTCTTTACAACAAGTTCTCCAAGAAGAACTACAAGACGTTTGACATCCGTTTCGTAGAAGATGTACTCAATACCGCCGACCGCGAAAAGAAAATAGACATGGTCAAGAAGTGGTATGATATCGAACGGTTCGTAGACGCTAATGAACTTGATTATGCCAAGATGATTACCGATGGAGATCTTGTAGCAACAAACGGTGTCATGATTTTGGTTGCCTACGAATCCCCAGTTGTGTGCAACCGACTGATGCAACCGGGAATAAAGAAAAAGCTATTAACAATCCTTGAGAAGTATTTCGATAGAAAAATGATGTTTCTCGCATTGCCTCAGGACGTGTGGCAAAACATCTCCCGTGAATTTATCAAAAAATTTCGTTCACGTGAATCGGAAGACGAGTTCATAAGATTGAGTCCGATTGATCATCCGCGTCTAGTTGAAATACCCAAGGATGAAGAAGATTACGATGACGTCACCAGTGGCGGCGTTAAAGAAGCCCGAAAATATTTCGGGGATATTGTCAAAGAAAAGAAAGGAGAATAACCATGAACCCAGGAATGGTAAAAAAACTACAAAAAATGCAAAAGGAGATGCAAAAAGCCCAAAAAGAGCTTGAAGCATCCATATTCTACGGCCAGGCAGGTGGAAAAACCGTTCAGGTCGAATTCAATGGTGCCAAGGAAATGCAAGGCATCACCATCGACAAGGAGGCATTCGATCCTGAAGATATCGAAATGCTCGAAGACACAATCACCGCAGCCGTGAATGACTGCATGAAAAAAATCGATGATGAAACCCAGGAAACCATGGGGCAGTTCACACAGGGACTCGGTATGCCAGGAGGCTTCTAAAACAATGGATTATCCTGACGCACTGAAGCATCTGGTAGAAGTTTTCATGCGCTACCCGGGTGTAGGGCGCAAAACGGCTGAGCGTTACGCCATGCACACCATCGCCTCTTTTAAAGAAGAGGATTACGACACGTTCAAAGAAACACTTGAACGTGTCGAGCACGAAATAAAGCCGTGTGAAACATGTGGCCATCTCACCGATCAAGGCATCTGTCCGATATGCAAAGACACCAGAAGAGATCAATCGAAAATTCTTGTTGTTGAAGAAAGTCGGGATGTTTTGGTCATAGAAAATACCAAGACGTATGATGGTCTCTACCATGTCCTCGGAGGGGTGTTGTCTCCAAGTAATGGGGTTGGACCGGAAGACCTTTCCATCAAACCGCTTCTTCAAAGACTCAGAAATGATGCGCACAAGGAATTGATACTGGCTACCAATCTGAGCGATGAAGGTGAGACTACGGCGCTTTACATCCAAAGGCTTTTAAAAGATACGGACATTCTCATTACTCGAATCGCCTACGGCATGCCCGCCGGCGGGAATATCGGTTATGCGGATGAAATTACGCTTAACAAGGCGCTTGAAGGGCGTAAGAAACTCTGATTTACAAGGCAGTTTATAGAAAGAGGTGAAACATATGTTTTCATTGGTTTTTCTAGCAGAATCCTGGGCTGAAAACATTCCCGGACTCGGATGGGTTATTCAGCAATTGAATGGAATGTTTGGTGAACGTATCGACGGTTGGATTGATTCTGCAGCAGATTATGCCAAAGCACTTACATTCACAGAACAGATTATTTGGGGCGCGGTCCTTTTACTGATAGTGATTTCAGGCATGATCGGTCTCGTCAAAGTCGTTTCCAAACTGGCGATTGTTGCCGCCATTATCTTTGCGGTATGGTTGCTTTTCCAAAACAATGTATTCTAGTTCGCGTATGAAAATATTTTTTATTTCTGATGAAAATAAATGTAAATTCATCGATTTCGAATTTTAGGTAGAAAACGCTTTTATTATGTTGTATACTATAATGATTGTCAAAAAATGATTAGGTTTAGGAGAGAATAAAATTATGGAAATAACACTACAAAATGTGACTAAAGTCTTCCAATCCAAAAAAGCGGAAGAAACTGTAGCAGTGGACAATCTTGATATTACCATCCCATCTGGACAACTTATAGGGCTTCTTGGTCCTTCAGGGTGCGGTAAATCAACCACGCTATTCATGCTTTCAGGTCTTTTAAGACCAACGCAGGGTAAAATCTTTTTTGGTAATGAAGAGGTAACACCGGTTCCCCCGGAAGATCGCGGGATCGGACTCGTTTTCCAAAACTATGCACTCTACCCGCATATGACAGTGAGACAAAACATCATGTTCCCACTTGAAAATGTGAAGATGGATAAAGAAGAGGCTCAGCAAAAAGCACAGAACATTGCAGACCTCGTTGGAATCGGACATCTTATGAATCGTAAGCCGAAGCAACTTTCTGGTGGTCAACAGCAACGTGTCGCAATCGCACGTGCGCTTGTCAAGGAACCACGCGTACTGTTGCTCGATGAACCGCTTTCCAATCTTGATGCACGCCTCCGTCTACAAACACGTGAGGAGATCAAACGTATTCAGCGTGAAACAGGCATTACAACGATTTTCGTTACCCATGACCAGGAAGAGGCTATGAGTATCAGTGATGAAATCGTCGTGCTTCGCGAAGGTGTCACCCAACAGGTTGGAGAACCTCAGCACGTCTATGACAAACCGCAAAACATGTTTGTTGCCAAGTTCCTGGGGACGCCTCCGATCAACATCTTTGATGGACGCATTGAAAACGGCCGTCTAATGATTGGTGACGCGAACATCGCCAAGTACGATGCAGACGATCAGGAAGTCAAGATTGGGATCCGTCCCGAAGGCTTCAGAATTGTTGAACGTTCAAGTTTCAAAGTGACTGTCGACCTAGTGGAAACCATTGGTCGTGACACAACGCTTATTATCGAAAAACCCAACGCAGAAGGCGAAACATTCAGGGCAATCGTCGATTCAGAAGAGCGCGTTGAACCAGGCACAGAAATCAAACTCAGTGTACGTCCTACAAAATTCCACGTATTCAATAAAGAAACCGGGGAGCTAGTCTAAATGCTAGAGGACCAACATAATGTAAAAGCCTGGTTTTATCTGGCACCTGCCCTGGTGCTGCTTGGAATATTCATTTTCTATCCAATTATCAACGCGGTGTTTCTGACATTTGTACAGGACTATAACTACCTTCTTGGTACCCACGAAGGGTTTACTTTGCTCGACAACTTCAAAGAAGCGATGCAGGACCAAAACTTTTCTCAAGCATTTCTAAATACACTGTTCATCACCTTCGTTTCTGTACCTATTTCCGTTATCGTGGCCCTGCTTATCTCTGCATGGCTAAACGGAATCAAGAAACTTCAGGGAATGTTTCAAACCATCTTCTTCCTTCCGTATGTTACCAATGCAATCGCGGTCGGGATGGCATTTGCGTTCCTCTTCAACAGAGACTTTGGACTGATCAACCTGTTCCTCGGATTCTTCGGCGTCAACCCTATCAACTGGGTTAACACCGGCGCAAGCTGGACACAGGCCATGTTCGCCCTTGTCATTTATATCACTTGGCTCGGACTTGCCTTCAAGGTCATGGTGTTTCTCAGTGGTCTTCAAGGAATCGACAAGCAATACTATGAAGCGGCACGTGTGGATTCAGCGTCTCGTTCAAGAATTTTCAGACGCATCACCGTTCCACTCTTATCGCCTATGATCATGTATATCACCGTTACCTCCTTCATCGGAGCATTCAAAGCCTATACACAGGTCATCGGAATGTTCGGACAGCGCCTGGGCCCTCCAGGGAACGACAAAAGCCTTATTACCGTCGTAGCACTGGTCTATGAAGGTATCGACAATGCGGCCTCACCAGGTGCACTGAGTGAAGCGGCAGCAACATCTATAATCTTGTTTGGAGTGACACTCGTATTCACGCTGATCAATTTCCAAGTCAGCAAAACACGAGTGCACTATTAGGAGTTGATTGAATATGGCAGACAATAACAACGTTGAAAACAACCAAGTCGAAGAAACTCCAGTTGGACAGGAAGAAGTCGCTCAAGTTGCTGAACGCTATTATGAAGACGAAAAGAAAATCAAACGCAAAAAAGCACTCCGTATGGCTGGGCTTTATGCACTGATTACGTTCTTTGCGCTCTTTATTATCATTCCGTTCTACTGGATGGTCATTACAGGACTTAAAACAACCGCTCAGGTGGAAACCTCTCCACCACTACTTTGGATCAATCCGGCCGAATGGCAGTTTTCGAACTTCTCTGCGGCCCTTGAACGTGCACCGTTCATAAGATACACATTGAACACCGTAACTGTTGCGGTTGTCGCAACAACCGGTACGGTATTCACAACCATTCTCTCTGCATTCGCCTTCGCGCGTCTTAACTTCAAAGGCAGAGACGCACTCTTCATGGTGTTCGTTGCGACCATGATGATTCCTGGTGAAATCTTCGTTATCACCAACTTCATCACCGTTGCGAACTTCGGCTGGCTTTCAGAGCAGACATGGCTAGACGCTTTGATGGCCCAAACGGCACCGTTCATGACGAGTGTATTCTATATATTCTTCTTAAGACAGGCCTTCAAAACGGTTCCTGACGAACTCTACTATGCGGCCAAAGTCGACGGAAAATCAGACTGGCAGTTCCTATGGCGCATCATGGTACCGGTTGGAATGCCTACCATCATCACCATTACCATTCTTAATGCAATGAATACATGGAACGCCTATATCTGGCCGAACCTGATCAGTATGAAACAGGAGTTCAAACTCGTATCAAACGGACTTCGTGACGCGTTCTCTACAAGTGCCGGACGTCCAATCTACAATGAACAGATGGCAGCAGCGATGATTGTTACCATACCGCTGATCATCGTGTTCCTTCTACTTAAGAAATACATCATGCGTGGTGTTTCAAGAAGCGGAATCAAAGGGTAAGCACTTTTACCGCTTAAAGGACAATTTTTGCAACTTACTCTCAAATACACAATGATGTAAACGCATACGTTATAATGAATTAGGTTTAAAATATAAAAAATATCTAGGAGGACTCATTTTAATGAAGAAAAAGTTATTTGCACTTCTTCTCTCGGTCACTTCGGTTTTCGTGCTTGGCGCTTGCCTTGGCGGGGCCAGTGGTGAAGATGTTGAAATCAACATCCCCGACGAAGTACCAACAGAAGAAATCAGTGTCGACATGTGGCATGCGTTTGGTGATGACAACGTCGGTCTCATTGAAGACATGATGGAATCATTCCCTTATGACAACATCACACTTGAACAGCTTTCCCAAGGTGGCTACGACGGACTTCGCCAGGCTACCATGCAAGGTGTTGTATCAGGTGAAACTCCAGACATCGTTCTTGGGTATCCTGACCACTTCGTAGAATACCTTACCGGTAAAGCGCTTATTCCACTCGAAGACTATATTGACCACGAAGAATTCGGTGTGGACCGTGAAGACTTCATTGAAGGCTTCATGCAAGAAAACCAACAATATGAAGACGGCCATCAGTATTCTCTTCCATTCTCAAAATCAACTGAGATGGTAGTTTACAACAAAGACGCTTTTGATGCTCAAGGCTACACTTTCAGCACAGATGAATACATCTACTGGTCAGATCTTGAAGCCATGGCTGATGACATGATCGGAACTGGCGACAACCAGTGCGGACATCTATTCAACTACGACTCACCGGATAACCTCTTCATCAACGGATCTGCACAATTCGGTGCGCCTTATACAAACCAAGACGGAGAAATCCTTATTGACAATCAGGAAACCCGTGACATGCTCAACTACTGGCAAGGTCTTATGGATGACAATATCCTCGCCCTTCCTATCGAATGGGATGAAGAATTCGGCTCAACACCTTTCGTCGAAGGCGATGTATGCATGAGCCAGGGATCTACAGCTGGTGTGCGTTACAACCTTCCAGATCCTGAAAACAACCCTTCACACCTCGACTTTGAAGTCGGTGTAGCACCTGTCATTCAAAAAGAAGACGGCAACCTTTCAGCGATCCAACAAGGACCAAACGTAGCCATCATGAGTGACACTTCAGACGACGTGCGTCTAGCTGCATGGTTGATCATCGAACATCTTACCAATGCTGAAAACAGTGCATACTTCTCAATGAACACCGGGTATGTGCCTGTAAGACAAAGTTCTTTTGAAACAACTGACTATGTTGACTTCCTAGCGGTTGCCGATAAAGATCCGAACGATCTCACGCCTACTGAGCAGGACCAACGTCCATTCGCACTTGCTGCGACCGTTGCACAGGCTCAACAGGACATCTACAACTTTGAACCTGCGTTCCTTGGCGATTTCACATCTTCAAAAGCACGCAGTGAATCAGCGCTCCTTCTTGAAGGTATTTACGCTGATACAAGAACCGTGAACGAAGCCATTGATCGTATGCTTAACCAACTCGGTCAATAACATCATTATCAATACCAACAGCAAGAATTCCGCCCCATTTGGGGCGGAAACCTTGTTTGAGAGATGCATGAATGGAATGATACAATGAAGAAATTACTAGCTTTTTCACTGATGCTTGCGTTTGTTTTCACGCTTTCAGCCTGTGGTCCCGCCATCACAGTAACGTTTGATTTGAATGGTGAAGCCTATGATACTGAAACCATGGAAGAACCCGGCAAAGTGGAAAAACTTCCGGTGCCTTCTGATGACGACAAGTATTTCCTGGGATGGTTCGAAAGTGATGCGTATGAAGAACGGTTCAATTTTGAAACCCGTGTGACTGAAGACATGACCCTTTTTGGCACCTTCTATGAAGGTGAATCGGAAACGCCAATCACAGACAGCCTCACCTTAGATCCGTCTGAATACGAAGGGAAAACCTTTGATGAAGACGGCATTCAGGAAGTGAGTCTCAGAGGATGCACCGACGGAGATACAGCATCATTTACCGGTGTCGGGGCCGTACGGTATCTCAATATCGACACACCTGAATCCACCGGCGTTGTAGAAGAATGGGGCATTGCTGCAAGCGACCACATGTGTGAGATGCTTACTGAGGCTGACACAATAGTAGTCGAAAGTGAACCGAATCCACAAGTCGGTAAATATGATTCAACGGGGACCAGAACCCTTGGGTATGTCTGGGCGGATGGACGCCTTACCAATCTCGAAATGATTGAAAGAGGCTATTCCAAAGTCAGCAGCGCTCCGCTTTCACAGTATGGAGATCTCATGCAGATTGCCAACCAAAACGCCGCAAACCTTGGACTCAGAGTACACGGAGAAGATGATCCGAGCTTCGACCCTACTCAAATAGAAGTCTCGATTGAAGAGCTTGTGAACAACCCTTCAGAGTACGAAGACCATTTCGTCAATATCGAAGGCTGGGTCACGTCATATGGAGGCAACAACCTCACGCTTACCGCTTCAAACGAAGCCGATGATGGACCAGAAACTGGCGGT
>JASMTQ010000081.1:0-2855 GCA_041694275.1 Caryophanales bacterium
GTAAACTGTACATAGGGCAAACTCCTTTGTATAAGTTGTGTCGTAACTTCATTATACCAAAGTGAGTTTGTCCTCTTTTTATTTTTCCAATATTATTTTACACTACCGGCGTTTTAAGAAAAGTGCAATGAAGCAAAGGGTATGCTAAAATTGATGTGAGTGTAATTGCGCGCTTGTGCGTGCATGCGCATGCAAATGAGAAAAAGGTGGTTGATGCGATGAGAATCGGATTTTGTCAGTTCAATGTAGTATACAAGGACATCGAAACAAATATGAAGACGATTGAAACAATGCTGAAAGATGTGAATGCGGATATCGTAGTGCTTCCTGAACTCGCACTGACAGGGTATTATTTCAAGGAGAAGGAGGGCCTTGCAGGGCTTTCTGAAGAAAGTCGAATGGCGCCCATGATCGAGAGGCTTTGTTCAATCGCCTCAAAAGAAGATGTGGCGATTGTCATAGGGCTCGGTGAAGTGCAGGGTGATGCCCTTTACAATACCGCTTATCTGATTGACCATACCGGTGTCATAGGAAAACACAGAAAAATACATCTCACAGATATTGAATCCTTTTTTACAGCAGGTGAATCCATTGACGTATTCGAAGTCAAAGGCGTGAAAATCGGTCTCTCAATCTGTTTTGACACCTGGTTTCCAGAGATGTTCAGGTCTCTCGTATCAAAAGGTGCGGACATTGTAATGGTACCGGCTAATTTTGGCGGCCCTTGGACATTGGATGTTCTCAAGGTTCGTGCGCTTGAAAACAGCATTCCCGTAGTTCTTTCCAACCGAATCGGAAAGGAAATGATTGAAGGCAGTGAAGAATACTTTCGTGGTGAGAGCATGGTGGTGGATGGATTTGGGAATCCGCTTTTAAGAGCGTTTGATCAACCCCAGATTGGGATTGTTGAGCTGGATGTTCAAGCTTTTTATAGAAACAAGTCGCTCATATGCAGTCACATGGAACAAGAAAAATACAAATATGACCACGGAAAGGGTTTGAATGATGGACAAGAAAACGATTGACACGCTCAAAACCATCCAGAAGTCCGGCTACGCTTTTGTTGGCAAGGACAAGCATTGGCTTGCGAAAGTCATGCTGGATAATATTGGGCACAAAGAAAGTGCCATTCGCGATGATCTCATCTATCCTACCCTGGCCCATCTTTTTTATGAGGACCATTTCAAGGAAGAGGCCCTTGAAAACTATTTGGACACATTGCTGGGGTCTGATTATCTTTTTTATGATATGGAAAATCAAAGTGAAAATAGCGTTCTAAGAAGAAGCTTCTCAGCGCTTCAGATTGTAGTGCTGCTCGACCTTCACAGAAACAAGCATGTGATTGCCGACTCTAAAATTCATCAGGCATTTGAACGGTTCCTTGATTATTTTGAAAAAGAGAAAGTATTCAAAGGATACGATGAAAAAATCGGCTGGATGCATGCGATTGCCCATAGCGCGGATGTATTTGATCAGTTCTTGCGTATAAAAACCTTTAAAGCGGAGCATTTGGAACGCATGTTTGAAGCCGTTCGCGTGAAGATGAAACAAGAGACACACCTATTCAAGTACAACGAAGACAGACGCATGGCAGTGGCACTTATGAGCGGGATAAAGAGAAATATCCTAAGTGAGACTTTTTTGAAGTCCTGGGTGGACGAGGTTGCGACTATCAATACAAAGCTTTCCTTGCCAAAGAGAATGTGTGTACAAAACAACGCAAGAAATCTTCTCTCCGCGCTTTATTTCGCACTTGTCAAAAAGGAAAGCCATCCGTCATTGAGAGACCATATCGAAAGCCATTTGACTCAGTGATTCAGCCATACACCACCCATTAAATATAACTTGGAGTGATTCAGTGAGACACTTTGCAAACACCATTTCCGTTTTTCGAATTGCGCTATCGTTTCTGCTGTTTTTCCTAGAACCGCTCGCCGCGTTTTTTCTAAGTGTTTATGCCATAGCGGGACTAAGCGACATGGTGGATGGGTTTGTGGCAAGAAAGACACATTCCACCAGCAAAATTGGTGAAAAGCTTGATTCCATCGGTGATTTCGTGCTGGTGGCGGCTTTGCTCTATACTCTGTTGCCGATCCTTGATTTTACATGGACACTTGGGTTCTTGATTGGCTTTGTAGGACTCGTACGGGTGTTATCATTGCTTCTGGTTTTCATGAAGTATCACACTTTCGCGGTTCTTCATACCTACGCAAACAAAGCTACGGGCTTCATGCTGTTTATATTCCCGTTCTTTTTCGCTTATTTTGAAAGTCTTTGGAGCCTATACGCCATTGCGGTCTTTGCATTGATTTCTGCTTTGGAAGAACTTGTCATTCATTTGAAAACCGAGTCTCTTGATGTCAATCAAGTCAGTATTTTAGGTATGTTCACAAAGTAATGGCTCATTGGTCTAAAGACAAGAGGCTTAAAAAAAAGTCTTAAACCATCTATGTGAATTATCACAAGATGGTTTAAGACAGAAACGATAGAGACTTACGGATTTAACAGATCAAGCACGGTCTGTTGGAAAAGCTCAGGTTCCGTTATCCAGGGATTGTGTCCGGAACGATCGAAGTAGACCAGGTTTTTTACAGGGGCTTCAATCAGTTCATAATACGCATCCACAAGATAAACCGGGGCGTTCACATCGTGTTCACCGTGAAGGATATGGATAGGGATGTCAAAGTCCGTGTGAGACTCTCGTAGATCCGTATCATAGAGTTGCTGATAAACGTGACTGAAGGTGTTAAGCAGGCCTCTGAAAAAGTTCAAGGAATCCCCAATGCTGTATTCAGGGGATAAAAGTGTATCGAAGGTGTCCCAAGACGTTGAGTTTATTTCAGAACTGGTTGCCA
>JASMTQ010000082.1:0-4219 GCA_041694275.1 Caryophanales bacterium
ATAACGGTACCCATTCATAATAAGATCGTGATGGTAATCTACGCTTACCAGTGGTGGGAATGTCCCAAAGTGCGGGGTATGCTCAATTTTAAGTGGAAATGTTTCCTGAAGTCTTCCACTTGGATTTGTCTTTCCTGTAATGATATCAAGTGTGGCTTCTGCGGCGGCGCCACCCAGGAACCAGGTTTCAAGAATTGCACGGCTATCCAGAATGACTTCACGCAAATCAAGTGCGCTTCCGTTGCTCAAAATAACAACGATGTTTTCATTGACGTCTTTTATCGCTCTGAATACTTCAAGGTGTTCTTCTGGAAGATTCATATGCTCACGGTCTTTTCCTTCAGTCTCGATGACATCAGTCGTGCCTGTAAAGAAGAAAACCAGGTCGTTTTCACGTGCAACTTTTACGGCTTTTTTTAAAAGCGCATCCGATGTGCCGTTTTCCTTGTAGCCTTCGGCGTAGTCCACTTCGCTGAAAACACTGGAAAATGCGTCAAGCGGTATCTCCTGTTTGTAAGGTTTGACCGTTGCACTGCCTCCACCGTTGGTTCGCGGTTCTTTTGCGAAGCCACCGATGACACCGACTTTCTGGTCCGTGTTTTCAATCGGTAGAATGCCGTCGTTTTCAAGCAACACAATCGCTTCACTTGCAACTTTTTTGGCGAGCGCGTGATGAATATCCAAATTGATTGATTCAAGACGCTTAATCTTTTTGACCTTTTCGTGCATGTCAAAAAGCGGATTAAGACTTTTATCCAGTTCTTGTTCACTCAGGGTCTTATTGTCAAGTGCGGCCTTGACTTCACCTTCAAATGAAGAAGGCCCAGGCATTTCAATGTTCATGCCGTTCTTGATGGACTTCACTTTGTCCTGGACAGCCCCCCAGTCAGAAACAACGACCCCGTCATACTCCCACTGTCTTCTGAGCACATCTTGTAAAAGGTATGAAGATTCAGACGCGTAGTGTCCGTTTAACTTGTTGTAACTACTCATGATCATCCAGGGATTAACGTTCTTGATAACCTTGTAAAACGGATAAAGATACATTTCATGCATCGTACGTTCATCCACTTTGACATCGACGAACCGGCGCATGGTCTCCTGTTCATTGAGTCCATAGTGCTTGATGCATGCGCCTATGTTTTCCGATTGAACCCCTTTTACAAAGCCCTGTCCGATTTCACTTGTGAGATAGGGATCTTCGCTGTAGTATTCAAAGTTGCGACCACCCAAAGGGCTCCGTTTCAGATTCATGCCAGGTCCAAGCAATACATCGACCTCGTGGTGGCGGCATTCTCTTCCGATGGCACGACCCACTTCTTCGATAAGTCCAGGGTTCCATGTTGACGCCATGGCAGATGCACTTGGAAAAAGGGTTGTAGGCGCCAAGTACCGCTTGCTTAGAAAATCACCACCCTCAACAGGCTTTCCATATACTCTTACACCGTGAGGCCCATCCGCAACGTTGATTCTTCTTCCATCCACATACTCGCTTTCAAACAGATGCCAGTTTCCCTGGCCACTCGTCAACTTGATCTTTTCATTTAATGGTATCTTCTTCAAAATCGTAGCCTCCATTCATTACTAAAACGTTTTCGAGGCTATTATAACATATCCTAATTTTGATTAGAACAGACAATTCCTATGCATAAGAAAATCCTCCAGTGCGTGATTTGCACTGGAGGAAAACCAAATCGTTCTCGGCGCGGTGAGTTATTCAGGATTTGTGGTAAGTTTCTACGTTTTTCGTATAAAGCCTCAAGGGATACATACCATCATGGCTCTCACCAAGAAGCGCTTCAGACATCTCTTCAGGTTTCTTGATTCTCACAACGCCCGCTTTAATGAGTTTTTCAACGTATCCGTCATATTGTTTCTCACTAAGTACAGTCGCAGTCTGAAGGGTGTTTTTGTAAGGTTTCAAGGTCTTCACAATAAAGTCACTTGGCAGCATCTTCACCCATACGTTTCTAAAAAGCATTGAAAGTTCAAGCGTTGAATCATCGCTTGTAATGACGCTCACGCTTTTATGCTTGAAAATGCGCTTGCCTGTATCTTCCTTGACCATGTCTTCATAGTAAAGTTCAACTGCGTTCTTGCTTTTCATACCATAGGGTACCGGTTGATGGGCATTGCTTACTTCATTCAATATGTCAAAAAACCGCTTCGCAAACCTGTCAAGTTCTTCTCTGTCATTCGTATCCACATAGATGCCCTGCGCAGAGGAACAAAGCAACTGATTCGTCGTGACGATGTTTTTGGCCAGGCCCCTCAAATCTTCATCTGTGGCACTTGAGTCCGCGTAAGCAAAGGAAAGCTTGTGACCCCATTCGATAAGCTTAGTGTTTGGACTCGCCATTGTTCGGGCAGCCTTGATGGCTTCGTTCCCGCCCCAAACGACAATGGCGTCTGCGATATCCGCAAAGATTTTCAAGGTATCAATTTCAATCGATGGCACATCGAAGACATAGATGTAGTCTGAAAGTCTCGGTTCGATTTCTATCAACGCGGATAAGAGTTTAACAGAGAGTCCCTTGTCGCCTGTAGGCAGTTTCAGGATATTGATGTTGCCAACGAGCAGCCCTTCAATCAGAGAGTAGGCTGGAAGGACGTCGAGGTTCCCAGCCGCAATGTGGAAAAGAATCCCAAGAGGGCGTATCGCTCTTTCATTATTCTCATCAAGTGGATCAAGCGTTTTATGGTCTTCACCAAGTTCGATTTTCACTTTCTTTTCCAGTGCCTCTTTTTTAAACATGGAAAGATAGTGTTCAAAATGTGCTTCAGGTATATCAAAAGTGCTCAACAGCGGTTGAATGAGATGATCGAACTTTCCCGCTTCAATTTTTTGTGTTAACTGGTCGCATGCATCGATGACCATGGCAGGTTTTAGTGATTTGTTATTATCAAGTGTATCCAGACAATCTTTTTCAAGCGTTTCAAAGAGAGGCTCCTGCTCGCTGTTTTCATAGGTTTTTCCCTTGTATAGTATCATGTCATCCCTGCTTTCCCATCAGTGAATCTGCGCCTTGGGCGCAGGTCGCTATGTCTTTGACGCCCACCCTTCCAACGACTTCGATCCAGGGGGCGTCCACCCCGCATTCACAGCCTTCATGCAAAATGCCAAGATCATCGGTCATCACGGAAGTGAGCGGGGTTGCACGGTTCATGGGTGATATTAGATTGATAAGTCCCATTTCACCCGTAGGCAAGGGTTGAAACATATCAGGGTCTCTTATGATGACGCGCGAATAAATCGGTATATGCATATGGTGATATTTGCAGTCTGGAAATACAACAGGGTGTTCAACGGCTCCGAAGAATTCCACAATATTCTCTTCTTCAATGCCGAGCACATCCTTGACAAGCGTGTAGAATTGACGCTTGTCAACGGCTTCCTGGTAAAACTGCTTCCACCCGCCACCCATGGTCACAAGCGAGCCTTTTGGCATTGTGAGTCTTATGCCTTCATCCTGCATTTCTTTTAAAAGAAAATAGGTGTAGGCGGGAAAGCCGATCGTTCTTATCGGGTTGCTTTGTCTGGATGCTTTGATGAGGTGTTTTTTCATGTAATCAAGATCCACTTTGAACGTTTCTTTTTCCTTGTCCCAGCGTATGGCGTAATACCTTTTTTTGGCTGGCGCCACTTTGGAAAATCCGTTGGCTGATTTCATGATGACAACGTCTGTGTGTTTTGTGGGTTCGTAGCCGAATATAAAGTAATTCACGCGTCTAAACGACCAGAGTTTATGGTAGCTGATAAGTTTTCTAATCATTTTAAATCCGCGAAAGAGATCGCGATACCCCATGCCGACTTTGCTTTTAAGGCCTGATGAGGTTCCTGAAGAAGTTGCCTTTATCGCCATTTTCTCATAAGGCATTGAAAAGAGTTCGTGTCTCTTGAAATAAAGGGTTGGAATAAAGGGAATGTCCTTGATATCGTCAATCGTTTTTATACTGTTTAAATCACACGAAAAGGACTGGAGAATGCGTGCATAACCCTCACAGTGTATTTGATGGTGACGTGCATTCTCCCTGATTGCATCCGCAAACAGCTGATTCGTCTTGGACACATCATAAGGATCCTTGTGTCTAATCAGTTTTATCAGTGCCTTATTCCACATATACTTAACTCCAAATCATCGTGTTTGATTCTTTTCACATTATGGAAAGACTGTTTCTACTCAGCGGTTTTCTCTCTTTTGATAACCAGTTCGCTTTC
>JASMTQ010000083.1:0-19439 GCA_041694275.1 Caryophanales bacterium
TAAAATTTAATATTTGTCGCCCCTCTCACACCACCGTACGTACGGGTCGCGTATACGGCGGTTCAATCTATATTGCAGTATGCACCTTCAAATAGTGGTCTCGTGCACTCACGAGACCTCTTTGTTTCAATCTTGAGTTGTTGATGGCCTTTTGGATAAGGTGGGAATGTCCGATGTATTGATATCCTTTTCTACACCAGGTTATCCCCTTGGCGCTTTCTTCATTGATACCTAGTTTGACCAGGGCGTTAATCTGTCTTTTTGACACTTTCCATTGTTTCCAGATGATGACCCTTATTCGGGCTCTCAGTTTTTGGTCAATGGTTTTTAGTTTCCTTCTCATGCGACCATATTTGAAGTAGTTCACCCAGCCCACTATGACTTCTTTTAATTTCCTGAGTCTATACGTCAAGGACACACTCCAGTTTCTTTTGGTTAGCCGTTTGAGTGTTCGCACGAATTTTTGAACAGACTTCTCATGGGGGATTAAGTGATACACATCCTCCTTGTCCTTGTAAAACCCATAGCCTAGATATTTGATGTCTTCAGGCCTGCCTATCTTGCTTTTGGTGGCGTTCACCTTGAGTCCAAGTTTTTCTTCTATGTACCGTGTCACGGATTTCATGACCCTTTCGGCTGACTTCTTGCTGCCTGTAAAGATAATACAGTCGTCCGCATACCTGACAAAGTGAAGGCCTCTTTTCTCTAACTCCTTATCCAACTCATTAAGCATGATATTGCTAAGAAGTGGGCTTAGGTTTCCACCCTGCGGCGTTCCGACATGCGTATCCTCATAGGTCTTTCCTATCATGACCCCGCTCACGAGATACTTTCTTATGAGACTGATGACGTCTCCGTCATCCACGGTCCTCGCAATAAGGTTCATGAGACGGTCATGGTGCACCGTGTCGAAGAAGCGTTCCAGGTCGATATCCACGATCCAGTCTTTTCCCTGGTTCATGGTCTCTACGCTTTTTAGGACTGCGTCCTGCGCACTTATTCCTGGTCTGAATCCGTAACTGCTTGTACTGAACTGTTGTTCGTAGATGGGGCTCAGTACCTGGTGAATCGCTTGTTGGATGAAACGGTCTGTGACACTCGGTATTCCCAGTTTGCGTGTCTTCCCGTTTTCTTTGGGTATCTCTACCCTTTTGACGGGTTTTGGGGTGTATGTGCGATTCCTGATGGCGTCTTTGATGGTTCTCAGGTTCTTCTTTAGATGACCCCCGAGTTCTTCAGTCGTCATTCCATCCACGCCACTGGCCCCTTTGTTTTTCCTCACCCGCTCATACGCACCTTTGAGGTTCTCACTGCTCAAGATTTGCTCTAAAAGTTTCATACTCGTTTCTCCTTTCTATGGTTGTGAAAAATGCATGCTCTTTTTCAGGTGAATGTTCCGGTTACGTCCGGTTTTCGTCCCTTATTCCATTCAGAGCTTGGCACTTTTCCAATCGATAGCGGACAAACACTATAGATTGTTCGGTCCTTCGGGTTTCCCCTACTATGACCTCGGCTGACTTCTTGTGGCTAACCTTTTTCGACTATGGTTTCCCATATCCACAAGACCTCCCAGGGTAAGATGCACCTCTTTCCTTTCACACCCGCCCGATTTACACACTGAAGTTACGGTCATCTTTCGGACTTCAACTTGTTTAGGAGCCTTATCCATTCAGTGCGCCTTTGTATCGGGTTTTTGTTCATCGGGTCAAAAGTTTGCGCCGCACTTCCTTCAGTTCTCACCTCACGGTGGATACCTTGTGCTTTGCTAGTGGTTGGTTGATGACTACCTCCACAGTGGACTTCCACCACCTAGATATGCACCATGCCTGGCACACTATAAAAAAAGTGACATTTGTCACTTTATATTTTAAATGGCGTTCCGGGGGAGATTCGAACTCCCGACCTACAGCTTAGGAGGCTGTTGCTCTATCCTACTGAGCTACCGGAACAAAAATATGGCGTTCCGGGCGAGATTCGAACTCGCGACCTACAGCTTCGGAGGCTGGCGCTCTATCCAGCTGAGCTACCGGAACGTATGTATTTGTTGCATCCAGTGAATATAATAGCATAAAACGGATGTTTTATGCTATTATTCATTGCATTCATCTGGAATTTCTAATTGAGCTGACTCTTCTGTTCATGAGATGTCTGATACTTTGACGGTACAAGAAGGCCTTGATTTTTGAAAGCGACTGACTATGCGCCGCAAACAATTGATCAGGACCATCAAATATCCCGAGGGATTTTGTAATGGCGTCTTTTTGAATGTATGTTTCATTTCCACGCCAGTCAATGGATAATGCGTTGAAATCATCCGTGGCGATGGCGTAGCCATAAAATGCACCTTCAAAGGCGGTGAACTTCCGCTTGATTCCTTCAATATAGGGTTTGTCCAGGATGTAGCCTTCAAGAGGCACCCAGGTGCTGTTGTAAAAGACAAGGACACGCGAATGAAGGAACGTTTTCGGTGAGAGGTTTCTGATTAAAGGTGGGAGCAGTTCTTTTTGAAATGAGGCATCGACTTCGAACCCTTCTATTTTCGCAGGGATGTCGAGCGCTCTTAATAGCGCGATCAAAAGGACGGCTTTCGTATTGCATTGTCCGATGCCTTCTTTTAAGATCGTGCTCGCCTTAAGGGCGTCCTGCTTGTTGTAGCCAAAGCGAATGCTGTCACGAACGAACTGATAACTAGCCCCAATGCGGTTGTAAGGGGAGAGGGCCTTCCACTTTGAACTTTTGACCAGGGTTTGAATGGATGGGTGGTTGAAATCCAAAAGCGCAGTTTCTTTAAGATGCGCTTCATGAGCCATTATATGACGAAATTTCCATCTTTGAAGATTTGAATTTCAGTCCCGTCTTCCTTGATCCCCTTAACAGAGAGATCCTTGCTTCCAAACATGAAATCGGAGTGAGCCATCGAATGGTTGTATCCAAGCGCTTCAAGGCTTTCCTTGTCCATCTCGGTGCCACCTTCTACGTTCATTGGATAGGCTCTACCAAGCGCCATGTGGCAGCTTGCGTTCTCATCGAAGAGGGTGTTGAAGAATAGAATGCCCGTATTGGAAATTGGAGAATCATAAGGAATAAGGGCGATTTCACCAAGATAGCGGCTTCCTTCGTCGAATTCCACAAGGTTCTTAAGCGCGTCTTTTTCCTTTTTGGCATCATAATCAACAACGGCGCCGTCTTTGAATGTCAACCAGAAATCCTCGATGAGGTTACCCTGGTAGTTGAGCGGTTTCGTAGCGACGACGGTTCCATTGACACCGGTTTTAAGCGGCATGGTGAAGGATTCTTCGGTTGGGATGTTTGGGTTGAAGACGACACCTTTGGTGCTTTCTTCGTTTCCACCCGCCCATACGTGGTTCTTGACAAGTTCAACGGTGATATCGGTTCCAAGGCTGTTTTCAAAGTGAAGGGCCTTAAACTGATGGTCGTTCAGGATTTTATTATGACGAGAAAGCTTTTCATTGTGCGCTTCCCAGTCCTTGACCGGATCGTTGTCAGAATACACGCGTGACGCATTCAAAATAGCGTCCCAAAGCGCTTCAACAGCTTCTTCGCCTGATTTTTCAGGGAATACTTTCTCAGCCCAGGTCACATTTGGTGCACCGACGATGGTCCACTGGGATCGGTTCCCCATCATATGGGTTTGGAAGAAATCAAGCTTTTTAGAGCGAGCCTGAGACGCTTTTTGCATTTTCACACCAGGAACGTCGCTGTTAAGGCCTGGTACGGGTGAGGTGATGGAGATGAAACATGCGCCCTGTTCTACGAAATACTCGTATTTTTTAACCATGTGTTCAGGAACTTCAGTGAGCGCGTCTTCGCTCATACCAAGGTATGACAGTCTTGAAACGTAAGGATCGTTCCACTGAACTTCGACACGTTTTGCGCCGGCATCATACGCTTTTTCCGTGATTTTCCTTGCAAGTTCGCTCGTATCGGTTGACGCGTTGACAACCACGATTTGGTCTTTTTGAACGTTTGCGCCGATGTTGACGGCGAGTTCTGCAAATTTTTCGATTTTTCTTTGATCTGGCATTTGATTCATCCTCTCTTATTATCTAATAAGCATTATAACACTTAGGGCCTGTCAAGTGAACCTAAAACGTTAAATATGATTTCTAAAAAAGAGACATTCAAACTTCGAATGTCTCTATTGCTGCGGTGGATAATTTTGTTGGGGTGTATCCTGCATCTTTGATTGCTTCAATGAAACGTTCGTCCATTTCCAGATACCCTTTGTACCAGACTTTTCCAAAGCCTCTTCCAATATTGATATCCGATTTCAAGGCCCCGGCCTTCGTGAGTGCGTTATCGATGTGATTGAGACAACTAGCGCAACGCATACCTTCAATTTTGACTCTGAGTTCATAAGTGGGTTCACTCAACGTCATCAACTCCAGTTATCTCTTCAAAAACATTCTGGCGTATATCGCGGAGTTTGTCACTCAGTGACTCATCCCCAAGTGATTCAAGGTCAAGTGCATTTACCCGTCTTGCATACATCACTTCAAACATTTCTCTTTCTTCCAGAGTCAATTGGTTGTACTGTTCAATCTCAGTATCAGCGAACATTGATCCGTACATCCAATCATGATGCTGAAAATAATCATCCTCGTCGTATGCTCCGTGGCAACCGCCAGGTCCAAAGCCACCTCGTGAAGGATAATAAGCTTCTTCATTTTCAACATTGTCCATGGGGGTGAAGGTGTCAAACGTATCATGGGCATTGAGCACCGTCACGCCTGCTAGAAGTGTCAAAACTACTGTGCCAAGTCCGATTAAAAGTTTGTTCATAAGTACCTCCTTTTACTTAAGATACTTCAAGTATAACAACAAAATGTGAACCAATCATGAATGCATAAAAAAACCACGGAAAAATCCGTGGATTATAAGTATAATCTGGAGCTAACGGGGCTCGAACCCGTGACCTCTAGCATGCCATGCTAGCGCTCTCCCAGCTGAGCTATAGCCCCTTACTTTAAAGATTTTACACGAAGTGAACGTGTTTTGCAATCCCTTTTATTCATTTTCTTCATATGCATCAAGAACGTCTCTTAGAAGGGTTGGTCTGTCAGTCATGATTCCATCCACACCGAGTCTTATGAGCATGCGCATCGTTTCCTGGTCGTTGATGGTCCAAAAGTGCACGGCCACGTTGTGATCATGTGCGGCCTCTATAAAGGATTCATCCGCAAACAGAATGCCTTGCTGGATGGTAGGGAGTTGGAATACACTGATGGGTTCATTGAAGAATATATTGAGTCGGCTTTTTTGCAAGATAACAAAATTGCGCACGGTTTTTTCCTGTGGTGAAAACATGAGCGCTTCATTCAAAGAGGCGCGGGTTTTGATGGCTTCATAGATTTCTTCATGAAAGGATGCCAATACAATTCTTGAAAACGTATCATACTCTTCATCAAGCCTTTCAAACAGGTCAAGGGCTTCTTCAAGCGCCTTCATGCCTGTTTCTCCAGTTTGTTTGATTTCAACGTTTATTTGGTTGTCTGGAAAGGCCTTGATCAGTTCTTCCAGCGTAGTGGCCAAAAAGACTTCTTCGTGCCTGGGCTCCACCCCGGCAGGATAGGCGACATCCTTAGGCGACACCTGTTCATTCTGATAATTCGTATATTTGATGAAAGACTCTGTCTCATTTGTGCCATTGGGACTGTCTATGGGGTTTTCATAGCCAAAATCAACTTCGTCTTCAATAAGATCTTCATAATTGGTTTCGATGATGGGGGCGTCCACCAGGGTGGTTTTTCTATCAAGGGTCGTGTCATGTGAAAGAATGAGTACGCCGTCTTTTGTCAAAGACACATCGGTCTCCATCATGACGTTTTGATCGACACTGTAGGCATTGTAAAAAGCTTCCAGCGTATTGTCTGGAAATTCATGGTTTCCACCACCATGGGCAATGAGCAATGGCTCTTCACCCTCTCTTATAAATGGGTTCACGCCATCGTGACTCCTTGGTTTTGGGGCGAAAGCCAGCGAAACATAAAGGATGAGGACCCCAAACAGGATGAAAATGACAAGTCTTTTACGGTTCTTTTTGGTTTTGAGTGGATTGTTCATGTGGTTTCACCTGGTTTTCAGATGTCGATGCCAAAGGCGATTCTTAACAAGGAGCCCACAAGAAAAGAAAATGCGGCGACCCCCATGCTGATGGTGGCCATTTGCAAAAATCTTTTTTTGAAGCTCAGATTGAGGGCAACGGACATGTAGTAGTTGAAAATGAAGATAATGAATAGCGCGGACGCAAGCATGATCGCAAGAGATATCTTGGGATCATCGAGAAGAAGGTAGGGGAGAATCAAAACCGCAACCACGATAACATACGCACTGCCTGTATAAAAACTTGACTTGAGCGCATCCTCTCTTCCATCCGCTTTGGTTGAAAGGTACTCACTCGCCGCCATGGAAAGCGACGCCGCAATTCCCGTGATGAGGCCTGAAAGCGAAATGATTTTAGGATCCGAGACCGCAAAGCTGAGTCCGGCGAGCGCCCCTGTAAGTTCAACCAGGGCGTCGTTCAGACCAAGGACCATGGACCGCACGTATTTGAGGCGGTCCTCATCAAGGGTATCAAGCAGCTCTTTTTCGTGGGTTTCTTCTTCTTTCTCAACGCGTTTTGCCTCGGGAACTTCATCGCTGATGGCACTGTAGGTTTTCTGAGCGAAATCTTCCCCACGTTCCATGAACCTGAGGACGAATGTGATACCTAAAATCAGACTCAGAAATTTATACCGCCAGATTTTAAAGCGTCTTGGTTTTACTTTAACACCTGTATAGGTTTCCCAGGTATCCGCATGCTCTTTTTCCTGTTTGGCAATGGACATAATGACTTTTTTATTGTGGGGATCTTTCACTTTTTTCGCAATCGCGGAATAAATGTGGTATTCCGTGATTTCACTGCGCTGCATTTCAAGCAATGTGTTTTTTGTGCTTTCACTTATAGCCATGGGTTCCCTCCAAAATGTATCATTACATTCATTTTATAACGCATGAATGAATTTTACAATCTGTGTTTTATGAGGATTTTTGATATACTTGGAAGTGAGGTGACCATATGAACATACTGATTGCGATTGATTCCTTCAAAGGCTCCTTGTCTTCCAAACAGGCAAACCACGCGGTTAAAAAAGCGTTTGAAAACACCATGAACGTGCGCGCGACGTCTCTGCCGCTTGCCGATGGGGGAGAAGGGACGATTGACGCTTTGAAAGACGTTTTAAAAGGTCGTATGGAATTAATAGACGCCCATGACAGTCTCATGAGGATAAACAAACACAGAATGCTTTATTTTTCAAAAGACTCCGTTCTTATTGAACTCGCAGAAACCGCGGGACTGAGTGCACTTGAAAACAACGAGAAAAATCCGTTGTTCACAAGCACCTATGGTGTGGGCGAACAATTCAAAAGCGCCGTAGATGCCGGGGCCAAACACGTCTATATCGGCATAGGCGGAAGTTCGACCAACGATGGAGGCATAGGCTTTTTAAATGCACTCGGTGTCACGTTCATGAATGAAGATAACGAACCGCTTCTTCCTACAGGCGCTTCTCTTAACCACATACACTCGGTTCAAAACAAAGAGGAATTGAAAAAATATGAAGGGGTTAAAATCACGCTCCTTTGTGATGTCAATAATCCACTGACAGGCATGAACGGAGCCGCGCACATTTATGCCCCTCAAAAAGGCGCAAGCGATGAAGACGTCTTACTGCTTGACGAAGGGCTCAAACATTATGCGGATGTCCTCTTTATGAAAGATTCTGTGAGCCACTTGCCTGGCATGGGCGCCGCGGGAGGGTTTCCCTTATCCCTTATGCATTTTTTTAACGCTGAGATTAAAAGTGGCTTTGATGTCTTAGGTGAACTGACAAATCTTGAAAAGCTTGTGGCAGGCGCTGATCTGGTCATTACCGGCGAAGGCTCGATTGACGCCTCTTCACTTAATGAGAAGGCCCCCTACAAACTCGCGAAACTGGCAAAAAAACACAAAAAGAGTGTTTACGCTTTTACCGGTGCCTTCAACGATGTTGAAAACCGGCATCTCTATCCCTTTGACGAGATTTATCCTATTAAAAGCGCCGCTTTGACACTTGAAGAGGCCATGAAGGTGGAAAATGCGAAGAAAAGCCTCTACAATGCCGCAGAAAGAGCCGCAACCCTTCTCAACAAAACTCCGTGAAACATCCGTGAAACATTAAAAAAGAGGTCATTCGACCTCTTTTTCAGTCCCAGTCAAGCAGACGCTTTTCACCTTTCAGATTGCGAATGTCGGTGACGTCCTGTGATACTTCAAGCACGCCTTCATAATTTCCTGAATCATCGCGTATGGCAAAATAGCGAATGTATAGGAAAGTGCCTTTGAAATCAATCCAGAAATCGGCGGTATCCTTGGATCCGTCCTTGAACGCCGTTACGATTTTTTCAACTGTTTTCACGCTTTTTGGGGGATGGCAGTGTTTGACGAGTCTTCCTATGATTGAAGGACTCCTTGGAAAATGCCGGTCGCTTTTGTTGTTGAAATACTGTACTTTGTCATGTTTGTCGACATAGGTAATATCAAGGGGAAGATGGGAGAAAATCAAAGTGAGCTGTTTGAAAGAAAGGGTGCCTGTACTGCTTTTGTAAAGCCCGTCTTCAAAGGTTGAAGCTTTTTCCTTTTTTAGTTTGGGCGGGGTTCTTTCAATGAACGTGAATCCATAATCGAAGGATTCTTCATACATGGCGTCCATGGTGTTTTCATCGAGAACTTTGATCGCAACTGGGAAAAGGATGAGTTGCTCTTTTTGCATGATTCCGTATACCAGGTAATAAAAATCCCCCAGCATGGATTTGAACGCTTTGATATCAAGGGGGGGCTTATCCAGAGCTTTGAGAATTTTTTTAAGAAGGGCTCTGGCATCGTCGTGAAGCGCCCACATGACCGTAAGCGGATTGGTCGAGGGCAGTTTCTCTTCAAGTCTTGGAAAGAGGATATTTTCCTTTTTCTGGTACTTTCTTTCCAGAAGCATCAGTTTTTCAAAGTCTTTGGTGATACGTTCCCTGTTGGCCTCAATTGCTTCACTGTCCCCTTTGAAATACGCCTTCATGGTCTTTAGATGGTCCGTGATGGCTTCGTTTTCACTGATCAAAGCATCAAAGAACGGATGGTCGTGCGCCTTCACTTCATAGCGTTCAAGGCCCTCTTTGAAGGCATTCACGAACTTGTTGGCGTTTTTCTTGATGGTTTTTACGGATGCGTTTGAGTGCGCACCATAAAGATTGACATGAAAAAGGTCAATCGGTCTTATGTCCTGTACGGTGTCCTTGTAGGTTTCATAGATGTTTCTTTTTTCATGTTTTTCCTCCGCTTTCAAAAGTTCGTCCATGAAGGCGTCAAGGCGTTTTATTTTAGCTTCGTCCTTGTTCAGGTATTCCATGGGAATCCTCCTTTATTTCTGTTTATTGAAAAGCATGGCTTTCTTCCGGTTGATTCTGTTGTAACGAACGGTGCCATAAACACCGACAATGATGAGTGACGCTCCGACGTAGTGATACCATAATATGGCTTCACTGAGAAAGAGTGCTCCCGCGACGACGGCGACGACCGTGGCCAGATTCGAGTATACGCTTATGACGTGGGCTTCGAGTTTTCCAAGCGCAAAATTGACAAGGAAAAAGCCACCAATACTCGCAATGACACCAAGGTATAGAATCGGCAGCAAAAGATCAGGGTGTCTCAGGTTCGTCGCATAGATTTCAATGGTGCCATTGAAGGCAAGTTCAACAAGGTAAAACAGATTAAACGTAACAGCCCCAAGCAGCATCATGAAATACGTGATTTCATGGGGCCTTAGAGTCTTGGAGGCGTTTCTTGAAGCGATGTTGTAAAGGGCTGCGGAGATAATGGCCCCAAGCAGTAAAAGAAATCCAATCCACTGGATGTCTATGGAGGACCCCATTTTGAAGAGTTGGATGAAAATGATGCCAAACACACTGAGCCCAATGAAGAAAAACTGGATTTTTGCGGGTTTTTCTCTTAAAATCAGGCTTCCGAAAATGGATGTGAATATCGGAATCAATGCGATCATCATGCCGGCTTCCGCGCTTGTGATTTTATCCAGCCCATAGGTTTCCAGTACGAAATAAAGCACCGGTTGGAAAAGCGCAACGATGAAAAGCATCTTGAGATCGGCTTTTTGGAAACGGATGGTTACAAGCTTGAGCCTTCTGATGATTTCAAAAAAAACGATCGCCGTCAAAAACCGGTAGGCGATGAGTCCCATGGGACTCACTAGATCAAGCGCTTTTTTTGAAAACATGAAGGTGAACCCGAAAATAAGTGCGAAACCGGCAGCTGCAAAATGCGCTTTTTTGTCCATGTTGAACCACGTCCTCTGTCAATGAAAATGATGCATTCATGATTGAATTTTGAATTATGTCTTTATAATTGTATGAATGTTAGGTATTATATTAAGATACGACTTTTAAAAGGAGCTAGATGATGAAAAAATTAAATGTACTGATGCTTGTGCTTATGAGTAGCCTGGTTTTAAGCGCATGCAGTGAAGAAACCGCCAATCATGAACTTACCCTCGTTGTCGATGGCGAAACCTACCTGGAAGAAACCGTTGACGCTGATGGGTTTATTCCAGAAACCATCCCGGAGCATGATTCTCTATCGTTCAAAGCGTGGACACTCGATGAGGCGGGGAAGATTCCTGCAGGGTTTCCGCTTTATCTTTCAACCGATACAACGCTTTACGCTCAGTTTGAAACGCCCAGTAACGAAAGCGATGACATCCTTGCAATACTTGAAAGGGCCAAGCGTTTCACACCCATGATCGATTCTTACAACAACGGCGTGCTTGAAAGCGGCGGTTCAGGGGTCGTCTATAAGAAAGAAGGCAATACTTACTACCTGCTCACCAATCAGCATGTCGTCGATGGCTACAGTGAAGACGATTTTGAATTGACGTTTTTTATGGACACTGAACAGGTTATTGAAAAAGGCACTGTCTCCCTGCATGGAACAAGTGTAACCCATGATCTGGCTGTCATGACGTTTGAGAGTTCGATGGACATTCCAGTTGCAGAGTTCGCCGACAGCCTTTTATTGAAACCAGGTCAGACGGTCTACGCTCTTGGCAGTCCTCTTGATCTGCCAAACACGCTCACCATGGGCATCATCAGTGCCACCAATAGAGCGATGAGTGATGAATACGGTATGAACACGACAACCATCCAGCATACGGCAAGCATCAACGCGGGCAACTCCGGGGGCGCTTTGGTGAATGAAGCGGGTGAAGTTGTTGGCATCAATGTCATGAGTTATGTGGACGAATACGTCGGTGAAGGGATTGAAGGGCTTCATTTCGCTGTCCAGTCGAATGTAGTTGAAAGTGTGCTGCCTTCACTTGAAGATGAATAAAAAAAGGGGGTTTATACTCCTTTTTTTTATAGAATCTGAAGCGCGACAAGCGTGATTGCGATGACGCTCCCAACGATGATGAACGAAAAGGAAAAACTCATCAGGAAAAGATCGTCCTTTATGAATTCACTGAGCCTTTTAAGATCATGCCCTCTTCTTTTCGCCTGGTAATATGGATGAATAATAAGAACCAACAACACAAGAAATATGATCGACGCCATCAAAAAATCCCCACCAAGCAGTCTTTCAATGAAGACAAGCGTTGTGAAGATGAACATATTGGCCCCAATCATGATGGATGTGATATATAAAATGGAATGGTCTTCGAAACGTTCTCTAGGATTTTTTCGCATGGGTTCACCTCGTTACTTAAGACTCTTTATCGCTGATACGATCAAGTGGGAATAGGTTTTGACAATGGACGCTTTTTCGGTTTCATCAAGCGTATGGAATGGCACTTCACTCGGAATGAGCACATAACTTAAGAGCGTGCCCACGATCATACGGCTGATCGCTTCGACATGGTTTTTTTGGTTCACATGGATCAGGTGGGTCCTGACAATGGTTTTCAGCCGGGTTTCGACATACTTGTCAAAATGCAGATCCTGAGGAATCGTATCTGTGAGACTTTCTCTGATTAGAAGCCTGATAAAGGCAATTTGTCTGCTCATGCGTTCAAGGCGGTTTTCCATCAATCTTGGAATGAACTCGTCGCTATCTGTGAAGGGATCGATGGGCGTATCTTCCATTGATAGATTCAAATATTTTCTGAGTGTCGCTTCAAAAAGCGCCTTCTTGGTGGAAAATTTTCTATACACGGTGACTTCTGCGACCTCTGCCTTGCTTGCAATGGCCTTGGTGGTAGTCTTTTGATACCCAAATTCCTTGAAGACCTCAAGACTTGCGTTCAATATTCGATTGGTGGTGTCGCGCATTGGGACCCCTCCTTGAGAAGCGTTTTAATGGGGTTATAATGTTTCAAATTATAAGCTTACCAGCGTTTTGGCTTTTCTTCACGCTTGTTTTTGGCTTTTACATAAGCGACGAAAAAGTCCACAAAACTGACCTGATAGAAGACAAATGTGGCATACATACTGTATTCGGCGATTAACCCAGGCCCCACGTTGAAGGATATGGTCATCGCTGTAAACGCGAATGCCAGTAGTAAAATAGGAACCATGTAGGCACGGGCCGGATTCTGCTCAACCATTCTGTCCATGATCTTGATGGATATGAACAAGGCGATGATGGTAATGATGATGACGATGGCTATCATAAAAACACCCTTTCACAATTTCACCATATTGTATCATGAAGCCTTCTTTAAGTGAACCGGTTGGCGCAAATATATGTTTAGCCTCAGAGATATGCCCACCTTGCAGGCGCAAACGTCTTATTCGTTAGAAGACACTTGGTCCTTCCCTTGTTTTTTGGCTTTGTAAAGTGCCGTGTCAGCTTCCTGAATGAGTGTGTCCAAAGATGTGTTTTTATCCACATGCGTGGTGAGGCCTAAGGATATGGTGATCGGGGCGCCTTCTTTCGTTTTTACATTGTTTTTGATCGCTTGCCTGATTTTTTCTGCGACCTTAAGAGCCGCTTCCCTGTTTGTATCAGGAAGCGCGATGAGAAACTCCTCGCCGCCCCACCGACCAATGATGTCGGATTGACGCAAGGTGTTTTCGAACGTTTTAGCCATATCTCTTAAAACCCTGTCCCCTTCCATGTGGCCGAAGGTGTCGTTGACCTCCTTGAAATCGTCGATATCTATCATGATGACGCTAAGTCTTGATTCGTTGCGTTTCGCATTGTTCAAAAGGGCTTCTACCTGTGCGGTAAAATAAAGCCTGTTCGCAAGCCCTGTCAAAGGATCGTTTCTTGACAGAGTCCGCAGTTTCGCTCTGCTTTTTGCCGATACGCCCAGGAATATGAACAGCGAAGCGAAAAAGAGACTGATAAGCAGCAGATTGATTCTGTTTTCATTGATGAGCTCCGTATAATGCGGATCTTCATGCAGGGTGAAAAGATAGCCCACATGCTCCCCTTCAAAATTTTTGATGCTGATGAAGTGCATCAAGTAATCACAATCATCGCAGTTAAGGGCGTATGAAAAGGATGTTTCCTTTGCGATGGACGTTTCTATGTTCGGTTTTACATTCAAGAAAAACCGTTCGAGTTCCAAGCCACTGAAATGATATCTGCGATGACGAAACGCTTCAAAGACTTCAGTGTCTCTCAAGTAGGCGTCACTGAGTGAACTCTTCGTGTAATTCGTTTTATAATCCTGAAAGACATTGTCATTGACTATAGAGGCCTTCATGATGAAAAAGGCGTCTTCACTTGGCGCGACCGTGTAAAGAGAATCCAGTACGGCTTCATAGGAAACTGAGATTTCGACACTGCCAAGATGGGTGTTGTCCTTGAAAAGAGGATAGATGAAGCGGTATCCGTTATAGATTTTACCTTCTTCAAACCCGGATACATACACGTGCTCAGTGTTGACGATTCTAACAGATTCCCGTGCGTCAAAAAGCATGTCGCCATATAAACCTGGCGCATGGAGTCTAAGAAAGCTTTCCCCGGTTGGAAGGTGAAAGTGAAACTGTCTGAAATTGTATTTCCTTAGGACCTGGTATTCGTCCATAAGCAAGGTCTCAAGATCTTCTCTTGCCTGGTTTTTCACTTCAGTGTCGGTGCTGTTCGCATCAACCATGAGCGAAGTTACTTCATCGGTGATGAGGACTTCGCTCAGATAGTTTGAGAATACCTCATACCGGTTGATGGAAGCGGCAACCTGGGTTTTTGTTCTTTCTCTTTCCAGTTCAAGGTGATCATCTATGCGCTCCTGTGCCACCTGATCGGTCAACCCTATGATAATAAGGTAAACCAGAAAAAGCGAAGCGAAAACCGCGATGGGCGCTTTATGATTTCGTATGAATGTTTTCATGGTCACCCTCCTCTGAGTGGCTAATTTATTTTGTGAGTCTTCTCAGTGCTGTTTCATGAATGTTCAAACTTATCTGGTCGTGTAATACAAAGCGAATGTGTTTTACATTCGAAAGGGCGCATAGTTTGTCGCAAATGGCTTTCATGGCAACGTCCGCGGCCTCTTCAAGCGGGTAGTTAAACGCCCCTGTTGAATGGGCTGGAAAAGCAATGCTCTTTAGCCCCTGTTGTTCAGCGACATTAAGCGCATTGACATAGCTTTTTCTTAGTAAAAGGGCTTCAGGCTTGTTGGTCCCATAGACCGGTCCGAGGACATGAATGACATAATCATTTGGAAGATTGAAGCCTTTTGTGATGACGGCTTCACCCGGTCTGATAGGCGCAAGGGGTCTGCAGGCTTCTTCAAGCTTTTCGCCTGCCTTCTCATGAAGGGCGCCCGCAACCCCACCACCTGGTTGAAGGGCTTGATTGGCGGCGTTGATGACGGCGTCCATATCTTTTTGACTTGCGATATCGCCTTTGATGAGTTCGATGGTGATGTTTTGAAGTGTCTTCTTCATAAAAGTCCCTCGTCAAATCCATTATAAGCAATTTGAGGAGGGACTTCAAAGTATTGTGGCATTTATAGTGAAAGGGTGCCTTTTTCAATGCGGTTTCTTAGGTCTTTCATATGGTTTTGAATGCGTGTTAGAGTTTTTTTGAATTCGGCTTCTTCTTTTCCTGTAGGATCGTCCAGGTTCCAGTCTTCTCTGTGGGTGACAGGGACGTATGGGCACTCCACACCACAGCCCATCGTTACAAGCACGTCGAGGGTGTCTGGAAGGTGGTCCAGGGTTTTGTTGAACTGTGTTTCTTCCATGTCGTAGCCATACTCTTTTTTGATCAGTGCGACCGCATCAGGGTTGATCCTTTTTTTAAGATGGGTGCCGGCACTGTAGGGTTCAAAGAAGTCACTGTGATCAAGCTTGGCGACGGCTTCGCTCATTTGGCTTCTGCAGCTGTTGTGGGTACAGACGAATGCGATTTTAATTTTCTTCATGGTTTGCATCTCCTTTATGGTTCAAAGGCAGCGTCACTGTGAAACGCGAGCCTTTGTTGAGGGCACTTTCAAGATGAATGGTGCCTCCGTGTTTTTTGACGACGTTTTTGATGATGGAAAGGCCAAGGCCGCTTCCTCCGGTATCTCGGCTTCTTGCTGCGTCGACTCGGAAAAACCGTTTGAAAATCATGGCCTGTTTGCTTTTTTCTATGCCGATGCCAGTATCTACGACGGTGATGACGTATTGATCTTCAATCGTGTGGCCCGTGATCTTCACATACCCCTGATCGGTATAGTTGATGGCGTTTTTAATGAGATTGATGATAACCTGCCTCATTTTGGAAGGATCGAAGTGAAACTCAGCGGGATCTATGTCCTTTATGAGTGAAAGATTTTTCTCTTTGGCGATTGGACGCATGATTTCAAAGGTTTCTTCTATCAGGGCATCGATTGACGCGACTTCTTTTTTGAGTTCGTAATCGAGGCGGTCCATCTTGGAAATGATCAAAAGATCGTTAAGGATGATTTCAAGTCTGGAGGCTTCGTTTTTGATGATGCGCATGAACTCCTGTTCTTTGTCCTTGTCGATGGGTTCGCCTCTTGTGAGAATCTCTGAGAGACCCTTGATGGCGCTAAGCGGCGTCTTCAGTTCGTGAGAAACGTCTGCGGTGAACTGTTTTTGAAACTGTTCGGCGGTTTTGAGTTGAGTGACGTCATGTACGAGCATGAGACTGCCGTAATACGTTCCTGCCTCAAAAACCGGCGTGACGATGACGTCCATGATGGCTTCCTCTTCTAAAAGGATCTGGCTGCGGATGCGGGTTTGTTTTGTTACGCCTTCTTTCACGACATCATAAAGCTTTTCATGACGGCTTAAAAAGCGCATGGGGGTTTTCAGGATGTCGTCAAAGCCAAACATCTCGTGAAACGCCTTGTTGGCAAGCTGAATGGTTCCGTAGGTATCGATGAATATGACGCCGCTTCCGAGTTCGTCAATCAATGAATAGAACTGTGTTTTTGTCTGTGTGGTTTTCGCCTGGCTCTTGTTTAATGATTTCAGCAAGTCACGCTTTTCTCTTTCCTGTTCCCTCCTGGCTTTAAAGGTGCTTCCGATGTAAGTCAGCGAATGAAAGATGCCAAGAAGCACAATCAGGATGCCTGTTAGAACGGGTATGTCAAACGTGATGTGAATGATGGCGATGGCGATGTATATGGCTGCGATGATGAAGAGATCTCTATTGGTTTTCACTGACTCACCTCCGACACTATTGTATCAACAAGAAAGAGAATAATCACTAATTAAGCGTCAAACGTTCTCCCTTGGCAAGATAAATCACTTCTTCACCGATATTGGTGAGGTGATCGCCCGCTCTTTCAAACTGCTTGATGACAAGCATGGCGCGTGCGGCTTCAACGGCTGTAATGCCTTCGTTTTTGCCGGCGATATCGATGAATTTCATGATCTGTTTCTGATAGATTTCATCCACTTCACTATCTAGGTCACACACCTTGCCTGCAGCTTCCATGGATTCTTTATCAATGGCTTCTTTCATTGTGAAAAACATTTTGGAAAGGGGTTCTACGTATGAAAGAAAGTATGATCTGAAGGTTTCGTTGTCGTGGGCTGTTTTTAAAATGTAGAGCGCATTGTTGGAAGCATAATCGCCCAGGCGCTCGAGTTCATTGGCAATCTTGATCGTTGTGATGATGGTTCTTAAATCTCTTGCGACTGGACACTGTTTTAAAATAAGCAGGTTGCCCATTTCGTTGATGGATGTTTCAAGGGCATTTATTTTTGTATCGTTTTCAATGATTTTTCGTGCCTTTTCAAGGTCCTGGGTCCGAATGGCTGTAAACATGTCGTCATATACGTCAATAACAGCGTCCACCATTTCCATAAGCATATCACTAAGTTCGTTCAGGCCTTCATCAAAGGCTTGTCTTAATGTCTTCATAATTCCTCCTTACCCGAAGCGACCGGTGATGTAGTCTTCGGTTTGTTTTTTCTTAGGCAATTGGAAAAGCGAATCGGTATCACTTGTTTCTATGAGTTCTCCCATGTAGAAGAACGCGGTGTAATCGGAAATGCGCGCTGCCTGATGCATGGAATGGGTGACGATGATGATGGTGTAGTCTTTTTTAAGTTCCTGAAGCAGGGTTTCTATTTTTTGTGTGGCTATAGGGTCAAGGGCGCTTGTGGGTTCGTCCATCAAGATGACTTCAGGTTCCATAGCAAGTGCGCGTGCGATGCAAAGACGCTGTTGCTGCCCGCCTGAAAGAGACAGGGCGGAGGCATCCAGGCGGTCGCTTACTTCTTCAAAAAGCGCTGCTTGTTTTAAAGCCTTGTCAACAATACTATTGAGTGTGTCCTTGTCCTTGACGCCTTGTCTTTTGGGACCATACGCGACGTTGTCGAAGATGGACATTGGGAAGGGATTTGGTTTTTGAAATACCATGCCTACACTTTTTCTCAGATTGATGACGTCTGTTTGTTTGTGATAGATATCCTGGTCGTGATACTGCACTTTGCCAGATATACGGCAGACGGGGATGAGATCATTCATCCGGTTCAAGGTTCTTAGGAATGTGGATTTGCCGCACCCTGAAGGGCCTATCAAGGCAGTAATGGATTTTGGATAGAGTTCGAGATTGATATCCTTGAGCGCAATGGTCTCACCATACGCGACTTCAAGGTTTTCTACTTTGAATGTTGGGTTCATGATATCACCTGTTTCCTATTTTATCGAATTTTTTCGCCAGAAGTTTCACAGTTGTGTTCAATATGAGCACGATGGTGAGGATGATGACCGCAATGGTGCTTGCAAGTTCCACGTTTGCGGGTTCCGTGCTCATCAAGGTCCAGATATGGACTGCAAGCGTGGTTGCGCCGTTCGCAGGATCAACTGAATCCTTCACGGCGGTCCCCATGACGAAGATGAGCGCGGCGGATTCTCCGATAATACGCCCAATGGAGAGAAATGTGGCGGTTAAAAGGCCTGCAAGTGCGTTTGGGAGGACCACCTTGAACGTAGTCTGCACATCGTTCGCGCCAAGGGCGAGCGAGGCTTCCCTGTATTCATTCGGTACGGCCGCAAGAGATTCTTCAGTCGTTCTTATGAGTATTGGAAGAAGGATGACGGCCATCGTCATCGCTCCGGCGTAAATACTAAGACCGTCTGCGACGTTCATTCTTGCAGTAATCGGGATGAAGACACTCACAGCCATGAGGCCGTATACGATGGAAGGAATGCCTGTAAGCGTGTCGATGAATGAACGAATGGTTCTTGTAAGCCTTGTGTCCTTGGCGAACTCGTTGAGATAGATCGCAGAGAATATGCCAAGGGGAAGCGCCATGACAAGCGTAAGCCCTATGAGATAAAGCGTTGCGATAATCGAACCACGAATGCCTCCACCCGGTTCTATGAATATGATTTCACGAATGGTGGTGTCACTGTCGAGTCTTTCCGCCATGGAGGCTGCCCCTTCACGGGTGAGCGAGGTAGGAGAGGCTTCATAGGAAATGCGGGTGATGACGTTGTTTTTGGTGGCTTCTATTGGTTCTCCGCTTTCCTTGTCTAGGAGGGTCTTTAATGGGGAATTGTCATCAACATATGCGATGGATATGATTGACTCACCATCCTTGTTCCGAGTGTCTTCAAGCGCAATGCCATATTTATAGGAAAAAGGACTGTCAATGGCTTCAGGTTTTTCAAACTCCATGGTTTGATTGGGTGTTTCAAGGACTGCGTTGTATTGAACCGAGTTGTAATCGGTCACAAGTAAATCAAAGCTAAGCAAAGAAAATCCTGTAGTGAAGACGAAGTAGAAAACAATGAAAAGGGCGGACGCCGTAGTAAGTGCTGCACCTATGGTCATGCCTTTTAATGTGCCGTCAAGGACTTTTCTTTTACTGTGCATGGACATTGCCTACTTTCTTCTTGAGGGTGTTCAGGGCGAAGTTCGTGATGAGTATAACCACGATGAGGACGATTCCAAGGGAAAAGCGAATGTCATAATCTAGGCCCG
>JASMTQ010000084.1:0-10312 GCA_041694275.1 Caryophanales bacterium
AACCCGGCAACCAAGGTAACCATGTTTGCGGTAAAGGCATAAGTTAGGGCTCTTAATTTTCCTTTTTCCCTGAAGAGAGTGGCGTAGGCAATGCCCTCGGCAATAAACACGACTATCTCACCGATAAACAGTATGAATAGCGCAGTGAATAACCCTCCCCAAAGATGATACCCAAGTACCATGAATACACTGAGAAACCCCTGCGTGATGATATTGGCGATGGTGGTCACAAGGTAGGTACGTTTTCTCCGGTAGAAAAACAAGAAGAGGATGAAGAGCTCTATCGCCAGGGTTATCAGGGTTCTCAGCATCATGTCCAATATCATGGCGCCATAAAGGAAACTGGAACCGTGCCTGGTTTCTTCAAGGGTATCAAGTTCCAATATAGTGAAGGTACCTTGTTCAGTCCCTTCACCAAAGGAGGCGTCACTCACATCGAAGATAAATTCAGCGTTGAAAAATGTTCGTTCAATGGATTCACTTACGATGATGTCACCCTGATCGTTAAAGAGAATGACCTTGAAATTCCTTGGAGCCTGGAAATAGCCGATTTCAAAAGTGTCTGGCGCTTCGTTCTTCAAGGTAAAAGGCGGTCCGCTGTAAAGCACGCCTGAAGCGTACCCTTCACTGTCCTGGTAACCGTTCAGGGTATCAGGATACTCCGTACCCAGGTAATGGTTATACTCTACTTGTTGGTCAAAGTTTTCTGCGTCCAAAGATGAGACATCACGGTCTATTGGAATCAAGATATCAAGGGTATAATCTTCGTCCATCCCAACTATTTCAATGGTTGCGGTCGGTTTGGGACCCAAGTCCGCTTTTAAATTTGTTGAAAAGAGAAGTGCAAAGGCTCCAATCATCAAAAACCAAATGACCTTTTTCATAGGACACGCTCCCTGGATGGTAATATACATAAATTATAATCGATTACAATCAGCAATACAATATCAGGGTCCGTATTAATTATAGATGTTTTTTCCATGGCCAAAATCGACCAACAATACAAGAAGCCCATGATCATCGATATGGGCGAGAAAGCTGTAGTTTCCCACACGGTAGCGCCAAACCCCTGACTTATCACCAACGAGCCCTTTTCCTCTTAATCTGGGATTGGTTGTGCCTTCAAGATTTTTCTCAATCCAAGCCAAAATCAACCGTGCAATCTGCTTATCCATCTTCATAAGAGCCTTCATGGCTTTGTCCGTTATTTTGACACTATACATTACTCAATATCCAGCATTTTCCTGGCTTCGGCTATGGTGTATGTTTTGGAGTTGGTTTCGTAATCCTCCATTGCACTTTCATACAAGAAGATATCAAACTCGTCTTCAATCTTTTCCAATATGGCTTGTCGCATAACCTCTGAGACGGTTTTACCATTCAAATCAGCGTATTTCCTTATTAACTCGGATTCCTTTGAACTCACTCTTATTGAAATGCTCATTGTATCACCTCGTAATACTTTGTAGCGCAAGAAATGTCGATTGTGCAACACAGTGCCATTAAGCTCTCGTTCATTAACTTGAATTGTAATTGTTGAAGTAAAGCCATTCTCATAAAGCGCACTATCGTTTACATGATAAGTTTTCGAGTAAACTTATTCGCATTTATTTACAAGACTTTCTTAGTGTAGTACTCATTATCCTTTACACAATCCATAGATCTTTATGACATCTTTTAAAATCTCATGTAGTAATTCTTGATTGGTATTTTCAATTAAATATACCTAGATTACTTTACATTTTCACCAATCGTTTACGATACCAATACACTATAAGAAAAAGCGGTATAACTATAAAGTACATAACGTTTATACCGTAATATAAGAACCTTGTTTCAGTTTGATTAAAGAGCAAGTCTAGCACATACCAAAGAAAAATAGCACCAATCAAGAAAACAATCTTTAATCTTAAGTTTTCAAATCTTAATTTTGCTTCAAATGAAACGATCATACCAATGAGAATAATTGGAATCGATATTATAAGCATAAACCACATATCATCCTCCCAGTACCCTTTATTAACTCTAAAGGAATCATATATAGTTAATGCTATGAAATTAAAAAGCAAAACAAATAAGGTTTGTATCACTACATTGTAATAATACGTTGCGTTGGAAAAAACCAGAGTAACCCTACTTCTATACATTGTAATCAGAGCCATGAATCCAGGTGAAAAGGTTATATACAGCATAATTAATATATTATCAAAAGGCACATCAATAGATTCACTAAAAAACACATAACTAACACCATAAAATAACACTGTTATAATTCCATATGTTAGATACACAATTTTATTCTGGATAATATAATCTCTTAATAGATTAATTGCATTACTCATCAACATTTTCATCCCCTTTTACATCTACGTTATCAATACTATAGTTTATTTCTTGAATATTTTTTTGATCAAATACGACACCATGAATAACGGAAATAATGTCTTCATTAAATTCATCTTGTAAAATCTTGCTGTTCATAAAAATCGTAGCTAAAGTAACAGCTTCACTCCACTTCAATACAGTTCTTTGCTTCTCAAGTTGAATATATGTTTTTTTACTAACCCCTAAGTTTTCAGACATGAGTTTTTGAGACAATTTATACTCTAGTCTAATATCCATCATTATTTCATGAATTGAGCGACAGAATTCTGATTTCTTCAAGATAGCCTCCTCTCCGTAACAAACAGGTGTAATATTACACCTTTATATAGTGTAATATTACACCGTATCTAATGGCGTGTCAAGCAGGAGTTACAAATCTGCTACAGAATAATAGTTTGTGTTTTATAGACTAAATAAAAAGCATGTAAACAAAAAAGTCGTTTTCAAGCTTTGCAGATCAGCAGTTTCAAACATTTATGACAAGGCTTGTTATATTTATTCGAAATACATAGAGATTTTTGAATCTCCCTCAGGCGAATATGTGGTATTCAAAAGAGCTGGAAGGTACAATAAAGGTAACGATATTAGTGAGGTGACTCTATGAAATACAATGCAGATTCCGTAGAAGCGTACATGACCCTTATTCCAAAAGAAAGGGTGGAAACCATAGACAAACTTAGAACCCTTGTCAAAAACAGTCTGCCTGAAGGCTTTGAAGAAACCATTCAGTACGGCATGATTGCTTACGTTGTGCCACTCAGTGTTTATCCTGAAGGGTATCTCGGTAAGAAGGGCACCCCCCTTCCCTTCGTCTCAATCGCTTCACAGAAAAACACCATCAACGTCTATCATACGGGACTTTATGTCAATGAGTCTTTGAACGAGTGGTTCCAAAAAGCCTACAAGGAAACCTACGGTAAAAAAATCGACATGGGTAAAAGCTGCATGCGGTTCAAAAAAGAAGAAGACATCCCATTTGATCTGCTTGAGACGCTTCTTAAAAAGATGAGTGTAGAAGACGTTATTGCGATTTACGACACATCAAGAAACCACTGAGGCAAGATAATTATTGACATCTCGTAAGGGGGGGGTAAGATGAAGGTGTAGATGTTTATCTTGGGGGCATCAATGTTTCATACAAAAGTGATTGGTCTTCAATTAACCTCTTGGTTAAATAGAGATGGTGATTGGGTACCAGGTTCATCATATGTTACTCAGTGTAAAACATCTCATGGAAGGGGCGTTTGAAATGGGAAAAGTATTATCAGTAATGGTGCTAACAATGCTTTTGGTCTTAACAGGTTGCTCAGAAACTGCAGAGAACGAGTATTTTATTACTGAGGTAGAACATGATAACATGGTGAATTATATTGCAGTTGAGTCAATCATAGTTAACGATGAAGTGTTTACATTATATGAAATGCAAAATCCTGATGAAGAACTACTGCCAACTACACTTTCCATATGTCGCTATGAAGCTAATGATGCAGAGTACAAAATACCTTGTCAAAGTTCTACTCCAGTTCTTAACAATGGTACGTTTTATCATTATGGAGAATTACTTGAAACAGAAAGGTTGAGCATTGAGCAACTGAATGAACTTGGCTTGATTTTGGAAGAAGCAGAAGAGTAATCATTGGGTAAAATATGTTTATCATAACAAGAAATTTAGAAGTGACTGTAAAGAAATGAAGACTTAATCATCTTCATGGACTACACAGTCCTTTTTTCTTTCTGAATGTGGATGAATCCATGAAACCACCTGTTATTGGGCATGTTAAAAAGAAATTAGTTCAATTTTTACTTTGTAAACGTCAAATCAGTAGTGCCTATAATCTTGTCCAAGTCGATAGTATAATGCCTTCAAACACATAAAACGGGGGTATTTCAATGAAACCGCATAGGATTACAAAGAAAGCAGCTTGTCCATGAAAAACTACGTTTCAAAATGTTTATGGCAAGTTAAATAGTTTTCCTGAAGGCTATCTCGGTAAGAAGGATACACCCCTACCCTTCGTCTCAATCGCTTCACAGAAAAACACCATCAACGTCTATCATATGGGGCTTTATGTCAATGAGTCTTTGAACGAGTGGTTCCAAAAAGCCTACAAGGAAACCTACGGTAAAAAGATCAACATGGGCAAAAGCTGCATGCGATTCAAAAAAGAAGAAGACATCCCATTTGATCTGCTTGAGAAGCTTCTCAAAAAGATGAGTGTAGAAGACGTCATTGCGATTTACGACTCATCAGGAAACTAAACAATCAAACATCTTGAAAAGATGAGGATTATTAAGTATAATGTGTGTAACACGAAGAATGGAATCATGTTCTATGAAGTTCGAGCCTTTTTAGAGAGAGACGGATGGTGAAATCGTCTCAGGGTCAATCATGGAATTTCAGTCCACGAGTGGCGTTAACTGCGCCCGTATGCTTGCGTTAAAAGCTTTGAGAGCGTTCTTAACGAACTAAGGTGGTACCGCGATTATTCGTCCTTAATGATTTAAGGACTTTTTTTATTAGTCACTATAAAGGAGTGTTACCCATGGATGTAAAAAAACGCATTGAAGCGCTTGAACAGGAATTAAGAGAAGCGCTTGAAAAAGTAAGCAACCAGACTGAACTTCAGGATTTGAAGTCCCAGTTCATTGGCAAGAAAGCCGAAATCTCCACCATGATGAAACATATGAAGGACCTGCCGAACGAGGAAAAACCCGCCTTTGGTCAGGCTGTAAACAAGGGTAAGCAGAAATTCCATGCCCTCGTTGAAGAGAAGCGCGAAGCCCTGAAGGCTGAAGCGCTCAAGGAAAAACTAGAAAAAGAGAAAATCGACGTCACGCTCGACGCGCCTGATTTCTCTACGGGCTCGACGCACATTATGAACCAGATCGTCGAAGAGATTGAAGACCTTTTCATCGGTATGGGGTATGCCATCAAGGAAGGCCCTGAAATTGAAACGGACGAGATGAACTTCGAGAAGCTCAATCTTCCAAAAGATCATCCTGCGCGCGATATGCAGGATACGTTCTACATCACAGAAGATACATTGCTTAGAACCCATACTTCTCCCGTCCAGGTAAGAACCATGCTTGAATACGGTGGAAAGAAACCCGTCAAGATCATCTGCCCGGGCAAAGTCTACAGACGCGACGATGACGACGCGACCCACAGTCATCAGTTCATGCAGATCGAAGGACTCGTCGTGGATGAAAAAACCACCATGAGTGATTTAAAGGGGACACTTCTCACCCTTTCACGCGCCATGTTCGGTGAAGACAGAGAAATCAGACTTCGTCCCTCATACTTCCCTTTCACAGAACCAAGCGTGGAAGTGGATGTCACCTGTGCCGCATGCAAAGGTCAGGGCTGCAATATCTGCAAACAAACCGGCTATATTGAGATACTTGGCGCCGGCATGGTCAACAACAAAGTCCTCGCTGCCGCAGGCTACGACCCTGAAGTCTACCAGGGATTCGCTTTTGGTCTTGGGATCGAACGCATCGCCATGCTCAAGTACGGTATTGAAGACATCAGACACTTCTATACCAACGACTTAAGGTTCAACAAGCAGTTCAAATGATGAAAGACACGCTTTGTGTAGTCATTAACGGCGCCGGCACCACAGGCGCCGAACTGTCCGGTCTTAAAAAACACCTGGACGAAAACGAAAACTACTTTGTCTATTACCCACACAATCTCCCAGGTGCGTTCGTAGGCGATTACTTCCCAAGAGCGACCATAAGAAGTTTCAACCGTTTCATCAACGAAACCATCGACATGATGCGCAAACCCTTCAAACACATCTATGTCATCGGCTACAGCCTCGGTGCGGCCACGGCAAGCGTCATCGCCGCCAGAAGCAACAAAGTCGACAAGCTCGTACTCATCGCCCCGATTGTCAAAAACCCGAGTTTCAGAAAATTCTTCAAAGGCTTCGTGTCCAACTATCAGGACAGCGAAAACCTCACCAAGGTTCAAAAACTCTTCTTCAGGGAATTCATAAGACGCTTCCAGTTCGTCCCCAAAAGAAACATTTGGACGCTTCAGCGCTATTTCTGGTATACGAAGAAATTCGTGAAAAAAGTCGATGATACGAAGATTCTCATCATCGAAACCCTCAAAGACGAAATCGTGAAAACAAGCTCGCTCGACTGGCTTGAAAAGAAGTTTTCAACCGACAGAATCGAGCGTTACCCCATTGATTCATCCCATTTTCTCTTCTTTGACCGCAAAGCGCGCAAGGAAGCCTACAGGAAAATCGACAGCTTTTTAAAGGAGGCTCACTAACATGAAAGTATCCAAGTCGTGGCTTAGTGACTACGTAAACACAAACGACCTCACAAAAGAAGCGCTCAAGGAGCGCTTCACCAATCAGTCCCAGGAAGTGGAAGCTATCTACAACCTCGCGGACGCGACAGGACTCAAGGTCGGCTACACCAAAAAGTGCGAAAAACACCCAAACGCCGATAAACTGAACGTCTGCGAAGTAGACGTCGGTGAAGAAAATACCCGCCAGATCATCTGTGGCGCAAGCAACGTAGATGGTGGTCAGAAAGTCATCGTCGCCGTGGACGGCGCCGTCCTTCCGGGCAACTTCAAGATTGAAAAGGCGAAACTAAGAGGCATCGAATCCAACGGCATGATCTGCAGCCTCACTGAAATTGGCATCGATCACAAGTACCACCAGGAAGAGGGCATCCATGTATTGCCTGAAGATGCCCCGGTTGGTGAAGACGTCCTCAAATACCTTCACTTTGACGATGCGGTCATCGACCTTGACCTCACCCCGAACAGAGGCGATCTTTTAAGCCTGCAAGGGGTCGCTTACGATGTCGGTGCCATGTTCGACCGTGAAGTGAGGGTCCCTACCCCTGAACTCTCCACAAACGACAAGGAAAACCCGATGTCTGTGAAGACCGATACCGACGCCTGTTACAGCTACTACGGACGCGTCCTTGACGATGTCACGATAAAGCCGAGTCCACTCTGGATGCAGGCAAGACTCATCGCCGCGGGCATCCGCCCCATCAACAACGTCGTCGACATCACCAACTACGTCATGGTGGAAACCGGCCAGCCGCTTCACGCCTTTGACTTTGATTCAATCGGCTCAGAGACCGTCCTCGTACGTACGGCGAAAAAAGGTGAAACCTTCACCACGCTTGATGGCGTCAAACGCACGCTCACAGACGAGGACATCCTCATCACCAATGGTGAAACCCCAATCGCCCTTGGGGGCGTCATGGGTGGTCTGGAAAGCGAAGTGAACTCTAAGACCACGCGTCTTTTCCTGGAATCCGCAGTCTTCGACCCCGCGTCCATCAGGAAAACCTCACAACGTCTGGACCTCAAAAGCGAATCCTCAACCCGCTATGAAAGAAAAGTCGACCCGCAGAAAACACGCTACGCCCTGGACCGTGCAAGTGAGCTGTTCACCAAGTACGCGAGTGCGTCTGTTAGAAACGGCGTATCCAGTTTCGATTACCACGATCTTTCCACCCACACCATCGAGCTTCCACTTTCCAAGCTCAACGGGGTGTTAGGCAGTACCTACGAAAGCAGCGAAGTTGCAGACATCCTAAGACGCCTCAACTTCGATTTTGAGAAGGTTGATAATACCTTCCGCGTCGTCGCACCGACAAGACGCCCCGATCTCGTAACGTATCAAGACCTCGTAGAAGAAATTGGGCGGATTGGCGACTACAACCGTCTGCCTGACAGCCTTCCTACAACCGTTTCAATCGGTGGGCTTTCGCCTTATCAGAAATTCAAAAGAAGGGTGAGACGCACCTTATCAAGTCTCAACTTCGATGAAACCATCACTTATTCACTCATCAAGGAAGAAGACCTTTCCAAATTCACCGCATTCAAAGAGGAAACCGGCGTCAAGGTTGCGCACCCAATCAGCGCCGACCACGCAGTCATGACCCTGACTCCGCTCAACGGCATGCTCGACGCTGCGCAGTACAACAACGCCCGCAAACAAGAAGACTTGAAACTCTTCGAAGTCGGCAAGCGTTACACCAAAACCAAGGAAACGGACGTCCTGGGCATTCTCTTGAAAGGCACCTACCAGGACTACCGCTGGAAAGAGACCCCGAAAACGGATTTCTTCACCTTGAAAGGCGTCGTGGAAGCCCTCGCGGACGCAATGGGCATCAAGGGCCTTACCTACAAGAAAAGCGCGCTTGAAAACTACCATCCTCACCAGACCGCTTTACTCTATCTTGAAGGGAAACAGCTCGGCCACATCGCGAAACTCCATCCGAATGTGAGCGAGACGTATGATCTTGGAGATGTCTACCTGGGTGAAATCGATTTGGAGCAACTCTTTGAAGCAACGCCTGACAAGGCGGACGCGATGGTTGCGAGCAACGTCTATGAGACCGTGCTCAAATACCCGTCCATCTCAAGAGACATCGCGCTTGTGCTCGATGACGCCATCGAAGCGGGCAGTGTCAAGAAGACCATCAAGGATACGGCGAGTGAACTCCTAAAGACCATTACTATATTCGATGTCTACACCGGCGAAGGGGTGGGCGAAGGCAAGAAATCGCTTGCGCTACGCATGACATTCGAAGACAGCGAAGGCACCCTGAAAACAAAAACCATCGACGAACTGGTCGAAAAAATACTTGAAACCCTCAAAAAAGAACACGGAGCAGTTCTCCGATAAAAGCTGCCACATGCCAACAAGCATGTGGCGCTTTTTTTGTGCATGCCCCTTCAATAACAAAGGCTTAAAGAACTACTCATAAAAACCCTTACATAAATTGATGAAAAGTATTGTTTAAGCAGGTGGGGTTTGTTACAATAAAATCGTGTTGAAATGAAAGCGAATACAATATAAAGGAGCTGCTCTATGAAAATAGGTGTGCCAACAGAAATCAAAAACAACGAAAACCGCGTGGGGATAACCCCTGCGGGTGTCAGTCTGCTTGTCAGAAGCGGACACGAAGTAAGCGTACAAAAAGGGGCCGGACTCGGATCGGGTATTTACGACCGTGACTTTGAAGGTGCGGGCGCTCGCATCGTAGAAACCGCAGAAGAAGCCTGGAGCCAGAAAATGGTCATCAAGGTCAAAGAACCGCTTGAAAGTGAATACAAATACTTCCGTGAAGACCTCATTCTTTTCACGTTCCTTCATCTGGCCGCAGAAGAAGCGCTCACTAAAGCATTGGTCGATTCCAAATGCAAGGCGATTGCCTATGAAACCGTTCAGGAAGGGCATTCACTGCCGCTGCTTCGCCCCATGAGTGAAGTCGCAGGCAGACGTGCAACCATCGTGGTTGCGACGCAACTTGAAAAACACCGCGACGGACGCGGCATCCTTCTTTCAGGGGTACCTGGCGTCTCACGCGGAAACGTGGTTGTCCTTGGTGGTGGAACCGCAGGCGTCAGTGCGGCGCGCATGGCCGTAGGCCTTGGAGCGAACGTCACCATTTTGGAACTCAATGAACATAAAATCAGACTGCTTGAAGATATCTTCGATAAGCAAGTCACCGTCTTGAAATCAAATCCTTACAACATCCAGGAAATTTTGAAGACCGCAGATGGGCTCATAAGCACAATCCTTATTCCGGGTGCCAAAGCGACCAAGATCGTTACGGAAGACATGGTCAAGGAAATGCCTGAAGGCTCCGTTATCGTCGATGTCTCCATCGACCAGGGCGGTTCGGTTGAAACCATCGACCATATCACGACGCATGATGATCCGGTATTCAAAAAACACGGTGTCATTCACTATAGTGTCGCAAACATGCCTGGGGCTGTACCAAGAACCGCAACCTTCGCACTTACCAATGCGACGATTCCTTATGCACTTGAAATCGCCAACAAGGGCTACAAGAAAGCCTGCATCGAAAGCGACGCGCTTTGCATGGGACTCAACGTATTGAACGGACACATTACCTACAAAGCCGTGGCGGA
>JASMTQ010000085.1:0-13114 GCA_041694275.1 Caryophanales bacterium
CATTGCCGATGAACTTTTGAAGGCTTTTGCGAACATACTCTGTGAATCCGCAAAGCCATCCGATTCGGTGTTTCGCGTCCATAGTGACCGCTTCATCGTTCTTTTTCCACAAGACAGCGACGACACCACGTTTACAGACCGGCTTCTTAAAACGCTCAAACATCCGATTTATCTCAATGACCATTCGATCAAGCTTACACTCTCCATTGGAAGATACAACCTTGAAAACGACCAGCCAAAGTACTTTCAAAGCATCCTAAGAAGCGAACTGGCCTTGGAAGCGGCCAAAAGAAGTGGCAAGGACAAGATAGTGACCTACTCAAATTCGCTTAAACAAAAAAGCAAAAAGGCGTTTGACATGTTCCATTTTATCAAGGATGCGCTTCAGGAAGACAAGTTTGACCTTCAGTTTCAACCCATCGTTTTGTCAAAAACTGAAAAAATCGTAGGCGTTGAATCGCTTTTACGCGTCAATGAAAGTGATGGACTGGTATTCCCAGAAGCCATCATCGACTATGCGGAAACCTTCAACATGATAGAAGAAATCGATTACGTCGTTGCCAAAAAGGCGTTTGAATACTTTAGAAAATTCAAAGACAGCGGTGTCCCTTTGGAATTTCTTTCACTCAACATATCAAGCAAGGAAATTCACAATCAGGATTTCATTCAACACATCGTGAAACTGGCCAAGGATTACCGTATTCCGCCAAAAGAAATCATCATCGAGTTCACAGAAACCCTGGATCCTGAAAGCATCGAACGAGAAAAAAGCTTTATCAAGACCTTGAAGGCACATGGGTTCAAAGTCGCGATTGATGATTTCGGGAGTGGGTATTCCAGTCTCATGCGGCTTTCACAAACCAACATGGACCGTATCAAGATTGATCGTTCCTTCGTCATGAACATCTCAGAAAACAAAGGCAATCAGCATATCGTAAAAGCCATGGTTGAACTGGCCGACGCTTTCAACCTTGAAGTCATTGTCGAAGGCGTGGAAACAAAGGCCGATCTCGAGTTCATCCGCACCCTGTCCATCAAATACATTCAGGGGTATCACTTCTATAAGGCGAAGACCGCGAGTGACCTGATCGATCTATTTGCCTGATTATCCACCAAGAACCCTTATTCATGCGCTTTGTATTGCATTGATAGAATGAATATGGTATTATTTATTTGAATTGCAAACAGTCTAAAATTATGAAAAGAGGGATACCATGGGCATTTTTTCAAAATTATTCGGACGCAAGCAAAAAGAAAGCAAAAAGCCAAACAGTGAGCCACAAAGAGAAGAGAAAAAGACCGAAACCGCAGACGAGGTGACGCTTCAGGAAGTGAACGACTCACTTGATGAAGTGAATACCATTTCAAAAGACGAGCCTGCGAACGAACCGGTCACACCAGCACCTGAAAAAGACGAGGACTTGGAAGAACCCCTCAAAGCAAGTCCTGAACAAGACGAGGCAGCCAAGGCGGAACCATCTGAAGAAAAAACCCCTGAAAAACCGGATGACACACCCCTTTATCATATCAAGAAACATCCTGAAGGGTGGCAGGTTATCAAGGAAAACGCCCAAAAGGCGTATCGCGTATTCGCGTATCAGAAAGAAGCGATTGATTTCGCAAAATCCGAAAACCTTGAATACCAGGTATACAAAGCAGATGGCACCTTGAGAAAATAAAGCCTACGTCGTAGGTTTTATTTTTGAACCGTCTGTGACACCCTGTCACAAAGAAAGGACATCATCATGCCAAAAACAACGTTCCACCACTTGCCTAGCGACAAGAAGAACCATATACTTGATGCGGCCAGACGCGTATACATGAAAGCCCCTTTCAAAGACCTTACCATCAGTATGGTCGTCAAGGAAGCGGGCATTGCGCGTGGTAGCTTTTATCAGTACTTCGACAGTCTTGAAGATCTTTACCGCTCCATTTTCGAAGAAAGCCTTGCACGCTTTGAGGCCCACGCCCTCAAGACCATAGAAACCTACCATACAACCGATATCTTCGAGTTCTTTTTAAAAAGCTTCCATCACGATTATGCCTATATGAAGGATACGGGCGGGCATGAAGTCCTTCACAAGTTTTTCAAGGAACGCTCGCAGTTTGGCGTGGCATCCGACTTCTTTCAACACAGGCACAACGAATCCTACAGACGTGTGCTTGATAAACTGGGAAACGGTGGCATCGCCCACCTGGAAGGCTACAACCAGGTCCGCGTATACCGTGTCCTTAACCACTTGAAATTTCAACTGCTTCAAAAAGTGCTTCGTCAGGAAGCGCCTTTTGAGCAGGCATACGACGATTTCAAATTCTATCTGACCCTTATTAAAAAGGGCTCGATAGCCTATTAGAACCATCCCCTTGTTTGACATTCCATACCATAGACCATGAGTGCCACGCAAGGCGACAGCTTATAACCAACAGCCGTCTCTCTCGCGAGGGACGGCTTTTTTTGAGGTGTTTTTTATGAAACGTTTAAGGCAGTTTACCCAGTGGATGAAAGGGCACATCCACCTTTATATCATCGGCATGATTCTTTTGTTCGCCCTGCAGTACATGCGGTCATTGACACCGCTTTTTCTTCAGCATATCGTCGATACTATTTTCGATGTCGAACCTTCGGCCCTGCCAAAGTTCATCGTACGGTTCATCACCGCGACCACAATCAGAAAAGAACTTCTTTATGTGGCGCTTTTTTCAGTAGCGTTTACCTTCATCAGACTGACGTTCGTCTTCGTGCAGCACATGATATTTGCGAACTTCACTGAAAAAACGGCCTACCAGATAAGAAACGCGCTTTACAAGCACCTTCAGAATCTTCCCTTTTCATTCCATTCAAAAGCGGATACGGGTGATCTCATCCAAAGAACCTCAAACGATGTGGAAACCTACAGACGGTTTGTGGGTGAACAGCTCGTAACCGTACTGAGACTCCTAGCACTCACCACATTTGCGATATTGCAGATGGCGCTTATGAACATGCGGATGACCTGGATTTCCTTGATCAGCGCGCCGATTATCTTTTCGAGTGCGTTTATTTATTTCATCAAGGTAAAATCCCTGTTCAAGGAAGTGGAAGAAGCCGAAGGCAAGATGACCAACACCGTTCAGGAAAATGTTCAGGGCAACCGCGTGGTCAAAGCGTTTGGCAATGAAATCCATGAAATTGAAAAATTCGACGATCATTCGGAGGACTTCCTAAAGAAGAATATGATTCTTACCAAACTCATGGCGCTTTTTTGGTCCATCACCGACACACTCATCTTCGGTCAATACGCACTGACGGCTTCATTTGGAATCTACTACGTCGTTCAGGGCGATATGGAGAAGGGTCAGTTCCTTGCCTTTTTGGCACTTCTTGGCATGGTCGTATGGCCTTTGAGACAACTTGGACGCATCATCGGCGACTTCGGCAAGACCACCGTCGCACTTGATCGCATCGATGAAATCATGGAAGTTCCAAGCGAACATGCCGATGACACAGACAATGAACCCGAAATAACCGGGCATGTAACGTTTGAAAACGTCAGTTTCCACTTTGATGATTCCGATGAAGCCCTTTTAAAAGACGTAAGCTTTGACGTACCGCGCGGTGAGACCGTCGCAATCATCGGTAAGACAGGAAGCGGTAAATCAACGCTTATGAATCTGCTTATCAGAATGCTTGAAAACCAGGAAGGCTCCATTCTCTTTGACGGGGTCGACATCAAGAACATCAACAAGAAATGGCTCAGAAAACATGTCGGCATCATCCTGCAGGAACCCTTCCTCTATTCCAAGACCGTCTATGACAACATCGCCATCATGAATCCACACGCCAATGAAGCCCAGATAACGAACGCAGCCGCCATCGCGAGTGTGCATGACGACATTGTTCATTTTGAAGAAGGCTACAAAACAAAAGTCGGCGAAAAGGGCGTAACCTTGTCCGGTGGACAAAAACAGCGCCTCGCGATTGCGAGAATGCTGCTTGATAATAAGCCCATTCTCGTATTCGACGATTCTCTAAGTGCGGTTGATACGAAAACCGACATCCAGATCAGACGCGCCCTCACCCATTACTGGGAAAACACCACCGTCTTCATCATCACCCACCGCATCACCACCGCGATGGAAGCGGACCAGATCATCGTGCTTGATCACGGGGAGATTGTTGCCAAAGGCGACCATACCACCCTGATGGAAACCAATGCGTTTTATAGATCGCTTTACCAAAAACAAACGGACTTGAAAGCCACACTCGAAGAGGAGGGAGACTAATGCAGGCATTTGAAGAAGAAACCTATCAAAACACTGATTTCAACAGCCGTACGTGGAGACGTATATTTGAACTCATGGCCCCGCTTAAGAAAACGGTCATCCTGGTTATCATCCTCGCAGCCTTTACTGCGGTTGCGGATGTATCCTACCCTCTTATCAACCGCTACGGGATAGACACCATCATCGCAACCGGCGATCTCACGCTCCTTCCCGTATTCATAGGCATCTACGTCGCCTACATGCTCGTGCTTGGCACCCTTGTCTTTTCATTCATCTATCTGGCTGAAAAAATCAGAAACCACCTTGCCTATATCATAAGAAGGCATGCGTTTGAGAAACTTCAAAACCTGCCGTTTTCCTATTATGACCGCACCCCTGCGGGCTGGATCATGGCCCGTATGACCAGTGACTCAAGACAGCTCTCAGACCTGTTGTCATGGGGACTCATCGACCTTACCTGGGGTGGCCTTATGATGATTGGTTTACTCAGTGTCATGTTCGTGCTCAATGTTGAGCTCGCGCTCATCACGACTGCGGCCCTTCCCCTGCTCGTATTTTTAAGCATTTATTTCAGAAAACGCATCCTAAAAGCGTTCAGAAGAATAAGAAAACAGAACTCCAAAATCACCGGCGCCTTCAACGAAGGCATCACGGGAGCGAAAACCACCAAGACCCTGGTCCTTGAAGACAGCAACTACAACGACTTTGAACGCCTTACATCGGATATGAAGCGCCATTCCATCAAAGCGGCGCTTTTCTCGGGCCTCTACCTCCCTTCAATTCTGTTCATCGCCGCCATTGCGACCTCGCTCATCTATTACTACGGGGGCATCAATGTCACGGATGAGGTCATCACCGTTGGGCTTCTTTATGTCTTTGTGAGCTACGTCATGCAGTTTTTCGAACCGGTCATGCAGCTTGCGAACGTCCTTGCACATTTCCAACAGGCGCAAGCGAGCGCAGAACGCGTTGTAAGCCTCATTGACGCGGTGCCGGACATTGAAGACAGCGAAGAGGTAAAAGCCTTGTACGGAACCATTTCCAAGCCTAAAAAGGAAAACTGGGAACCCCTTCACGGCGAAATTGAATTCGACCACGTGAGCTTCACCTACAAAAAAGGCGAAAAGGTCCTCAGTGATTTCAACTTGAAAGTGAAAAGCGGTGAATCCATCGCCCTTGTCGGTGCGACGGGGGCAGGCAAAAGCACCATCGTCAACCTTGTATGTAGGTTTTACGAGCCCACCGAAGGCACTATTAAAATTGATGGCAAAGACTACAAGGACCGTTCACTTGCGTGGCTTCATTCAAATTTGGGCTACGTCCTTCAGTCTCCCCATCTCTTTAGTGGGAACATCAGGGAAAACATTCGGTACGGACGCCTGGAAGCCTCTGACAAAGAAGTGGAAGAAGCCGCACGCCTTGTAGGCGCACACGATTTCATAGAGACGTTCAAGGATGGCTATGACACCGAAGTCAACGAAGGCGGCGCCCGCCTTTCAGTCGGTGAGAAACAGCTCATAAGCTTCGCAAGAGCGCTGCTTGCAGACCCGAAAATTCTCATTTTGGATGAAGCGACAAGCAGTGTGGATACGGAGACCGAACAGAAAATACAAAAAGCCATTGAAACCGTGATGGAAGGGCGCACTACCTTCATCATCGCCCACAGACTCTCAACCATCATGTCCGCAAATAGAATCCTCGTCCTCGAACACGGACAGATCATCGAAAGCGGGACTCACAAGGCGCTTATAAAAAACCGTGGACACTACTACAATCTTTACACCAACCAATTCGCATAAAGGGATGCCTGCATCCCTTTTCTTTATGCAATAAGGGTGTATCTCTTTTTATAATGTGATATATTTAAACTAGGAGAGTGATACCATGAAACTTGTCATTATCGGTGCGGTTGCGGCCGGCATGAGCGCCGCCAGCAAGCTAAAGCGCCTCGATCCAAGCATCAATATCACCGTTTATGAAAAAGGCAAAGACGTCTCTTATGGCGCATGCGGAATGCCTTATTATGTATCAGGAGAGATTGAAGATGACCAGACACTGGTCGCAAGAACGCCTGAACAGTTCAGGAAAAAAGGCATTGACCTTCATCTCAAACACGAAGTCACCCATGTCGACCCTCAAAACAAGGAAATTACCGTGCGGGGGCTTGAAAACGACACCAAGTTCTCAGCCACCTATGACAAACTGCTCATTGGGACAGGAGCTTCAGCAATCAGACTTCCAATAGAAGGCAGTGATCTTGAAGGGATTTTGACCCTAGGCACGCTTGAAGACGCCCGTGCGATGCACGGCATTGTAAGGGATGAGCGTATTCAGAAAATCGCCATCATCGGCGCAGGCTACATCGGTGTTGAAATAAGCGAATCCCTTAGAAAACTCGGTAAGGACGTTCGCATCATCGAACAGATGCCGCAAGTCCTTCCCAAGTTCTCAGAGATGGTCGGTGAAGTGGTAGGACAAAACCTAAGAGAAAACGGTGTGAGCCTTCATCTTGAAGAACGGCTTGAAAAATATACTGGCAAAGACCGTGTCGAGACCCTTCACACGGACAAAGGCGTCTATGAAGTCGACCTCGTCATCGAAGCCATTGGCGTGAAACCCGCAACAGCCTTCCTCGCTAAAAGCGGCATTGACATGCTTGATAACGGCGCCATCAAGGTCAATGAAAAAATGGAAACGAACATTGAAGATATCTATGCGGCTGGAGACTGCGCGGCGTATCCACATAAACTCACAGGAGAGATGGCCTACATTCCTCTTGGCACCCATGCCAACAAGGCCGGCCGCGTCATCGCAGAACGCATCAGCGGTCTGGACTCCGTTTTTCATGGCGTCATCGGTTCAAGTGTCCTCAAGGCCTTTGAACTTGAAGTCGCCCGCACGGGTGTAACGACTGAAGAAGCCAAACAGTTTGATAGCGACACCGTAACCATCACCGCACCTGATCGCTCGGGATACTACCCTGGAGCGACTCCGATTGACATCCAGGTGACCTACGACAAAAAGACCTGCAGGCTTCTAGGCGTCGAGATGGTTGGCGAAGCCGGCGTGGCTCACAGAATAAACGTCGCCGCAACCGCCATCAGCAGTGGATTGACCGCTCACGAGTTCTCGCAGCTCGACCTCGCCTACGCCCCACCGTTCTCCCCCGTATGGGATCCGCTTCAGACGGCCTGCAACCAGATCAAGTGCAAAGACAAATAAGTGGTGTGCAAACATAGGTAATATTTGGTATAATAAGCATACACAATCAATTAAGAGAAGAGGTGTTGACCATGCAAGGCAACGTTGGAAAAACAGACCAGATGATTCGCTACATTCTAGCCATCGTACTCATCGCCGTTTCAATCATCACCGAAATCTATTGGATTTTGATTCCCGCAATCATCGTCGGGTTCACAGCAGCCACTTCGTGGTGCGCCATCTACAGGATTTTCGGCATCGATACACTGAAGGAAAAGAACGATGAATAGAAAATTCCCCGATTTCGGGGTTTTTTCTTGCAATTGCTTTGACAAAATCTGTAATATAACTTATATTATTGGTTGAAAGGTTCAATTACCAGATGAACAGGAGGGTTCCACATTGAAAACCAAAAGCAAATCCGAACAGGTTTATGACTATATAGAAGAACTCGTAATCAGTGGCGAAATCAAGCCCGGAGAACGGCTTCCTTCTGAGGCAAAACTTGGGGACGCACTGAATGTGAGTCGCGTATCCGTACGCGCTGGCATCGAAAAGCTTTCAGCCATCGGGCTCGTCAGCAAGAAAAAGGGTGGGGGAACCTACGTCAACCGCACCAAGAATGAAAACTATCTATCGGTATTTACACCAACGCTGCTTCACAACACCGATTACCTGGAACTGCTGGATGTACGCCGCGCCCTCGATTCACTGAGTGTGCAGCTGTGTGCGAAAAACATCACTGAAGCCGGCATTAGAAAACTAAGCGCCATCATCGACAACATGGAATCGGCGGAGTCCGATTTCGAATTTTTCGAATACGACAAGAAATTCCATCTTCTCATCAGCAAATATTCCAAAAACCGGTTCCTGCACAACATCCACCTCATTATCTGGGATGTCATGCAGAAGCGTCTTCGCACCAAATACAACAAGGTTACGAGTTCTGACAGAGTGGAAGAACACCGTAGAATCTATGATGCCATCGTGCACAAGGATGCGGATCTCGCCCGTATTTACACCGTCAGACACCTTGAAGAAATCATTGATACGTTCGTGTGTGAATACACGCCCGAATACGATGAAGCCAAGAGTATCAAGCATTCATGAAAGTGAAAAATCCGTGAAGAGAAAAATTCTCTTCACGGATTTTATTTTTTTGTTCACAAACGCGTATTTTTTGTTATAATAGTTTAGGTAACGCCAGCATGGTGGAATTGGTAGACACGCTAGACTCAAAATCTGGTGGGCGCAAGTCCGTGTCGGTTCGAGTCCGACTGCTGGTATTTTTTTATGCCTGAATTTCCTGGACGGACGCTTTGAAGGCGACCACCACGGAAGCATCATATAGTGTTCCAGAGTAGTCCTCAAGTTCCTTGAGGGCTTCTTTTTTTGATTTGGCCTTGCTGTAGGGACAGTCCTTGAGCATTGCGTCGTAACTGTCGATGACTCTGAAGATGCGTGCGACAAAGGGGATTTCATCCTTTTCAAGCCCGAAAGGATACCCTGAGCCATCCACGTTCTCATGGTGGGTCAAAATCGCGTAGGCGACGTTTTTAAGCCTTGGCAGGGCATTGGCGATGCGGTAGCCGACTTCGGGGTGACGCCTGATTTCAATGGCTTCTTCATCACTGAGGCGCTTGCCTTTGAAAAGCGATTCATTGAGACTTATCTTACCAATGTCATGGAGTTCAATCAGTGTGTTCAATTCGTTGATTTGGTCCTCGTTGAGTTTGAAGGCCCTGTGAAGGGGTTTCGCAAGGTTTTTGAGATTGTTGATGTGGGCTTCGGATTCATCGGTTCTTTTGTAAAGCGTGTTTAAAATCGATCCGAGCATTGCGTCGGTTTGTTTGTCGTATTCATGCACCTTGTCTCTGTAAAGCATGTTCTCAGCACGCGTAAAGGTGTTTTGCAGGGGTTCCTTGACACTTTTTTTGGAGTAGCCGAAGGCCGCAGTGGGGATGATGTCCTTGATGACGTTTTCCCGTACGGTTTCCTTGATGTCCTTGACAAGCGCCTTGACGCTATTGAGCTCGTATTTGTATAAAACGATGACGAATTCATCGCCTCCAAGCCGTGCGATGAAGGCATCTCTGGGAAGGGTGCTTTTTAAAATCTTCGCAAACGTCTCTAGAAGTTTGTCTCCGTATTCATGACCGAAGAGGTCGTTGACGAGTTTGAGTCCGTTGATGTCCGCGAGAATGAGACCGATGTCTTTGAACTTGGAAAAATGCGAGGTCATCTGGGTGTAGTAGCGCCTGTTGTAAAGTCCCGTGAGATCGTCGTGGTAGGAAAGATAGGTGAGATCCTTTTCCTTGGCCCGCTCTTCAGTCACGTCGATGCCGATTGTAATTACGTTTTTAAGGCCTTCGTCGTCCCGCCCGATGTAAGCGGAATGAAGCTCCCAGGTAAGGTGGGTTTCGTTTTTGGTTTCAAGGGTGAACGTCCCTTCGAAGATCTTGTCCTTGATATCGTAAAGCTGAGTGAAGTGGCTGTATATCTCATCACTTTTATGGGGCCAGCAGCTTTCTGTAAAGCTTTTGATGGTGGGCAGTTCACTCTGTCTGTAGCCAGTCTTCGTGGTGAACGCGTTGGAAAGCCTCAAAATGCGCCTGTTTTCCGAATGAAGAATCATCGGCACGGGCGATTCGTCGATGAGGTTGTATAGAAGCTGTTTCTGGTTTTTAAGCAAGTCTCTGTATTCTTCAGTGACGTTGCTTTTGTTGACAATGTCCTCTTCAAGCGATTTTCTCGATTTCTGCTGAAAAAAAAGCGTTATGTAAATCACGAATGTTGAGAGAATGACAAACACAATGCCCTTGATCAAACTTAAATAGGCATACCCGGTCGTATTCTCAGCGACTCTTAAAACCAGCCAGTCTGAAAACATGATCCAGGTGATACCAAACGTAAAGTAGACGATGGATACAACAATGGCATCCCTTTTTTTAACCCACATAAAAACACATCCTTCAAAGCTATTTTATCATAGTTTCGCAATCGTTCAATAAGGTTTTTATTTGTTCGCACGGTTAATCAAAAAAGTACAAAGTTAACTCAAGAATGGTTGCCATTGACCTTTCAATACTCTATAATAAGAAATTGATAAGGCTTACACCACCACCAGGAGAGGAATGTTAGGATGAAAAAGACCACGCTTCACAGTGATCACGTACGTCTGGGTGCAAAAATGGTCGAATTCGCCGGCTATGAAATGCCTTTGCAATACACCTCCATCAAGGAGGAACACGTTGCCGTAAGAACCAAGGCAGGCGTGTTCGATGTGTCACACATGGGAGAAATCTATGTGTTTGGCAAGAACGCGACCGCCTTCATGGACTCTGTTTTCACCAACACCGTCTCAACCCTTGAAGCAGGGGACATTGCTTATGGGTTTTTATGCTATGAAGATGGGGGCACCATCGACGATCTGCTTGTTTACAAGTATAGCGACAGTTTCTATTTGCTTGTTGTAAACGCCGCGAACAAGGATAAGGACTTTGAGTGGCTGAACAAACAAAGAAGCGGACCTATCACCGTCGTCGACAAGAGTGAACTCTATGGTCAGATTGCCCTGCAGGGTCCTGATTCAGAGGCCATACTGAATCCCATGTGCGATCAGAATCTGGACGCATTAAAACCTTTCACCTTTGTCGAATGTCTTATCAACGATAAGGAATATCTCGTATCACGCACAGGCTACACCGGAGAAGACGGCTTTGAAATATATGGAGAGCCTGAAGACATCAAAATCCTTTTCAACACCCTCGTTGAAAACAAAGTCACACCTGCAGGCCTCGGTGCACGCGACACGCTTCGCTATGAAGCCGCACTTCCCTTATATGGACACGAGCTTTCTGATACAATCACCCCAGTAGACGCGGGTATGACGTTTGCGATTGACTTTGAGAAGGACACCTTCATTGGAAAAGAAGCGCTTCTTGAAAAGAAACAGAACAAAAAACGCCGTCTCGTGGGACTCGAGCTTCTAAAAAAGAATGTGCCAAGAGAAGGTTACCAGGTCTACAAGGATGACATCCTTGTAGGGCATATCACCACAGGCTACATTTCACCAAGCAAAGGGGTTCCCCTTGCGATGGCCCTCATCGACAAGCCCTATGATAAAAGAGGCACTGAGCTAAGTGTCCTGATCAGAAACAAAAGCATTCCCGCCAGAGTCATCAAAAGAAAACTGTTGAATTATAAACCAAACCAAACTTAGGAGTGAGACAAATGAAAACACCAAAAGAACTTTACTATCAGGAAACACACGAATGGGTCAAGGTCGATGGCGATTATGCCTACATCGGCATTACGGACTACGCACAGGATGAACTCGGAGAAGTCGTCTTCATCGAAATGCCGGAAGTCGAAGACCAGCTTTCAAAAGACGATGAATTCGCGACCGTTGAATCCGTCAAGGCAGCGTCCGATCTTATTGCGCCCGTAAGCGGCGTCATCGTTGAGATCAACGAAGATCTTGAAGATTCACCCGAACTGCTCAATGACGACCCTTATGAAAACTGGATCGTCAAGGTTGAAATCGAGGACAAAAGTGAACTCGAAGGCCTGATGGACGCAGAAGCGTACAAGAAATTCACAAGTGAATAAAACTACATAAGGGGGCTTTGCATGTTCAAATACCTGCCGCATACGCCAGAAGACATCGAGGCGATGCTCAAGACCATTGGTGTCAAAGACATCGATACGCTTTATGAAGATGTGCCAGAAGCTTTAAAAGGCGTTGATCTGGATATCCCAAGCAGCATGAGCGAACTTGAACTCACCAACCATTTCAAGACGCTCGCAGACAACAACCGACAACTTAAGAGTTTCATGGGGATGGGGGCATATGATCACTATACGCCAAGTGTCATACGTCATCTGATCGAAAGACAGGAATTTCTGACAGCCTACACCCCATACCAGCCCGAAGTCTCCCAGGGCACACTTCAATATATTTTCGAATACCAGTCCATGATCTGCGAACTGACAGGCATGGACGTTTCGAATGCATCCATGTATGATGGCGCAACCGCAACCGCGGAAGCGATGTACATGGCAGTGAACGTAAGAAAGAAACGCAGGCACATACTCATTAGCGATACGGTGAATCCCGTCATCGTGGATGTGCTTAGAACCTACGCCTACAACCAGGACATTGAACTTGAGATGATTGAAAGTTCGAATGGGCTTAGCGACACGGACGCCATCAAGGACGCCATGCGTCATGATACGGCGGCCGTCATCACCCAGACACCAAACCGCTACGGCATTATTGAAGAGTACAAGGATCTGGGTGATGCCTGCACTGACAACAAAACGCTTTTCATCATCAACCAGGACCCTTCAACACTTTCACACCTGAAGACCCCAAGAGATCAGGGCGCGGATATCGCAGTAGGCGAAGCGCAGAGTCTCGGGGTTCCGCTTTCTTTCGGTGGCCCTTATATCGGCTACTTCGCGACGACCAACAAACTCATGCGGAAGATGCCAGGTAGGATCTGCGGTGTGACAAAGGACGTGGACGGGAAACGCGCGTTCGTCCTTACGCTTCAGGCCCGCGAACAGCACATCAGGCGTGAAAAGGCGAACTCGAACATCTGTTCGAACCAGTCACTCATGGCCCTGTTCGTCACCATCTATCTCT
>JASMTQ010000086.1:0-73656 GCA_041694275.1 Caryophanales bacterium
GAGAAACCCGATGATTTTTTCTTCAAGGGATTTAAAAGAAAGACTATGGATTTTCTCGCTAAGCATCTTGCTTCTTTCAGAAACAAGCATTAAAAAATCTTTTAGAAATTTTTTGTCTTTGTTTAATAAGTCAAGGATGGCCTCACGATGAATAATAACCGCTTTCAAAGGCTCTTTGGTTCTACCAATCACAGTTGGGTGATCATCATCTGAGATAAGCCTGTTGGCGCCTATGCACGCATGGCTTTTAAAGTGTTCCACAAGCATTAGGTTTCCGTTTTTTGAAAGTTCCATGATATCGACAGAGCCTTCGATAATACAAAAAAGACCTGGTGTTTCATTGATTTTAAGGTAATCCGTCGATGGGAATGTTTTTTCTTTAATTCGACCATTTTCAAAGTGTGTCTCCAGCAAGCGTGAATCTAGGTTTTCAAAAAGAGGGCACGTATTTAACAGTGTTTTTACAACATTCATACTTTCACCAAATAGTGTGACTTAAGTAACGGTTTATTACCTATACTCCTAGTATACTATGCTTAAAGAAGGAGGCAACCACTATGAACAAAAAACTTCAGATTGCCATTCAAATTGTTTTCATTATTCTTTTTGCATTTTTATTCATCATCAATCGGATACAGCTTTGGATGCTGGTATTTCTTCTGGGCGTTTTGGTTTCACCATTTTTTTCACGCATTTACTGTGGATATGCGTGTCCGATCAACACGGCGATGAAACCCATCAGCCATTTCAAGAAAAGGCTTAAAATAAAATCTCTTCCCCTGCCTTCCTTTTTGAAGAAAGGTTGGTTTAGATACTTTATCCTGGCGCTTTTCATTGGTGGCGTCGTTTTAACGCAACTCACAGGAAGAACGCTCCCCGTACTTCCTGGGCTTTTTATTCTTGGAATCCAGATTGCACTTTTATTTTATGAATCGTTTTTTCACAGACACGTGTGTCCTTATGGCACCATTCTTTCCTTTACATCAAGAAACCCAGGAAGAACCGTTAAGATTGATGAATCAAGGTGCATCAGTTGCGGAAAATGTGAAAGCGTCTGTCCAACTGAAGCTGTCCATCACGAAGGGAAACGTTATTTTATTGAAACAAAGGAATGTCTTGCATGTGGCAAGTGCATCAGAAACTGCCCCGTGAACACCATCGACTACGCACTGAGAAAATAAAAAAAGTCCTCGTGGACTTTTTTTCATAATTGGTATTCTCTATTTGACGGTTTTAATTGTAAGTGTCTTGTGGAACCTTTTGTTGTAGCGTTTTTTAAGATCGTCCAGTGTCGCTTCGTCAGGGACGTCGGATTTCTTAAAGAGTGCGACGATTGTTCCTCCGAAACCAAGGCCCGTCATCTTGGTCCCAAGCGCATGCATGGTATTGAGATCATGGGTGATGTAGTCGAGTTCTTCACATGAAACTTCCATGAGTTCCTTAAGGGAAGTGTGCGACTGTGTGAACAACTCGCCGAAGAGAACGTAATCATTGTTTTGAAGGACTTCGATACCCTGTTTCGAACGATCGTTTTCAAAGATGACGTGTTCCACTCTTTTCATGACAATAGGCGAAGTTATGAAAGTTTTGAACTGATTGAACTTGTCGATTGTAAGATCACAAAGCGTATCAATCGAACGCTTGTCATTGATGGCGTCATAGCCCTTGTCGACCTGTTTCATTCGTTTTATAATCGTGTTCATGCTCAGTTCAGGTGAACGGTTGGTGTCAAAAAGCATGAGCGTGTAGGTTTCATAGTCAAAAGGGACGTGTTCAGGCGTGTCTTCTTTCGGGTCAATGAAAAGCAGTGTGCCTGCTTCCTTGTTGAGCATGGTCAAGGGTTCAGTGCTTGTCGCAAGACTTCCTAGCGTCTCTTTTTGAACGTGCATGACGTATTTGACGACCTTGTCCTGTCTCAGTGTAACGGAATTTTGTTTCAATATGAGTGTGATCAGGGTCATGGCGATGGCTGAAGAGAAGCCTGCATCACTTTCTTTTTTTATATCGCTAAGCATGGTGATGTCCATGCCCCGGCTGACGTCATAGCCTTCATGAACAAGCTTCTTGATGAGTCCGACAAGCATGGCGTGATGCGATGCATCCGTTTGCATCTCGAGTTCTTCAAGATCAAGAGTGAAAACCGCTTCGTCAACGCCCTCAAAAATAAGCTTGATCAAGCGGTCAACTCTTGGACTTGCAACCCCCGTCACACCATCCTTCAGCGTGACGCTGAGTGTGGCGCCTCCGGCATAATCAGTATGCGTACCAAGCAAAGTGAGAACGCCCGGTGTGAAGACTGAGCTCTTCGCCTGTGTTCCATAGGTTTGTTGGTGCACTTTCTTTAGCGTTTCCATAGTTGGCGCCTCCTCTTTGAGAGTTACTTTGATTTTACTACAGGGCGTAGAATGTTTCAATCGGTCTCTTGGCCTTCTTTTAATATGGTTTGTTTGAACCCTTCAAAAACCTTCTTGGTCATCCATGCGTCTTCATAAGCATCGTGTCTTTGTTCTTCAAGGGTGTTGCCATACATCGTAAAGGCATTTTTAAGCCCAAGATCGTTTTTATAGCGAAAATATATTTTGTGAAGCTCCAAGAGATTTACGAATCTGCTTTCCCCTGCAAGTGAGGGGACTTTGTTGAGCTTGTACGCATCATCAAGCGCAAGGTAATCATTCTTGCCCCATACGATGATGGCGGGATCATGGGTCTGGATGATGTCCTTGAGGTGATTGTAAAAGGCGGTGAAATCAACCCCCTGGTCGACATCCGATTGATTTATTTTAAGAAACTTGAGGGTTCTTTTGGTAAGTTTTTTGTGTTTTGTCGGACGGATGTAGCCTTCGAATCGCTTGATGACTTCCCCTTCTTCATCCACCAGAATATAGCCCATCTGGATGATTTCCTGGGTGAAGAACTTGTCTGGTTTGTAAGGATGCATGGTCATTTCAAAATCAAGATAAAGTTTCTTTCCAAGATTCTTTATGAAGTGTCTCATATCCTGTCTCAGGCGTTTAATGGAAAAAAGCACTCTTCTTTTACCACCAATGGCCTGGATGAGCTTGACGATTTCTCTTACCGTACTTTGTTTTACGCCGCGTCTAATCCGAGGCTCATCGACTTTTAGTACGGCAAAATGGTTTTCCCTTAGAAATGGAAGGTAGGTATTGAACAGGGATCTTTGAAAGTAAAGGGTATGCTTTTTGCCCTTGAAAACCATGGCAATCGTTCGTTTACGCGTATCTACTTGTAGTATTTTTCCATAAAGTGTGTGCATGTGTCTCACCTGTCAATTCTGTCTGGCGTTCAAAGCGCGCCTTATGTTTTCAATAGTCTTATGGGGAATGCCGAGTCTTTTGAGTTCGTCGTAGGAGGATGCCTTGATGGCGTCTACGGACCCAAATGTACGAAGCAGTTTTTTCTTGGTTTTTTCCCCCACCCCTTCAATCGTATCAAGGATGCTTTCATAGACGCCTTTGCTTCTTAAGTCCTTGTGAAAGGTTATCGCAAAACGGTGCGCCTCTTCCTGAATGGTTGAAAGAAGGGTGAAAAGCGGTGTAGCCGGGGTCAAATCTATGGTATTGTCATCCCCATCAAGCAAGTGATGGGTTTTGTGGTCCTTGCTTTTGACAAGCCCTGCGAGAGGGATTTCCAGTTCCAGTTTTGAAAGGATTTCACGGGCTGCGTTCATCTGCTGGATGCCACCATCCACAAGAATGAGATCCGGCAGGGGCCTGTCTTCCATGAGGACGCGTCTGTAGCGTCTATAAAGCACTTCTTTCATCTGGTCTGTATCTCCCGCTTGTAACTTGTCTGTCGAGAGTTTGAATTTACGGTAGTTTTTCTTGTCCGGCTTGCCGTTTTTAAAGACGACAAGGCTGCTTACCGGATAAGTTCCGTAGGTGTGGGAATTGTCAAAGGCTTCGATATGATAGGGCGTGGGAATCTGTAAAAGCTCAGCGAGTTCATCGAGCACACCGAAGGTTTTCTCATGTTCTTTGTCGGCCTTGTATTTCTCAGTATCAAGCGTTTCCTTCGCATTGATGAGAGCCATGTCGAGCAGTTTCTTCTTAACCCCTCTCTTAGGCATGGTAACCGAGGTCTCAAGAAGTGAATCGAGCATGTCAAACTTGTCAATATCGTTGATGAAGATTTCTTTAGGCACCGGATAGGTTCTGTAAAACTGGCCGAGGTATTCTTGTACACTTTGAACAGGGTCGACGGTATAGCGCATGATTTTCTTGTCCTGCGCATGGATTTTACCATACCGGACGAAAAGCGTCGCAATCGCGACGAATTCTTCATCGTAGGAAACACCGATGATGTCTCTGTCCCTTAAGTCGTTGATGTTGACGGCCTGTTTGGTTTTTGTCGTGGTATGAATGGCCTCGATTGTTTCCTTGTATTCCTGGGCTCTTTCGAATTCAAGATTTTCTGAAGCCTTTTCCATTCTATCTTTAAGATCATTCACGATGTCTTTGGTATCGCCTTTTAAAAAGCGTGTGATATTTTTTATGATATCCGTGTAGGTTTCTTTTTCCACCTTGTTGATGCACGGCGCGAGGCACTGACCGAGGTAATAGTAAAGACACGGTTCGTCTGGGAGTCTTTGGCACTTTCTAAGAGGGTATAGTTTATTCAAGAGTTTCAATGTTTCGCGTGCGGCTCTAACGTTAGGGTAAGGCCCGAAACGTCTTCTTACCTTGCGTGACATCTGCCTGCTAACAATCATCTTCGGATGCTTTTCCTCGGTGATGATTATATAGGGATAGGACTTGTCATCGACAAGTAAAATGTTGTATCTGGGCTGATATTCCTTGATGAGATCAAGTTCGAGAATGAGGGCTTCTAGTTCACTGTGGGTCACGATGTATTCAAAATCCGCGACTGACTGGACCATCTTTGTGGTTTTGTAATCATGGGTGCCACGGAAATAGCTTGTTAGTCTTTTTTTGAGATTTTTCGCTTTTCCAACATAGATGATCTGGCCCGATGCGTTTTTCATCTGGTAGGAGCCCGGTTTCTCAGGCACCTGTTTCAACCGTTCTTTGAACATGCCTATGCCTCCTCTCATATGTATAGAAAATAGAAGCGATTTACTCGCTTCTATTCGTCTTTATCGTCGTCCATGACTTTCTTGAGCCCTTCGCTGATGCGAATGGCTCTATCAAGGGTTTCGTCATAGCGGAATCTTAGTTCAGGCATTTTACGCAAGTGAACTTTACCGGCAAGCGCGGTTCTTAAAAACTTGCTGGAGCGTTCAAGCGCCTTTTGCACTTTGTCTTTTGAATGGTTCTCATCTTCAATGACCGTGTAATAGATGGTCAGATAGGATAAGTCCTTGGTAAGATCCACATCGGTGATGGTTAAAAATCCGATGGCGGGGTCTTTTGCGTCTTCTCTAAGTATTTTGGTAAGCGCGCGTTCGATGTCCGATTCAAGTCTCGGAATGTTTGGCATTAGCGTTCAATCTCCTTCATGACGGATGCTTCGATGACGTCGCCTTCCTTGATGTCATTGAACTTGTCGATCATGATGCCGCATTCAAAGCCCTGGCGAACTTCCTTGGCGTCGTCTTTGAAACGTTTCAAGCTTGAGAGTTCGCCTTCATAGACTACGACACCGTCGCGAAGCACGCGCACGGTCGCATCCCTGTTGATGAACCCATCGGTGACCATGCAGCCGGCAACGGTACCGAGTTTTGAAATTTTGAATGTGTCGCGCACTTCGGCCTGACCGGTGACGACTTCTTCGAATTCAGGATCAAGCATGCCTTCCATGGCCATTTCGATGTCCTCGATGGCTTTGTAGATGACAGAATAGAGTCTGATTTCAACACCTTTTTCTCGTGCGGTATCACGTACGGCCGCGCTAGGGCGAACGTTGAACCCGATGATGTAGGCGTTTGAAGCATTGGCGAGGGTGACGTCCGTTTCAGTGATGGTTCCAACACTCGCACGGATGACCGTGATGTTCGCGCCTTCCACTTCGATATTTTCAAGCGCGCCTTTAAGCGCTTCAATGGATCCTTGCGTGTCGCCTTTGATAATGATATTGAGTTGTTTTTTCTCATCTTCACCCATTTGAGCGAACATGTCATCAAGACTGACGGATTTGGATACGCCGTGTTCGGCTTTCCAGGTTTCTTCCGCACGTTTTTCAGAAATCTGGCGAGCGGTTCTTTCATCATCAAAGACTTTGAAAGGGTCGCCTGCCTGAGGAACGTCTGAAAGACCGATGATTTCAACGGCCATGCTTGGAAGCGCGTGTTCGACCTGTTTTCCGAAATCGTCTGTCATGTTTCTCACGCGACCAAACGTGTCGCCTACAACGAGGGTGTCGCCTAGGTGAAGCGTCCCGTTTTGTACGAGCAGGGTCGCAACAGGGCCTCTGCCTTTGTCGAGTTCAGCTTCTACGACGTGGCCGCTCGCTTCGCGGTTGGGGTTCGCTTTGATTTCACTGACTTCGGCAGTCAGAAGAATCATTTCAAGCAAATCGTCGACGCCTTCGTTTTTAAGTGCGGAAAGCTCCACGAAAATCGTGTCGCCGCCCCATTCTTCAGGAATAAGGTTGAATTCCGCAAGTTCCTGTTTGACTTTGTCGGGGTTCGCACCGGCCATGTCCATCTTGTTGACGGCTACGATGACTGGGACTTCCGCGGCTTTGATATGGTCGATCGCTTCACGGGTTTGAGGCATGACGCCGTCGTCCGCTGCGACTACGAGTATGGCGATGTCGGTGATGCTCGCACCACGTGCGCGCATCTCAGTGAACGCTGCATGGCCTGGAGTATCCACAAACGTGATGGACTGTCCGTTTTTCATGTAGCGGTATGCACCGATATGCTGAGTGATTCCGCCGGCTTCGCCTTCTGTGACGCGGGCCTGTCTGATGGTATCAAGAAGGGTTGTCTTTCCGTGGTCAACGTGCCCCATGATGGTGACTACGGGTGGACGCACTTCAAGGTCTTCTTCTTTTTCATCGGTCTTGAGTTCTTCGAAGTGAACGGCTTCTTGTTCAGACGTGTCTTCGAGGACTTCAATGCCGTATTCCATCGCAATGAGTTCAACCGTTTCCTTGTCGAGGGGCTGATTTTGGTTGATCATGGTTCCAAGGGTCATGAGCTTCTTGATGATGGTGCTGATAGGAATCCCCATCATCTGTGAGAGTTCACTGACATTCATGCCTTCCTTGAAATGGACCGGCCCCTGAGGTTTAGGGGGTTGTTTTTTTCTGGTTTTCTTTCTGTTGTTAGGTCTTCTTGTGTTTCTACGTTGTTTGGTTTGATGTTTCTTAGCCATCAAAACCACCTCTTTCTATGGAGTTTTGCTTAACGGTTTTATAAATCGCTTGTCCGTCACAGCAATGACTGTCCGTTTTTCTTTACCGATGGCTTTTGAAAGTTCACTGGAGGTGAACATTTCATTGAGCTCGGTATGGTAATAAGCTGCCTTGTCCTTGACTTTCTTTTGAATGTTTTCTCCTGCATCCGTCGCAAGAAAAACAATCATGTGAGGCGTTTTTTTGAAAGCGTTGATTACACGTTCGCTTCCATCAACGAGTCCTCCAGCACGGGCTGCGAGCCCAAGCAGTCCAAGAACGCGCTTATCACTCATCGCTAAGGGCCGCCTCACAGGCTTCATATACGGATGGGTCGACTTTCATCTGAAATACGCGATCAAGACTGTGTTTCTTTTTAAGAACTTTAATGGCGTTTTTGTCCTTCTTGACGTAAGCGCCACGTCCATGGGCTTTGCCTGTTGGATCGACGAACACTTCACCCTGCTTGTTTCTGACAATGCGCAGCATCGCTTCTTTTGGAAGCATTTCACCGGTGGCGATGCATTTGCGCAAGGGTTCCTTACGCGTTTTCATCGTCATCGACCTCGTCATACGCATCGTAGTCATCGTATTCGTAGGTGTCTTCTTCATAATCCGAATCATCAATCTCTTCGGCGTTGATTTCGCGTTCATCGATCGGGGTGTAGTTGATGCCCATTTCTTCGGCGTCGCTTATGGACTTGATATCAATTTTCCAACCCGTTGACTGAGCGGCCAGACGGGCGTTTTGCCCTTTGGCGCCAATCGCGGATGTGTAGTAACGATCTTCAACAATAACGATCGCTTCTTTTTCTTTTTGGTCGGTGTTGATGGCGACGACTTTTGCGGGTTCAAGGGCGCTTGCAATCAACGTCACTGGATCTTTCGACCATTCGTAGACATCGATTCGCTCGCCTTGAAGGGCATCGAGTACTTCGCGGATGCGTTCACCCTTGTAGCCGACAACCGCGCCGACAGGGTCGACGTTTTCATCATGGGAGAAGACGGCGACTTTGCTGCGGCTTCCTGCATCACGGGCAAGCCCCATGATTTCGACGGTCCCGTCCATGATTTCCGGTGTGACCTGTTCAAGCAGACGCTTGACAAGGTTTCTGTCGGTTCTTGATACGAATACTTTCGGACCTTTCGTGGTCATGTCTACGCGGGTCACATAAACTTTTAATTTTGACCCGATTTTGGTTTCATCGGTTTTAAGAAGTTCTTTTCTTGGGAGGCTTGTTTCAAGATCGTGTCCAAGTGAAAGGGTCACGAAATCCTTGTTGAGGCCTGAGATTTCAGTCGTGATCATTTCATTTTCACGGTCTTTGAAAATCGCATAGACTTTTTCACGTTCGAGCTGTTTGAGTCCCTGGGTGAGAATCTGTTTGGCACTTACAGCCGCGATGCGTCCAAAATCTTTCGGAGTGATATCCTTGGTTAGGGTATCCCCGATTTTGATGGTTTTTCTTTGTTTGCGTGCTTCTTCAAGTGTTATCTGATCACTCGCAGCTTCGCTTTCAACGACGATGAAATCGGCTTTTACCTTGATTTCGTTTTTGTCCTCGTTGAATTCAACTCGGGCATTCTCAGAGCTGTCGTATTCTTTTTTGTAGGCATTCAGAAGGCCTCTTCTAAGGAGTTCCAACACCTGTTCTTTTTGTAAGCCACGCTCTTTGGTTATCGCGTCCAGGGCTTCGTAGAATTGTTTTGATTTCACTTCTTTTTTCCTCCCTTGGTTTCAATCGCAAGGCGAATTTCCTGTATGTCCGCCATGAGTATGTTTGAAACTTTCTTTCCGTTTTTGATGACGAGAGATGCTCCGTCAATTTGTTCAAGGTTTCCTTCAAGCACCTGTTCGAAGGTCTCAACGTGTACGTACCTTCCAATGGCGCGCTCGATTTCTTCAGCGTTTCTAAGCGGGTGTTCCGCACCGGCGCTCGTCACTTCAAGCATGTAGGCATCATCAAAGGGATCAGCTTCGTCGAGAAATTCCGATATGTGTTCAGAGACCTTGACACAGTCATCCAGATCAATGCCCTCTTTATGGTCGATTTCAATGCTTAGGACCCTGTCGCCCTGACGGGTCTCGAGGTGGACATCGTAAAAGGCATAGTCAAGCGATTCCACTTGTTCTTTGATTTGCGTTTTGAATGGTTCATCTAGTTTATTCATGGCTTCCTCCTTATGGCATAAAAAGAGCGGGCTTTGACCCACTCTTCTAACCCATATGCGCGTTTATTATATCATAGGGAAAGAAAATTGGCAAGTCAGAGCTTTAAATCAGGCGTATTCGTATTTGCGAGGGCATGCATCAGAATGCCTCCGGCGATGCCGACGTTGAGTGAGTCAATGTTTTTGATTGGAATCTTTAAAAGCACGTTGCACTGTTTCTGCGTACTTTCTTTCATGCCCTGTCCTTCATTTCCAAGGATGAGAGCATAGGGTTCTACCGGTTTTTTACTCGTTGATTGACCGTTCAAATCGGTGCCAATCACGGTGTGTTTCGGATACGTGTTTTTAAAATCCATGACACTCATTTCTAGCAATGTGATATCAAAGATAGCCCCCTGGGTGCTTCTTAAAACCTTGGCGCTGTATGGATCCGCGCTTTGATCAAGAACCACAGTGCCAAACCCGAAGGCAAGAGCGGTTCTGATCAGGGTTCCCACGTTTCCTGGGTCCTGGACGTGTTCAAGGATGAGCACCTTTGAAGAGACAGTGTGTCTTTTTGGTATTTTGGCAACGGCCGCAATCGGCGGGACGTGGTTCGTCTTGGTGAGTTTTTTCATGACCATTTCACTTACCTGCACCGTGTTTGACTCGGTGGATTCATCAAGTGTGAACACAGTATGAATCAACCCTTTAAAGCGGGCGATGTCCACGAGATGAGGGCCTTCTATGATCATGAGACTTTCCTTTTCACGGTATTTTTTCTGATGGAGTTTCGCAAACCGTTTGATGGTTGCGTTTGAAGGTGAAGTAATCATTCAATCAGTCCCTTCTTCGAAGAGTTCGCTTATGGTGAACCCATGAGACGCAAAGTCATAGTCGGACTTGGGCGTCACGGTAAAGGTCTTGATGTTCTTTACACACTCATTGACAAGGCTTTCCCAGTCAAAGCGGCGTTCGTATCTGTCCGCGTAGTAGTTTCTGGGTGAGGTTGAAGGCTGGCTTGGTACATACACCGTGCAGCAGTCCTCAAAAGGACGAATGGAAATGTCGTAGGTTCCGATTTCTCTTGCCTTGTTCATGATTGCCTCCTTGTCAAAAGCGAGGAGGGGTCTCAATATCGGTGTGTTCGTAACCGCCTGGGTTACGTGGATGCTATCAAGGGTCTGACTCGCAACCTGGCCCACCGATTCACCGTTGATGATGACAGGGGTATGGTCGAGTTCAGCGAACCTGTCCGTGATGCGTACCATCATTCTTCTCATGATGGTGATGACGTAGGGTTCAGGGACTTCGTTTAGAAGTTTTGCGTGAAGCTCGGTGAAAGGCACGACGTGCAGTTTCAGTTTCATCTCGCCTGTAAAGCGTGAAAGCACGCGGGCAAGATCATAGACTTTCTGCACGGACTCGATGGATGTATAAGGCGTGGATTCAAAGTGGACGAGTTCAACTTCAATACCTTTGCGCATGGCGTAGTATGCGGCCACCGGTGAATCGATGCCGCCACTCATCATGACCATGCCCTTGCCCATCGTCCCTACAGGGAATCCGCCCATCAGGGGTTCTTTGCCAGAGAACATATAAGCCCCGTCCTGTCGCACCTCAACAGTGATGACCGTATCAGGGTTAAAAATGTCCGCTGTTAAGTTTGGGGCGTGCTTGATGACATGAGCCGCAACAGTCTGTGAAATCTCCGTAGAGCCCATTGGATAGCTTTTATCCGCGCGTTTGGTCACTATCTTGAAGGATTCGCTTTCACTGAGCGTGTTTTTAGCGAGCTTCAGGGCTGTATCCTTGATGGCTTCTATGTTTTTTGACGCTTTCATCACACGTGAAAAACTATGAAGTCCACTAACGGTTTCAAGCGCCTCAATCACGGGGGCTTCATCCTGGCCGTTTAAGGCGATATAAAGTCTATCATGTCTTGGTTCCAATGTTATCAAATCATTATCTATGCGTTCGGCGATTCTTTTTTGCGCCATTTTGACAAAACGTCTTCTGTTTTTGCCTTTGAGCAGTAAATCACCGTATCTTACAAGTAGTCTGTCTATCATGGGTATCCCTCCGAAAAATCATTCTTATTGTACCATATTCATTGCATTTTTTAAGGTTATTTAATATCATTTGTTAAAGAGGTGAGACAATGTTCATACCCGTAGAAAAAAGCGAAGACAAAATGGAAAACTACAAACGACTGATTGATACCATGCCATATTATCTCAACGACACGGATCCCTGGTATACGACGTTATCGAATGCCGCGGCCATCCTTGATTACTTTTTGGATGATGTCAACTGGGTCGGATTTTATTTAAACGAACCTGATGCTCTATATCTGGGTCCGTTTCAAGGCCTTGCGGCCTGCACGAAAATCTTTATGGGCAGTGGCGTATGCGGCACCGCCGCAAAAAATGAGAAAACCCTAGTGGTAGAAGACGTAAATCAGTTCGAAGGCCACATCACCTGTGATTCTGCTTCACAAAGTGAAATCGTCGTTCCGTTTAAAAAAGAAGGCGTGTTGTTTGGGGTGCTTGATATCGACAGTCCCATAAAGATGCGCTTCGATGAAACGGACAAGGAGAATCTTGAAAAGGTAATGGCTATCGTTGTTGACAAACTCTAGCTTTTATCATATAATGCTTACGCATGCGTTTTAAAGGCAGCTACATGCAAGGTTTCAGGACCGCCGAACAATCCGGCCAAACCGGGCGCTTAGTACCCTCAGCTGACGAGGTGAACCGTATAAATTGTTCAGTCCCTGAAGGTTTCATGCACTTCTTTTTATCGCAAATAAAACTAAAGGAGGAAATCGTATGTCTAGATATACCGGACCACAATGGAAAGTTTCCCGTCGTCTCAAGTATTCAACACTTGAAACAGGAAAAGATCTTGGCAAACGCCCTTACCCACCTGGTCAACACGGCCAGCGTCGCAGCAAAATCAGTGAATACGGACTTCAGCTTCAGGAGAAGCAAAAGGTACGTTTCACCTATGGTGTCAACGAACGTCAATTCAAAAAAACGTTCAACGAAGCGAAGAAAATGGAAGGTAGACAAGGTGAGAACTTCTTGTTCCTACTTGAAAGCCGTCTTGACAATCTCGTCTTCCGTTCAGGCCTTGCACGCACCCGCCGTCAAGCCCGCCAGATTGTTGCACACGGACACGTAACGGTCGATGGCAAGAAAATGGACATTCCATCATACCGCGTTAAACCGGGTCAAACCGTTGGACTCAAAGAGAAATCTAAAGACCTAGTTGTCGTAAAAGATGCTCTTGAAGCCAAAGTAGAACGCGCGGACTTCGTCGATTTCGATGAAGAAAAACGTCAATTCGTCTATAAGCGTTTCCCAGAACGTCGCGAATTCTTAACCGACATCAAGGAAAACCTTATCGTTGAATTCTACAACCGTTAATAACAACCAATCATGAAGACCGCAATGCAATTTGCGGTCTTTTTTTTATGCCTGAATGCATAAAAAAATCCCGCCTACAAACGTAGACGGGACGAATAACTATTTTTTAGGGGTTGCAGCCTTGACAAGCGTCATGAAACTTTTCGGATCGAGGGATGCGCCACCGACAAGTGCGCCGTCGATGTCCTCTTTCGCGATAAGTTCGTCAATGTTGGCAGGCTTGACGCTTCCACCATAAAGAATGCGGGTCATGTCACTGACAGACGCGTCATAAAGCGCTGAGAGCGATTCACGAATGACGCCGATGGTTTCATTGGCCTGATCCGCTGAAGCGGTTTTTCCTGTACCAATCGCCCAGATAGGTTCATAAGCGATGACAAGTTCCTTGACCTGTTCACTGCCAAGGCCCTTCAAGGCCTCCTTGATCTGGCCTTTGACGAACATGTTGGTTTCACCGGCTTCGCGGGTTTCAAGGGATTCACCCACGCAAAGAATCGGGGTGAGGCCATAGCGGAATGCCTGGTGAAGCTTCTTGTTCACTGAAGCATCGGTTTCATTGTAGTAGGCACGGCGTTCGCTGTGCCCGATGATGACATATGTGACGCCCAGGTTTTCAAGAAGGTCCGCAGACGTTTCTCCTGTGAAGGCGCCTTCGGTTTTTTCATGCATGTTCTGAGCGGCAATTCTAAGGTTGTCCCCCTGGCGCTTGACGAGGTCTCTTAGGACTGGGTCCTGCGATGCGATGACGGTATCGACAAACTCCTTGCTTGGGACTTCCAGGTTTACGTTGTAGATGAACTGAAGTGCTTCATCACGGTTCTTGTTCATTTTCCAGTTTCCTGCGATCATTGGTTTGCGCATGGTTATCTACTCCAATACTTTCGTGATTTCGTCAATGGCTTTTTCAGCATCGTCGCCTTCGGCGATGACATTGACGTTTTCTCCAGGAGGGACAGCAAGACTCATGAGACCGAGAACGCTTTTCGCGTCAACTCTCTTGTCTGCATAGTCAAGGTATACATCAGAGTGGTATGCTGCGGCTATATGGACAAGTTTGCTGGCAAGGGCCGCGTGTAGACCCTCTGTACTTTGAATGACAATTTCTTTTTTCATAGCGCTAACTCCTTCCTTTAACCTTAAAGTTCATCGACACAGTCGATGCCTGGGAGGCTCTTGCCTTCCAGATATTCGAGGCTTGCGCCTCCACCAGTGGAAATATGGGTGATTTTGTGTTCATATCCAAGCGAGATGGCCGCAGCTGCGCTGTCGCCACCACCAAGGATGGTTGTGGTGTTTTCAAGGTTTGAAAGTTTTTCGAGAATGCCAAGGGTTCCTTTGGCGAAGTTTTCGAATTCGAAGACGCCTACAGGACCGTTCCATACGACGGTTTTTGCATTTTCCAAAATGTCTTGGTACTCTTCAAGGGTTTTCGGCCCGATATCAAGTCCCATTTCGTCTTTCTTGATATCTTCTTTTGAAGCAATGCGGAAATCGGCATCCTTGTCGAACTCCTTCGTGACTTTGAAGTCACTCGGAAGTTTCAGTTTGCCTTCGGCTTCTTCAAGCAAAGACTTGGCAAGATCAAGCTTGTCATTTTCAACAAGACTTGTACCGATTTCAAGGCCTTGGGCTTTCATGAACGTATAGCTCATGCCGCCTCCGATAAGTACCATGTCCGCCTTGGTTAAAAGGTTTTTGATGACACCGATCTTATCAGATACTTTTGCGCCACCAAGAATAGCTACAAATGGGCGCTCTGGATTTTCAACGGCGCCTCCGATAAACTTGATTTCCTTCTCAAGGAGGAGGCCTGCCGCAACCACGTCTGTGTTATTGGCGATGCCTACGTTGGATGCATGTTCACGATGTGCGGTTCCGAATGCGTCGTTTACGAATACATCCCCAAGAGAGGCCCAGTATTTTCCGAGTTCGGGGTCGTTTTTGGATTCTTTCTTGCCATCAACATCTTCGAAACGGGTGTTTTCAACCATGAGTACGTCACCGTTTTTCATGTTTTTGACGGCGGTTTCCAGTTTTTCACCACGTGTTTCTCCGATGAAAGTCACTTTTTTACCAAGTTTCTCAGACAGTGCTTCACTAACAGGTGCAAGTGATTTGCCCGCTTTGTCCGCTTCTTCCTTGACACGTCCAAGGTGTGAGAAAAGAACAACTTTCCCGTTTTTTTCCATGAGTGTTTCAATGGTCGGGATTGCCTGACGGATTCTGTTGTCATCAGTGATTGTATCCCCATCCATTGGAACGTTGAAGTCAACACGGACAAGTACAGTCTTGCCGTTTACCTCGATGTCTCTTACAGTTTTCTTAGCCATTTGATATCTCCTTTACACATTTTAATCACTCTCATTATACAAGATAGTTCAAGCTTTTTCTATTCATGCGGTAGGTTGTAAGCATTTTCTTTTGTATAAAGCGTTTACATAAAGAAAACCATCTCGAAAGATGGCTTAAAGGTTGTTTAGAAAACGCGCGGTATGAATGTGTCTTTTAAGGAGTTTTTGATAACTCACAGGGATTTTTTTGATGGTCAGATCCTTGAAAATGATCTCACTGTTTGAATCTGTGCCTTCGCGAATGGATAGAACTTCATGGAAATTGATACACGTCGACTGTGCGTCCCTGATATTCGTGCTCATGTAAAAACAAAGCCTCTCATGGATATAGATGGGCACGTTGTTTTTGAGTCCGTATTCCCTCCTAAGTGCCTTGATTCTACCATCAAAGGTCGCATATTCCTTTTGTAGCAGTGTATCAAGATATTGCTTGAGCCCTTTTTTGACAACCTGGTCCTTATCTCTTGATTTGATGCGTAGTCCTTCGGTCGTCCTTTCAATGAATTGCATGCCATCACCTCGTACTTCAGTCTACGGTCATCGCTTTAAAGAGGCCATGAAAAAGGCGTGAAAAAATCCGGCTATTTTTAAACGAAAAGGACGGCCAAGCCGTCCTTTAATGATGCGTTTAGTTGTTTTTGATGCGCTCTTCAGTGTCGATATCGAAGAAGTGAACCTTGTTCATGTCGAAAGCCAGTTCAAGTTCCTGACCCATTTTGATGTCATCGCGGGCGTCAACGCGGGCAACGATTTCCTTGTCGCCGATTTTCGCGTATACGTTGGTTTCGGCGCCAAGAAGCTCGGATACTTCGACTTTGAGTTTAACGTGAGAGTCCTTGTAGGTTTCAAGTACTATGTTTTCATCGTGAATGTCTTCAGGGCGGATCCCAAGGATGATGCGTTTGTCTTCATAGCCTTTGTCTTTAAGAAGCTTGGCTTTTGCTTCTGGCACTTTGACTTTGACGTTGTCGCTCACAAAGTCGCCGCCTTTGGTGAATTTTCCGTAAACGAAGTTCATCGCTGGAGTGCCGATGAAGCCTCCGACGAAAACGTTGTTCGGATAGTCATAGATTTCTTTAGGAACGCCAACTTGTTGGATGAATCCATCATTCATGATGACGATTCTATCCGCCATGGTCATCGCTTCAATCTGGTCATGCGTTACGTATACAGTGGTTGTCTTGATGCGTTTGTGAAGTTTGATGATTTCTGCACGCATTTGTACACGGAGTTTCGCATCAAGGTTTGAAAGCGGCTCATCCATGAGGAATACGTTGGCATCACGTACAATCGCACGACCGAGTGCGACACGCTGTTTCTGTCCACCGGAGAGGGCTTTTGGTTTACGATCGAGATACGGTTTGAGTCCGAGAATATCGGCGGCGTTTTGAACGCGTTCGTCGATTTCATCTTTTGGGAATTTTCTTAGTTTCAAGCTGAACGCCATATTGTCATAGACGGTCATGTGTGGATACAGTGCGTACGATTGGAAAACCATGGCGATATCGCGGTCTTTTGGCGCCACGTCATTAACGCGGACATCGTCAATGTAAAGATCGCCCTGTGAAATGTCTTCCAGGCCTGCAACCATACGGAGTGTGGTTGACTTACCGCAACCAGACGGGCCGACAAGTACGATGAATTCTTCATCATCGACTTTGAGATTGAAATCCTGTACGGCGACAACGTCGCCTTCATATACCTTTTTCAGTTCCTTGAATGTTAATTGAGCCATGTTAGGGCCTCCTATAGAATATTTACTCACTTACAAGTATACATTTAAAAAGTGCCCAGAGATATGGGCACTTTGCACAAAATTCAAAGGGTTTGCAGTGCATGAATGATGAACAGTCCTTTGAAGGTCTTGACATCGATGCCTGTCACTTCAAGGATGTGATCAAGTCTGTACTGCATGGTGTTTCTGTGTATGAAAAGCCGCTTGGCGGCATTTGAAGCTTTCATGTTAGCATTCCCAAACGCTTTAAGGGTTACGAGATCATTTTGACTGAGTTTTTCAAACAGACGTTTTTTTATTGGGTTTAAAAGCTGAGCCTCGGTCCTGAAAAGTTCAAAAAGCGCCTCTTCCAAAGACAGGGTACCGTTTTGAAGGACAAGGATGCCTTCTTTGAGAATCCCGGCTGCAATTGCGCTTGCCTGCTCAGGATGATGGATGAGGGTAAACCGCATTTCAAAATCCGTTACGAGCAAATCATGCAATTCTTCAAGAGGAAGCTCAACGGTATCGTTGATGTCTATTGAAAAAAAGGTGTATGTGTCTTCGCTTATCAAAAACTGAATGGATGGATAAAGACCTACAAGCAGCTCTCTTACCATTGAGTGCGGATCGGATTGTGCCAGGTGTACATGAAGTTTTTGCATGGGAGCACCCTCTTTCAAAAACCATTATAACAAATCAGGCGACGCACTTCCATGCGTCGCCCGATTATAATTAAGCGTTTATAGTGATTGGTAGTACTGTGCAAGTGCACTTGGTGTGAATCCAAGGGTTTCTAGTACGGTATCACCTGGTGCGCTCATGCCGTAGCGATCAAGGGCATACACATTTTGTGCATAGCGATACCAGGAATCCGGTGCGCCGAGTTCAACGGCCACACGCTTGGTTACGCTTTTAGGCAGCACTTTTTCTTTGTAGCTTGCGTCCTGGGTGTTGAAAAGTTCTTGTGAAGGCATGGAGACAACGCGTACGTTGATGCCTTTTTTCTCAAGTTCATCCTGCGCATGCAAGGCGAGTTCGACTTCACTGCCTGATGCGATGAGAATCCCTTCGAAGTTTTCCTTGTCTCTGACAATGTAGGCACCTTTTTTAAAGGCGTCATAGCTGACGTCTTCAAGCACTTCGGTGTTTTGACGTGTAAGAACGATGGACGTCGGAGTAGAACTCGCTTCAAGAGCGAAACGAAGGGCATGACGGGTTTCAACCGCGTTTGCCGGGCGAAGGGTGTTCATGTTCGGCATGGCGCGGAACATTGAAAGTTGTTCAATCGGTTCATGGGTCGGTCCGTCTTCCCCAACAGCAACAGAATCATGGGTGAAGATGAATGTGGCCGGAAGTTCTTGAAGCGCAGCCAGGCGAAGGGAAGGTTTCATGTAGTCGCTGAAGATGAAGAAGCCTCCGCTGAATCCACGCATGTTATGCAGATTGAGTCCATTCACGATGGCGCCCATGGCATGTTCACGAACACCGAAATTGATGTTGCGTCCGGCATTATTGTCCTTGGTGAAGTTTCCATCATTTCCGGTGACTTTCGTGCTTCCTGAGAGGTCCGCGGAGCCTCCAATCATGGAAGGAACCACTTCACTGACTGAAGGAAGAATGCTTCCCATGGTCGCACGGGTGGCTTCACTTGTGCCGATTTTTGCAGTTCCAAGCACTTCGTCCCAGTCAACGTCCAGACGGTTTTCGACAATGCTCATGAATGTTTCATAGTCTTCAGGGTATTTTTCCTTGTAGGTGGCAAGGGTTTCTTCCCATTTGGCAAGGGTTTCGTCTCCACGTTTTTTAAACGTGTTTCTGAAGTCCTCGATGGCCTCTTTCGGATTTTCGAACGGTCCGTATGGATAGTCGAAAGCCTTGCGCATCTTTTCAGTTTCTTCTTTGCCGATCGGTTTTCCGTGCGCGGCGTTGGTGCCGGCTACTGAAGATCCGAAGCCAATGACGCTTTTAATCTCAATCAGGGTTGGCTTGTCGGATTTTTTAGCGTTTTTGATGGCCTTGTTGAGGGCATCAAGGTCGTTTGCATCTTTGACAAAGTCATAGTTCCAGTTAATGGCTTCTGCTTTCAACTTCATGTTTTCGCTGTTGGCATCCTTGGTAGGTCCATCAAGCTGCACATCATTTGAGTCATAAAGGACGATCAGGCGTGAAAGCCCAAGGTGTCCTGCCAGACTCATCGCTTCTTGTGTGACGCCTTCTTGAAGGTCGCCATCGCCACAAAGGGTGTAGGTGTAGTGATCAACGACTTTAAGATCGTCCTTGTTGAAACGTGCACGCAGATTGGCTTCAGCAATCGCCATGCCCACACTCATCGAAATCCCTTGTCCTAGCGGTCCGGTTGTAGCTTCCACACCGTCAGTAAGTCCGTATTCAGGGTGTCCTGGTGTGATGGATCCTTTTTGTCTGAAGGCTTTCAAGTCTTCCATGGTGATGTTGTAGCCCGCGAGATGGTAAAGGGCGTAAAGAAGACTTGATCCGTGGCCTGCAGAAAGCACGAAACGGTCTCTGTCAAACCAGTCGGATTTTTCCGGGGTTGCATTCAGATGATTGGTGAAAAGTTCATAAACAACTGGTGCTGCTCCGAGATCGATGCCCGGGTGTCCGCTTGCGGCTTCGTTGGTCTGATCCAGGCCTAAAAAGCGGAGTGCGTTAATACTTAGTTCCATATGTATCTACCTCTTTTTTCTAAAGTTTGAACGCTTAACTATATTATAACGTAAAGCATGGGTTTTAAAAAGGAAACGGGTTAAGAAGTTTCACAGATTCAAGGAAAAAAGGGTCCGGTTTTACCCGATGGACCCTTCCATTTCAAGTTTGATAAGCTGGTTGAGCTCCACTGCGTATTCCATCGGAAGCTCCTTGGCAAACGGTTCGATAAAGCCCATGATGATCATCTCTGTCGCTTCGGCTTCAGTGAGCCCGCGACTCATGAGATAAAAGAGCTGTTCTTCACTGACTTTGGAAACACTCGCTTCATGCTGCACCTGTGCGCCGTTGTTCTTGACGATGTTGTAAGGAAGCGTATCGCTCGTGCTTTCTGAATCAAGAATGATGGTATCGCATTCGACGTTGCTCTTGGCGCCGGTCGCACCTTTTGTATGATGAATCAGACCACGGTAATTGACTTTTCCACCTTTGGCACTCATCGATTTCGAGGTGATGGAGCTGGTGGTGTCCTTACCGATGTGAATCATCTTGGCACCGGTATCCTGGTGCATGTTCTTACCGGCAAAAGCAATTGAAATGGTGGTGCCTTTGGCACGGTCACCTTTTAGAATGGAGGCAGGGTATTTCATGTTGATGCCGCTTCCAATGTTGCCATCGACCCATTCCATGTGGGCGTCTTCTTCAACGATTGCGCGTTTGGTAACGAGGTTGATGACGTTGGCCGCCCAGTTCTGGATGGTGGTATACCTGCAGTGCCCGCCTTTTCTGACAAATATCTCAACCGCAGCGGCGTGAAGGGAATGCTTGGTATAAATCGGTGCCGTGCAGCCTTCTACGTAGTGAAGGCTCGCACCTTCATCAACGATGATGAGCGTTCTTTCAAACTGTCCCATCTGTTCGCTGTTGATGCGGAAATAGGACTGAAGGGGTTTATCAAGATGCACGCCTTTTGGAACGTATATGAAAGAGCCCCCGCTCCATACGGCGCTGTTCAAGGCAGCGTAGCGGTTGTCGTCATTCGGGACGGCTTGCGCCAGATATTCTTTCATGAGTTCAGGGTACTCTCTTAAGGCGGTGTCGGTATCTGTAAAGATAACGCCTTTTTTCTCGAGTTCTTCAAGGGTGGAATGATAGACCACTTCGCTTTCGAACTGGGCGCCCACGCCTGCTAGAAATTCGCGTTCGGCTTCTGGGATTCCAAGTTTTTCAAACGTATCCTTGATTTCATCTGGAACTTCGTCCCAGGAGGTTTCACTTCTCTCCGATGGTTTGACGTAATATGTGATTTCATCAAACTTGATGCCCGACAAGTCCGGTCCCCATTTAGGATTGGGTATGGTTTTGAAGTTTTCATAGCCCTGAAGACGGAAATCAAGCATCCACTGTGGTTCGTTTTTTATGCGTGAGATGTCTCTGATGATGTCTTCAGTGAGGCCTTTTCCTGTATCGTATACGGATTTGGTTTCGGTTTTGAAACCGTATTTGTAATCTCCGATAATCCGTTCAATTTCTTTTTTTGTGTCGTCCATGGTTTCACCTACTATTTAAGTGTGTTTTGAAATGCTTTGAACGCAATGGTCGCGCATTTGATGCGGGCTGGAAACTGTTTGACGCCCTGGTATGCAACCGCGTCTTCGAAGTCAATGGATTCATCATAGTCCTTGTCCATGAGCATTAGCAGATAGTTCTTTGCGATGTATTCAGCTTCTTCTACGGTTTTGCCTTTTAGAAGTTCACTTAGAACACTTGCCGATGAGCAACAGATGCTGCAGCCACTGCCTTCGTGACGGATGTCTTTGACGATGCCGTCTTCGACTTTGCTTTGGATGGTGATGTCATCGCCACAACTCGGGTTTTTGATGTGATCGCTCTGATAGCCTTCATCATCTTTGAGCCCCTTGTTTCTGGGGTTTTTGTAGTGATCCATGATGATTTGGCGGTAAAGCTGTTCAAGTTTTCTCATGAGTGCCTCCTAAAAGCCGACGGATGTGAAGAAATTGCGCGCTTCGCTCAAGCTTTCAATGAAGCGGTCCACATCGTCTTTGGTATTGTATAGATAAAAAGATGCTCTGAGTGTCGCTGGTACGTTTAAAAACGCCATGACGAGCTGGGCGCAGTGATGGCCGGCTCTTAAAGCGATATCGTCTTCATCGAAGAAGGTGACCGCATCATGCGGATGCACATCGTCGATATTGAAGGCGATGATCCCTGTTTCACTCGTTTTGTTGTAGACAGTGATGCCGTCCATTTGTGAAAGCCTCTCAAGCGCATATGCCTGAAGCTCTGATTCATGGGCGCTTACAGCGTCCATGCCGATTTCTCTTAGGTAATTGACGGCTTCACTAAGTCCGAGGACTTCGGCAATCGGTGGGGTTCCGGTTTCAAACTTGTAGGGCGCATCTTTCCAGGTGGCGTTTTCCTTATAGGCATAATCGACCATGTCGCCACCGTATTCAAGCGGCTCGAGTTTATCAAGCAGATCAGTTTTTCCATATAAAACGCCAATACCTGTAGGCCCAAGCATCTTATGGCCTGAAAAGGCTAAAAAGTCACAATCAAGCGCTTTGACATCAACCTTTTCATGAGGAACGCCCTGAGCGGCATCCACACTTACAACGGCGTTTTTTTCATGCGCGAGACGAATGATTTCTTCAAGTGGGGTTCTATAGCCAAGCACATTGCTTACGGCGGTAAACGCCACGATTTTCGTATTCTCACTTAAAACTTTTTTAAAGTTGTCCACTGTGATTCTGCCTTCTTTTGTAAGTGGCACATAGACAAGTTTCGCGCCGGTTCTTTTAGCGACTTGCTGCCAGGGAAGAAGATGAGAGTGATGCTCTATTTCGCTTATGATGATTTCGTCGTTCTCATCGATAAAGGGTTCATACATCCTCGCAAGCATGTTAAGTGCACTTGAGGCGCCTCTTGTGAAGACGATTTCTTCAAAATCGGCGTTTATGAAAGACGCAATGTTTTCTCTTGCGTCTTCATACTTTCTTGTGGCTTCATAACTCATCTGATACACACCGCGATGCACGTTGACAGGCATGGTCTTGTAGTACGCGTCCATCGCGTCAATGACACTTTTGGGTGTCAAAGAGGAAGCCGCCGTATCAAAGTATACAAGGGGCCCTTCATCAAATACGGGAAAATCACTTTTCAATTTGAGGGCGTTCATTGAATCACCTATCTTCGTGTTTTTTTCTCAAGAAGCGCACTTAAATGATTGTTGATTGTTTCATCGTTCAAGGCTTCTTTAAACGGCGCAAGAAATCCGTGAATAATGAGTTCTTCAGCACTTTTTCTGCTGAGGCCGCGACTCATGAGATAATAAAGCTGTTCTTCGTCAATCTGACCAATGGCCGCACCGTGTGAGGCCTCGACGTCAAACTCGTCAATGAGCAGGAATGGATTGGCATCAAGGCGCGCACTCGGGCTCATTAATAGACCGTTGTTGTTTTGTCTTGCCACGCTTCGTTTGAAGCCTTTTCCAATTTTTCCGGTGCCATCGAATACAAGGAAAGATTGATCCCCCGCAACACCGAGATGATTGATATGGCCTTCGGTATCCCGCGCCAGATGATTCACAAGCGTCTTAACCACAACTTCTTGTTTGTTGTTGGTAAGCGCAACGATGGAAACGTTGCCTTTGGCACCGGGCTCTTTGAGTTCGACAACCGTATCATGCGCGGTTTTACCGTCTCCGAACTGCGCCAGGGTATAATTCGCCGTTGCCAGTCCATCAACCCAGGCGTTCCTGGTGATGGCGGATACGGTTTTTTCGTTCGTATCGCCAACCGCGGTATATTGAAGCTGCGCCCCTTTTTTGATTCGTGCGTTCGATAGATAGTTCACGGCGCTTTCTTCTGTGTTTTCAAGGTATTCAAAAAGCGAAAGCTCCGCCCCTTCTTCCAAGACGATGCTCAATCGGTCTTTTGGGGTTTTTGTATTTTGGGAGAAGAAAATGTGCAAGGGCTTCTTCACCTTGACACCCTTGTCTACGTGGATTCTGACGATGTCCGCGCCTTTTAGATTTTCTTCTGTAAACGTATTCGTCTGATCGAAATTTTCAATTAAAGCCTTCTCATCAAGGGTATAGTCCTTGTCGAGTGTTATGGTGAGTCCCTTTTGAAGGGTCGTTTCACCATGCAGTTCACCGTTTTTAAAGACAAAGACGTCTTCAAGCGCGCCGAGTAATTCGTGCAGGGATTCAGGCAGGGTGTTTTGAAGCGTGCTTTCAACAGAAGGCATGGTTACTTGGTCGCCTCTTTGGTCGCACAGGATTCAAGAAGCACCGGTTCTTCTTCTTTTTCGGGTACAACCCTTTCATCTTCAATTCCAAGTTCTTCTTTGATCCAGTCATACCCATCGCTATCGATGGTTTCCATAAGATCGGTGCCGCCGCTTTTCACGATTTTTCCCTGCATCATGACGTGTACGGTATCGGCTGAGATGTAATCAAGCAGTCTTTGATAGTGGGTAATCAGCAACAAGCCCAAATCATCGTTTTTCATCTTGGTGACGTTCTCGCCAACGACTTTGAGCGCATCGACATCAAGGCCACTGTCGATTTCATCAAGAATGGCGATGCTTGGTTTCAACATGCGCATCTGAAGAATCTCGTTTCTTTTCTTCTCGCCGCCTGAAAAACCGTCATTGAGGAATCTATGGGGCAGATCCTCACGCATCTTGAGGTCCTGGACCGCCTTGTCGTATTCGCGGATGAACTTGAAAAGCGGTACGCTGCTGCCGTCTTCTCTTTTGGCGTTGATGGCGGTCTTGATGAAGTCGCTGTTGGTGACTCCAGGAACTTCCGCAGGTGCCTGCATACCTAAAAAGAGCCCGGCGCGGGCGCGTTCATCAGTGCTCATCTGAAGCACGTCTTCCCCATCAAGGGTAATCGTGCCTTTGGTTACTTCATATCTCGGGTGGCCCATGATGACACTTGCCAGGGTCGATTTCCCGGTTCCGTTGGGTCCCATGATCGCATGGGTTTCCCCGCCTTTTATGGTAAGGTCGATACCTTTCAATATTTCAATGTCATTCACACTTGCGTGCAAATTTTCAATTTTCAGTGTAGCCATAAAATTACCTCCTTTAACTCAATCATCATTTTAAAGGATTTCGCCTTTTATTGCTAATGATATGACCATTTTTATAAAGTCGTGTACACGCACGCGTGAAATAAGTTTCAATAAGGCACGCAATAATGCTATCATACAGATAGAGGTGATTGAATGAAGAAAGTCGATGTCATTATCGTGGGCAGTGGAATAGCGGGCCTTAGAGCCGGCATTGCGTGCCTTGAAAAGGGCCTTGATGTGCTGATCCTAGAAAAAATGAACAAGCCCGGTGGAAACACGTCACTTAGTGATGGAGGCGTGGCCGCTCCCGGAGCGGATTTACAGCTAAAAAGAGACATTGAAGATTCTACTGAACAACTCAAAAAGGACATGCTCACTGCAGGCAAGGGGCTCAATGACGAAGCCCTTGTAGACATAGTCGCAAAAAAAGCACTGGACGCATTTGAATGGACCCGGTCCATCGGGGTGACCTACATGGATAGAATTGACATCTTCGGAGGACACTCTGTAAAAAGATGCTATACACCAGAGTCACTCAGTGGACGGACCATGATTCAAAAAGCAACCGAGCGTTTCATGGAACTTGGTGGAACGATTGAAACCAAAACCTATGTGAGTGAGCTTCTCAAAAACGACAAGGGACGTATAAACGGTGTCAAGGCGCATCATCCCTACGTCTTTAAAAAACCTTTGCCAGAAAAAACCAAATTCTTCAAGGCGAATAAGTGTGTCATCATCACGAGTGGTGGTTTCTCCGCAGACATGACGTTTTTGAAGACGTATCTTCCTGAACTGAGTGATTCAATCGACACGACCAACATAAAAAGCGCAACCGCTGAAGTTTTAAAATCCGCAATGGCTCTTGGCGCGGATACAAGAGACCTTGATCAGATTTCGCTTGCGCCATGGACCTCACCTGATGAAAAGGGGTTTGGCGACGGCCCGAAATTCGCAGACTACATAGCTCTGCCAAAAGGTATTCTGATAACCCCTGATACCGCGGCGCGGTTTGTCAATGAGCTTTCTGATCGCAACACCATTTCACACGCAATTTTAAAAGTTGGACACCCCGTCATCGCCATCGCGGACGATTTAGCGGTGAAAACCGCTGACATGAATCTAAAGAAGGCAATCAAAAAAGGGGTTGTAAGACTATTTCAAGACCTTGAATCCCTTGCCCAGCATTACGGACTTGATAGGGAACGCCTTCATAACACACTTGCGACTTTCAATGACGCTGTCAAAAAGAAGGAAGACGGTTCATTTGGCAAGCCGCTCGATGGCGCCGATCAAATAACAACCCCACCTTACTATGCCATGCGCGTATGGCCCAAGGTCCACTACACCATGGGAGGCATAAGAATCGACAGCGAGGCGAGGGTCCTAAGAAAAGACGGTTCCATAATGGAAGGACTGTTCGCGGCCGGAGAAGTCACCGGTGGTGTCCACGGCGCCGCGCGCCTTGGAAGTCTCGGCCTGACGGATTGTCTGGTCATGGGCGCCATTGCGGCCAAAACGATGTCCAAACAATAAAAAAAGCCCTCAGGGCTTTTTTATTTTGGTCAATTCTGGTCTTCGACGTTATGTCTTATGACATTTTTTATAATGGTGAGTACAAATAGAATTGAAAGAGAAAGCGTAATCCCAAGCGTAAACATGCCATACCCGAAAATGATGCCGATGATGGCGCTGATCCAGAGGGTGGACGCTGTGGTAAGTCCGCTAATATATCCGTTGGTTTTGAGAATGGCCCCGGTACCGAGGAAGCCGATTCCACTGACGATCTGGGCGACGATGCGCTGGCGCTGATGGTTGAATGTCACGACGTATCCACTATCCTGGATATACTGCGGATTCTGATCGATGAATTCAAAGAGATCCTGAACCATGGTCTGCTGGACGATGGTGAGGCCCACCGCACCAAGTGCGACAAGCAAATGCGTAGTCAGCCCGGCTATCTTGTTTCTTCTTTGTCTTTCAAAACCGATAAGACCGACAAACAGGATTGTAAGGCCGATGGCTTGCAATATATAGACTAGATTTACATCTGGATTCATTCCCATGGTATCCCTCTTTCTTAGTGCACACAACCCCTTTAGCGGGAAATGTTATTTATATATTATACATGGCAGGCATTGAAAAAGCAAGCCGCCATGAAAGGGTCGATCTTTTTAATTTCGCGTTTTTTGTATCAAAAAAGAGGGTGCCTGAGCACCCTCTAAATGATTATTCCTGATCCGCTTCTTGTGAGTAGTCCATCGCTTCATAGCGTTTGTATCTTCTATAGCGACGTTGTGCAGCTTTCTTGTTGTCCTCAAGAAGTGCTTCCGCTTTTTCAGGGTTGATGTCCTTAAGCTGTGAATAACGGGCTTCGTTCATGAGGAACTCATCGTATTTCTCCCATTTTGGTGCTTTGGAGTCGAGTTGGAAAGGGTTCTTTCCTTCGTCTTCAAGGCGTGGGTCGAAACGGAAGGTTGGCCAGTAACCTGATTGAACCGCGAGTTTCGCCTGGTTCGCAGAATTTGTAAGGCCACCTTTGATTTTGTGTGCGATACATGGGCTGTATCCGATGACGATACTAGGTCCTGGATACGCCTCTGCCTCACGGATGGCTTTCAAGACTTGCTGTTGAGAAGCTCCGTGAGAGACTTGCGCAACATACACGTGTCCGTAGGTCATAGCCATGGACGCAAGGTCTTTTTGGTTTCCGGTTTTACCAGAAGCGGTGAATGCCGCAATGGATCCCTTGGCAGCCGCTTTGGAAGACTGTCCACCGGTATTGGAGTAAACCTGGGTGTCGAGTACGAGGATGTTAACGTCTTCACCACTTGCGATAACGTGGTCGAGTCCGCCAAATCCGATGTCATAAGCCCAACCGTCTCCACCGATGATCCAGTTGGATTGCTTGACGATGAATGGCGCAAGGTCTCTGAACTGTTCACCAAGATCGCCTTCAAGCTCATCTAGCATTGGACGCATCTGTTTGGAGATTTCAAGGGTTTTGTCTCCGTCATCACGGTTTTCCACCCATGATTCAAAGAGATCGGCAAGTTCTTTAGGGAGCTTGTCCTTGTTCTCTTCATAGAGGAAGTGGAGATGGTCGCGTTGAGTTTCCAGGCCGTGACGCATACCAAATCCGAATTCCGCGTTGTCTTCAAAAAGACTGTTTGCCCATGCTGGACCGCGGCCGTCAGAGTTGGTGGTGTAAGGTGTAGCTGGGAATGATCCACCGTAAATTGAAGAACAACCGGTAGCGTTTGCGATCATCATGCGTTCACCGAAGAGTTGTGTAACGAGTTTGATGTATGGTGTTTCACCACAGCCTGCACAAGCGCCCGAGAATTCAAAGAGCGGTTTTGCGAACTGGCTGTTTTTGGCATTGGTTTTCTTGACAAGGTTGTCTTTAGGAGACACTTCGTTGTAAAGGTATTTTGCGTTTTCGATTTCACCATTGGCGATTTCTTCACCAATTGGCTGCATGGAAAGAGCTTTTTCCGGTTTCGCAGGACATACGGATACACATACACCGCAGCCTGTGCAGTCAAGGGTTGAAATCTGAATTTTGTATTTGAGATCGTCAATGCCTTTACCACGGGCATCGAGGGTTGCCATGCCTTCTGGGGCGTTGGCCATTTCTTCTTCTGTTAGAAGGTATGGGCGAATGACGCCGTGAGGACATGCAAACGCACATTGGTTACACTGGATACAGGTTTCAGGGTTCCAGCGTGGGGTATAGTTCGCAACACCGCGTTTTTCATAAGCGGTGGATCCGTTTTCCATGGTTCCATCCGCGTAATCTTCAAATGCGGATGTAGGAAGGCTGTACCCTTCAAGCTGGTTGACTGGTTCAGCGATGTCAGCGACAAACCCTGGTTTTGCGTTTTCATTTTCTTCTGATTCAACTTTGAGGTCTTTCCATGAATCCTTGACTTCAATTTCAACAAGGCCTTCTTTACCTTTTTCGATGGCACTGTAGTTCTTGTTGACGATTTCCTCACCTTTACGGCCGTACGCTTTTTTCGCGTATTCCTTCATGAGTTTCTGAGCTTCATCATACCCTACGATATGTTCGTTGAGTGCGAAGAAGGCAGACTGCATGATGGTGTTGATGCGTTCGCCAAGACCGATTTCCTCAGCAAGTTTGACGGCATTGATGATGTAGAGTTTTCCGCCTTTTTCAGCGAGTTGTTTCTTGACTTTGTTAGGAAGAAGGTCTTCGATTTCGTCTTTGGGACGAACAGTGTTGAGAAGGAAGGTTCCACCTTCGCGCATACCCGCGATCATATCATATTTTTCAAGATAGGAATCTTTTGAGCAGGATACGAAGTGTGGGTGGTTTACGAAGTAGGTGCTTCTGATTGGCTGTTCGCTAAAGCGCATGTGGAAACGCGTAACTCCGCCTGATTTGCGTGAGTCGTAAGCCGCGTAGCCTTGAGCGTATAAATCGGTGTTGTCACCGATGATCTTGATGGTGTTTTTGGAAGCACCGACGGTTCCATCACTACCAAATCCAAAGAAGAGAAGTTCCGTAGTTGAAGGATCGATGGTGCTGATTGGTTCTTGCACTTCTAAAGATGTGTTGTTTACATCATCGTTGATACCGATGGTAAAGCCGTTTTTCTGTTCGCCCTGAAGGTTGTCATAAACCGCTTTGATTTGAGCAGGCGTCGTATCTTTACTTGAAAGTCCATAACGACCACCAATGATGGTAGGCGCATTTTCTTTTCCATAGAATACGCTTCTTACATCAAGATAAAGAGGTTCTCCGACTGAACCGTTTTCCTTTGTTCTGTCAAGAACGGCGATGCGTTTGACATTTTCAGGAAGTGCGTTCATGAAGTATTCAACGCTGAAAGGACGGTAAAGATGAACGTTTAGGAGTCCGACTTTGCGGCCTTCTACGTTATTGAGGTAATCAACCGTTTCACGGATGGTCTCAGTGACAGAGCCCATTGCAACGATGACATCTTCTGCGTTTTCATCACCGTAGTATACGAACGGTGCGTATTCGCGACCGGTCTCTTTGGTGATTTCTTTCATATAGTCATTCATGATGTCAGGAATCGCTTTGTAGTATTTCTCCTGTAGTTCGCGTCCCTGCATGTAGACATCGTCATTTTGTGCAGTACCGCGTGTTACAGGGTTGGCTGAGTTGAGTGCGCGTTTTTTGAATGCTTTTACGGCATCTCTGTCAACAAGACGGTTGTATACGTCATAATCCATCACTTCGATTTTGTTCACTTCGTGAGAAGTACGGAACCCATCGAAGAAATGAATGAATGGAATGCTTGATTTGATTGCGGTCAAATGCGCAAGTCCTGCAAGATCCATTGTTTGTTGAACTGAGCCTGAAGCGAGCATCGCGAACCCTGATTGACGGGTTGCCATGACATCCTGGTGGTCTCCGAAGATTGAAAGTGCCTGTACGGCAATACTTCTTGAAGCCACATGGATAACACCAGGGAGAAGTTCCCCAGCAATTTTATACATGTTAGGCAATTTGAGTAAAAGCCCTTGGGATGCAGTGTAGGTCGTGGTGAGTGCACCCGCCTGAAGCGAACCGTGCACCGTTCCCGCCGCACCTGCTTCTGATTGCATTTCGATGACCTTTACCGGCATTCCAAAGATGTTTTTCTTTCCTTGTGATGCCCAAAGGTCGGTATGTTCAGCCATTGGTGACGATGGCGTAATCGGGTAAATCCCCGCTACTTCCGTGAACGCATAGGCTGCGTGTGCCGCTGCCTGGTTCCCGTCCATGGACTGAAACACTTTTTTAGTCGCCATTGCAACTACCTCCATATTAAAATTTAGTAACGTTTTGTCATACAAGTAAATTATACAATATCAATCCGGTTTTAACAATGTTTCATGGGAGATTTTAAAAAAGAAAACACTTACATTTGAAGTGTTTTCCTTTAATTGTAAAATAATTATCTGTATTACAATTTGGCGAGAAGATTTTGTGCTTTGTCGAGGTAAAGTGTCGCCACTTTGTCGAATGGAACATGCAATTCCTCGCTCAGACCGATCTCGTGTTTGTATAGTGCTACGTTGTGCCACTGCAAGCATTGATAGGTTCTCCAAAGGTAAAGACGCTTGTAATCTTCGTGTTTCGGCGTGCGCTTGAGATAAACAGGAAGAAGCGCAACCGCGTGGTCAAAGTCGTTGTTTCCAAAGCAGGCGATGTCATAGTACGGATCGTTTTGGCCTGAAAACTCCCAGTCCATGAGGCGGATTTCATTTTCACGAACAACGAAGTTTGAAACTTGTGCGTCTCCATGGGTAAAGGTGTGCTCGAACTGATCGAGAAATGGTTTGTAGGATTTGAGTTTTTCCTTGTATTCGAAATACCTGTCGTCATGGGTGTGGTTGAAAGCTTCCATGTAGCTTTCGTATTTTTCAAGTCGATCAAACGGACTGTAGGGATGCTTGGATTCTACATTGCTACCATGAATGGTATGTAGGATGTCGGCTGCTTCCTTGAGATAATCAAGCGGTTTTTTCTGATGGAGGGGAACGCCCTCAATATATTTGGCTATCTTGAGGCCGGTCTTAGTATCCAGATACACAGTTTCATTGTTGAGACCCAGTGGCTTTTCTAGGTCAATGTGGTATTTTTCAATGTCTCTGTCCACGAATTTCTCCGCATTCTTTCCAGGCACCCTGAATGTATAAAGCGTGTCTTTCACTTTGATGATGTAGGTGAAATTGGACATGCCGCCCATAAGACGCTCTTCAAGACTCACATCTTCCTTTGAGACGTCAAACACTTTGGCGCAGGTTTCTTTGATTAAAGCTTCATGATTCATATGATCAATCCTTTCCTTTATAAGACGAATGTTTTGGTCGGTTCTTTTTGTTTGGCAACGTGGACGTCGTACGTGTCGATTGACAGTTCATAGCTTTCAAATACATTTCTAAGGGTATCAAGCGCACAGCTTTCGGTGTTGCAATCCTCAGAAGGATGGGCAAGGACGATGTGTCTGGTGGCTTCACCGACGATGCGCGAAAGATAATAGGCGCTGTCGGTATTGGAGAGATGCCCTTTGATAGAGTCGATTCGCTGTTTGAGATAATGCGGTCTTTGCGATGTATAAAGCATTGAAATGTCGTAGTTCGATTCAAATATGTACATGTGGGCGTTGGTGATCCTCGGGAAATCTCGTTCGTCAAGATACCCGGTGTCAGTGATATAGACGAGTTTCTTACCAGCTTCCTCTATAACAAACCCTACGGCGTGTGCTGCATCATGCGAGGTTCTGATCGGGGTGAACCGTACGCCCTTGAACTCGAAAGGAAGGTGCGCTTCAAAGGGTTTATGGGTATGGTCTTCAGGCAGCGTCTTCTTTTTTGAAAGCGCGGCCTTGTAGGTGTCCTTGACCGCCCAAAGGGGCGTCCCCGTCTTTTTGATGAGCTGGTGAAGCCCTTTCGTGTGATCGCTGTGTTCATGGGTCAGAAATACGGCGTCGAGCGGGATCAGCGACAATCCTCGCGCGTGCATGCGTTCATTTATTTGTTTGTACGAAAGCCCTGCATCGATCAAGAATGCGGCGCTTTTGGTTTTTATATAGGTGGCGTTTCCTTTTGAACCACTTCCAAGAATGGTTATTTCCATAGTCTTCACTTCCAATTCGCTTTTCATTATACAACAAATGCCATTGAATGCAATACACAAGACTGCACGACATGCTGGATTGCTTGCAACATATAAATGGTGCGTTTTTCTTATTGTATTAAAAAATAAATAATGGTACTATATATATTGCGTAATTATACAAGGAGTGATTAAATTATGGACCCGAAATTAATTAAAAGAGGCGCAATCGTCCTCAGCATCATTGTACTGGTCATTGTCATGTCAGTCGCATGCAATGCCCTACAAAATGACAACTCAACACCAACCGTATCAAATCCTGATGAAACGTTTATGACGTTTGATGGCTACGAGCTTTCAAGAAGAGATGTTTACGAACGTGTTAAAATCATGGATGGACTTTCCCACCTTCAAAACTATATCGACACCGAACTTCTTTCCAATCATCTCGATACCGATTACATCAACGATGTGACCCAGGATGAAATCGATGAGCAAATCAAGGAGATGACCTACGGCACTACTGACGACGCTGAAATCGCTGAATTCAGTGAACGCCAGCTTGAAGAGCTCGAGCAGAACTATCACGACACGCTCGTGATGAACGGTTTTGATCCAACCGATGACGATTCAGTGGAAACATTCATGCGTCTGGTCATTGCCAAAGACAAATATACAAAGGACGCCCATCTCACTGATGATGAAGATAGCGACTTCTTTGTGAGCGAAGAGGATCTTGAATCCTACTACTCGGATTACGAACAAGGAAACATGCAGGCACTTACCCTTCGTTTCCTAAGTTCGAAAGATGCAGAACTTGTACTCAACCATTTCAACCTTGTGCCTAATTTTGAAAACGAAGACGGCGATGAGGGACTTGGGCTTTACACCGATACCGAAACGCCTATCGAAGACGTTGCAAGTGATGACTTCGATGACACCAACACCACCCTTCTAAATGATGAAGAAACGCTTGAGAAGTATATTGAGATGTACAACTTCATCTATCCTGAACGCGAACAGCTAAATACGAGCGCTACCGTGCAGGATATTGCAGATATGGACATTGAATACTTCATGTACAATCAATACGACATGCAAAAAGAAGGCGAAGCCGCAAGAACCAGCGATATTCTCGATCTAAGCGACTACCTATTCAATACCTTGAATGAAACAGATGAACCATTCTCAAAATCTTCAAAAGCCATCGGCGACTACCGCTTCATGGTCTACGAGCTGGAACGTGAAGATGTCAAGGCGTTTGACCTTATGACAAGTGATGAACTTGAAGACCTCAAACTGGCTTATGTTGAAGATCTTATCTCAAGTGAGCAGACAAGCAGTGTTCTTCAATCCCTTTATGAAGAAAACAATTTGAAAATTCATGACAAGAAACTCGCACTTTCCTACGATCAGCAGTTCAGAAACGATGTCTACGAGGAAATCGAAGACAACCTTTCCAAACTTGCAACCCTCGATGAATTCGAAGTAACGGCGGACGACTACTTCAACTACGCTTCACAGAAAGTCGGCGCGCTTTACAGTCTTGAAATTCTCAAGGAAAACACCTTGATGGACAGCACCTACTTTGAAGACACATTCGGTGACAACCGCGACCTCTTTGAAAACAGAAGTGACAAGATGAAAGCGTTCCGTGAACATGTCCGCACCGACAAGACATCCTTCAACAACGGCGCTTACGCAAACTACGGCTTCTCTCCTCAGGATATGAGCTGGGAAGAATTCCTTTATGCGGCTTACGGACTTGGTGGCGAAGAGGAGTATCTCTCTCAACTTGTTATTGAAACCATTCGAAACGACTACTTGTACGACGAAGTGGATTTCACCAAAGTCATGGACTACGTCCAGGAACAATACGACAACTACTTCTCGCTTAAAGCCGATCAGCTTCTCATTTTCGTTGACATGGATGAAAACTTCGCACCTGATGACTTCAATGAATTCTATGACGGCCTAAGCGACACTGAACAAGACGATTTTGACATCACGAAAGCCAACCTCGAAGATCTCATTCGCGCGGAAGTGGAAGACGGCGAAACCATGGAAGACATTGTTAAAGCCTACAAAGACGCTTCACGCGTGGAGTCAGAAAGTGATTGGGCACAATACAAAAACGCAGGGCTTGAACTAAGATATGAAAACCTCCAGGTACAGGAAGGCCAGACCCAACAAGGCCAACCTCAGACCACTGAAGAACTCAACTACAACAACACCCAGAACTACGTTGAAGAGTTCGTAGTGGCCCTTCAGGATGTCTACAACGACTACAACACACCTGAATTCGAAGATGAAGAAGAAGTCTACGCAAGCAAGCTCACCACCACTCAGTTCGGTATCCATCTTATCCGTGCAGAAAAAGGTGAGAACTTCGAGAAACCTTCGGCAGAATTCGACAATGCTGATGCAGAAGGCGATTACAGCGATGCCCTCAACAACAGCGAAGGCATGCCTACCATCGAACAGCTAAGAGCCTACAGCCTACAGCGTAACCAGAACACCGAAGCTCAAAACGTCGGTGGAGACGGTGAAATCGAATACACTGAAATGAGCGAAGAGCTCTACAACAATGTTGGCACATATGCAGCAAGCAGTTATGGCAGACTCTTCAGCAACATCAACCATTCCATCCACACCATCGACATGATCAAGGACGACGCAGAGTTCGAAGAAAATCACACAACACACATTGAAATGTACGACACCATCCGCGAACTCTTCGAAAGACGCACGTTCCCACCGCTTGACATGGTGGAATAACTTATAAAAGCCCGCTTCGGCGGGCTTTTCTTTTTGCAAAAAATCGGTTAAAAAAACACCGCATCACAATCGATGCGGTGTTTAAGTGGGTTACTCTTCTTCGTCTGTTTCTTCTTCGTCTTCACCTTTTTGCTTGATGGCTTCGACTTCGATTTCTTCATCTTCACCTTCAACTGGTTCTGGTTCTTCCTCTTCTTGAGGATAGTTGACGGCAACAATGATTCTTTCGTCCTCTTCAAGTGCCTTGAAGCCTTCAGGAAGGTCAAGGTCAGCGACAGTCAGGGTGTCATTGCCTTCAAGGTTGGTAACATCGAGTTCGAAGTTTGAAATACCTGATCCCGCTGGGAATTCAGTTTCAACAACCTGTTCGATTTGTTCAACGACAAGACCTTTTTTCTCGACGACTTCCTTGCCGATAAGTTCGACTGGAATATCCGCTGAGATGGTTTCGCTTGCGCTTACTTTTTGAAGGTCAAAGTGCAATACGTTGTTTTGACGGATGGGGTCGATTTGAACATCCTTGAAATAAACCATGTGGGTTTTTCCACCGAGTTTTGTCTTGAAGGTCATGCTTTTTCCGTATTCACGGTAAGCATCGACGAAATCCGTATAAGGTGTTTGTACAGGGGTTGGGTCTATACCATGTCCATATACAACACCAGGTACCAATTGGTTATCGCGTACGGTTTTTAGTTTCTCCGTTCTTTTTTCCAATTTCATGTTAATTCACTCCTCTTGATTAACTGCATACTTCTAGAATTTTGGCTAACAATAGTGTAACACAGCCGATTGTTTTTGTCTATTTTTTTCACTTTTTTGTATATTTTGATTTGTAATACCGCTCACGGTCAAGCACACCGAGCGATCCTGTAAATTCCCCGGTCTTCGTTTCTTCAAGCGCCTCACCCAGAACGGCGAACTTCGAATCGATGTTGTCGATGAAATGAAGTGCCAGGGCTTCAGGAATATTCGGCTTCTTGGGAGACCCGAAATTGCCGTAGTAGTGATGGGACAAAATCATGTGCTGAAGCAGCATTCTCGCTTCTGTGTCGTATAGCCCATGGCGTCTTGCGGCTTCTCCCACGGCTTCGCTTCCCATGGAGATGTGTCCAAGCATTTTGCCTTCCGTGGTGTATTCTGGTGCGTGGTAGACTGAAAGCTCAACAGTCTTGTATAGATCATGCAGCAGGATACCCGCAATGAGCAATCCGTGATTCAAATAGGGATAGGTGGCAACAAGGCCGTCACTCAGTTTGAGCATGGTCGCCGTATGGTAGGCCACTCCGCCGATATAGGCGTGATGAAAACGCGTGGCCGCAGGGTAGAGATAGAAGTTTTCTTCGTGTGTTCTAAAAAGGTCCAGTGTAATGGTTCTAACGTCTTCATCGTCGATGAGGGCGATGTAGTGTTCAACGGTCGTTTGAATCTCTTCAATCGGGACGGGGGCGAACTTGTAGAACTTGCCCATGAGCTGTTCCCTTTTTCCAAGCGACATGTCGATGTCGTTGATGTGCTGATGGTGTTTGACCAAAAACTGTTCCTTGGCCTTGAATTCGATGGTTTCGCCTTCGAAGAGGTAGACTTCACCTTCCTTTACATCCGCGTTTTCATCGATGCGGATGGTATGGCGAACGCCGTCACTGTCATAGACAGAAAGCGTATTGGTGTCATAGGTGGTAATATTGTAGGAATCTATTTTCGCGTAAAATGATTGCACATCAGTCATCCTTTCTCTTGATGCTTAAAATAGTGGTTGAGATGGTGCCTGTCTTTAGGGTTGAGCCTTCAAGGCTAATCGTGTCTTCCGATTTAAAAAGGGTGGTTGCATCGCCAACATCGATTGTTTCATCCTTATCGGTATTTTTAAATACCATGAGAAGACTCTTTTCTTCACTTTTGACTTCGTAAAGACAGGTGCCCTGTTTTGTAAAGGATACGTTCACCCTCTGTTCGATTTCGTGGGGCGTCTTGATTCTCAACTCAGGATGGTTCTTTCTGAACTCGACAAGTGTCTTGAACTCTTCTATGTATGGAAGGTAGGCGTCCTTGCGGTTCCAATCAAGCCTGTTGATGGCATCAGGGGACATGTAGCTGTTTTTGACGCCGTTTTTGGTTCTGAAGAATTCCTGGCCTGCGTGAATGAAAGGCACGCCCTGGGCAAGCAAAACCATGGAGGTGGCCAGACGCTGCATTTTAACGCGCGTGGGTTCATCAAGATTCGGGAAAGCTTTAAGTGTCTGATCGAAATAGGTGTGATCGTCATGGCACTCCACATAGTTCATCGACTGTCCTGGATACTTGATTGCGCCGTGGGAGACCGTACCGCCTTTTAGAATGTTTTCGATGGTTTTTTGGCGACCTTTTCTTCCTTGTGAGAATCCAGTGTCCTTCACGTCGAAATTGGAGCCTTTGATGTATTCGCGGGTAACGTCGTTAAAAAACCCGATATTGTAAAGCACATAGTTGTTCTGAAGGTGTGTCATGCGATTTTCCTTGAGCGGGGTTGGAATGTTCCAGCCTTCGCCGTAAACAAGCATGTCTTTTCTGTAGCTTTCAAGTTTCTGTCTTAAGACATGCATGGTCTTGATGTCTATGAGGCCCATGAGGTCGAAACGAAATCCGTCCACTTTGAACATCTTCGCCCAGTACATAACTGAATCGACGATGAATTTTCGGATCATGGTTCGCTCTGTAGCAAGATCGTTACCACAGCCTGAACTCTCAGTGAGATAGCCATGGCTGTTCACGCGGTAGGCATACCCTGGAATGAGTGCGTCAAAGGGGAATGTGTCAACGTCATAGACGTGGTTGTATACGACGTCCATGACCACGCGAAGATTGTTTTTGTGGAGAGTGTCGATCATGGTTCTCAGTTCATTGATGCGTTTGTATGGATCCTCTGGATCCGTTGCAAGAGAGCCTTCCACCACGTTGTACTGCGATGGGTTGTAGCCCCAGTTATAGGCCGCATCCGGATTTGTTTCATCGACGCCTTCAAAATCATAAAAAGGCAGAATCTGTACGTGGGTGATGCCGAGCGTCTTAAGATAGTCAAACCCTGCAGGCTTACCGTTTTTCGTTTTGAGCGTTTCTTCTGTGAAAGAGGGAAACGTTCCGGGATGGGGCGCTTCAATGCTTGTGTCTTTAGTGAAATCTCTTACGCTCGTTTCATAGACTATGGCATCGACAGCCGAGAAATGATCCGTATCAAGGATACTATCCATCGGTGCGAATTTGGCTGGATCTACAACCACGTTTCGCTTTCCATTGGCCGTAGATGCAATGGCGTATGGATCGTTGAAAGACCGAACCTTCCCATTCACATAGCTTTCATAACAGTATCCATAGCCTTCATAATCGCCTTCAAGGGTCAGTGACCAGACACCTTGATTATGATAGGTTAGGTTATGAGACGCTTTTTCGCCATCGGGCGAGGTCAGGTTCAGCGTGATTCTTTTGACAATTGGCGACCATAGCTTGAATGTGGTTTGGTCTTTGTGATAGGTGAGGCCAAGGTCGTTGCCGTCATAAGCGTAAAGTTCATCGAAGATATCGCTTCTGACGATCGCGCCACTGTAAAGCTCGGCTTTGAAGCCGTCTTCCAGGTGAACGAAGTAATCCTTGGTAAGAAAGACGAATCCTTCGAATGTGGTGATGTATTTGATGCGATCGTGACTTTCCCTTACTTCAGTGACATGAAGCGGGATGGTTTCCCCGTTGCCCTCAAGAATGAAAAAAGTGAATCGTTTTTCCGTGATGCTTTTGGGCACGAGCACACTGATGGTGTGAAAGGCGTCCAGATACGCTTCGATTTTATTATTCATTGGTATGACTCCGTTCGATAAGATTTAAGTGTTCCTTTGCTTTTTCGATCAAGACTTCACGCTTGTTTGGAACGTTGTTCTCAATCACGTCTTCAAGAAGTTTTTCCAAGATGAGGCTTATATGTTTTTTATTCTTGATTGGCAATTGATTCACAATGTCGTGACCATTGATCGCAAGGGCTTTTTTGGTGGTTAAGGGAAGTGTGGAATGAAGGATGTTGATGTCTGCAGTGTAATCCTTCATGCCAAAAATGCGATTCAGGGTGTTGGCTTTTAAGACCAGCTCTTTTCCATAGGTGAAGACATCCATTGCATTGAAGGGACGGTTTTTCGTTTCTTCATGCAGATGCCTTATGGCCTTTATGGTCTTCGTGAAATTCTTAGAAAACCGCCAAGGGCCGTTATCTAGGGTCTGATACAAATCGAAAAGGGCGAAAGCTTCCTCTTTTTTGTAATCCACGGGGGTCTTTGCGAGGACTTCGATGCCTTTTTCCAGTCTGAATAGATTCTTGTGAATCAGGGTGCTCACCATTGATTTTAGGGCTTTTTTGGAATGCGGTGCGTCAAGCAGACGGAAAAGCTCTTGTTGGATGCGTTCTATGGAGAGCTTTTCGATTAGCGCTCTATTTTTCCTGATGGCATTTGCGGTTTGCGCCTCCAGTGAAAAGCCTAGACGCGCCATGAATCTGAATGCTCTGAGCATTCTGAGGGCGTCTTCGTAGAACCGTTCTTCAGGAACGCCGATGGTTTTAATGGTTTTCTCTCTTAAGTCTTTTAGTCCCCCAAACATGTCACCGATGGTGCCTTCGTGATCCATCGTTAGCTGATTGATGGTGAAATCACGGCGTTTGAGATCCTCTTCCAAGCTGTCTGCAAAATCAATGGAAGCGGGATGACGATGGTTGTCATAAACCGTTTCTTTTCTATAGGTTGTAATCTCAAACCCTCGCCCATTTAGAATCACGCTCATGGTTCCAAAAGCCGCGCCCGTAGGCACGACTTTTTCAAATAGCGTTTTAATATCCTCGGGGCGGGCGTTGGTGGTGATGTCGATATCCTTCGTGGGCAGGCCAAGCAAAGTGTCTCTGACATACCCTCCAACAAAATACGCTTCAAATGAAGCGTCATTAAGTGTTTTCAGTATTTTCATGCCGTTTTCGTGCATCTTAGTCATAAGCGTTCACCACATGAATTATACAATAAATCAAGGACTTTTTCCATCTATAGACCCCAATCGTTGAGAAAAATGCTATGATGGGATTGGGTGATAATCATGTACAGCATAAAAGCGGAAGTCAAAGAAGAAACAATCATCAAACATTCCAGGTTCATAAGCTTTGCCAAACCTGTTTTTGACAAAAAAAGCGCAGAAGATTACCTGAAGGCTGTGAAAACGGCGCATCCCGATGCAAATCATCACTGTTTCGCCTACATAATCGGTGAAGACGCACTCTTGCAAAAAGCGGAAGATGACGGTGAGCCTTCAAAAACTGCGGGCATGCCCATCCTTGAAACGCTCAAGAAAAATAGCATGACCAACATCATCGTAATTGTCGTACGGTATTTCGGTGGCATCAAACTTGGTGCGGGCGGACTTATTCGCGCATACGGAAAAGGGGCATCGCTTGCTTTGGAAAAAGCCACCAAAACAATGCCCAAAACGCTTATGAAAATACGAATCACGTTGCCTTTTGATTTGATTGGAACCATCGAGCATGAACTTGAAGGTCTTGTGGATACAGTCGAACGCAGCTACGACGCGTCAGCTCACTTTACCGTAACACTTGAAGAGAACGTCGTAAAAGACTTGAAAGAATCCCTCAGGGAAAAAACCAGTGCCAAGGCTCAGATAGAAACAGTTGAATCCTTTATCAAATACCTGTAGTATAAAAAAACGCGAACGAATTCGCGTTTTTATTTAGCTGAAAAGTGTAATGGAAATAGTCACAAGGTTCATAATCGCCTTAAGGACGAGATAAGTAAGTGCAATGCTTATGAATATGTAGATGAACTGCATTTCACGGACTGAACCTTTTTTGAATATCGGGCTGATATCCATGCTCATAAGACTTCTGAAGGTAATTGCGAAAATGATGAAGAACAGCAGGCCTTCAAATATTGCGAGTGCAAATGGATCCATGGTATTCCTCCTTTTAAGGGGACTTTTTATGGCTGATTAATAGATGATGGCATCATCATCCTCTGGTGATGGCAACGGGGTTTCTATTCTAATGACAACTTCGTTTGGAAGACATGTAAGTGGTTTTAACGGTGAGTTGGTTTCACCTTGTTTTTGACAAATGTTTTGAGGACTCACTTCATCTAGGACGCGAACAGTATGATTGTCCGGATCGTACCCAATGGTAACTGTGTTGTTATCGCCGTAACTTCCCTTGACGACATACCTTCCGGCGTCTTCATCCACACTGATCACTTCTTCTTCTACAATAATCACGGCCGAACCATCTTGAAGATCAATTCTCAATACTTCCTGACTTCCATGAGTAACGACCGCAATACCGTCGTCATACGTTTGACTTCGCTGAAGCAATTGAACGGCTACAACGCTTATCAAAGCCACGATAGCGAGAACAACAATCAGTTTGACATCATTGCGCTTCATTGGGTCGCCTCCTTTATTAGTCTAGTATATCATATCAACAAAAGACCGCCACGGTCAATGCATTTAGTTCGTGTACCAAAATTAACTGCTTCTGTAATACAATTTTTTACCAATATTTATTGACATAGGGTCTGTTAAAATTTATAATACAAGTGGTTTGAAAAACTAAAAATAACTAGGAGGCAACAAAACCATGAAAAAATTATTGAGTGCACTATTACTACTTACTTTGGTTTTCTCTCTTTCTGCATGTGGAGAAGACGAAGTAGAACTTGGTGAATACAAACCTGGACTTCACCTTGGCTATTCCGACGGAAACAGAAACAGTTTCGCATATGTCTATGTAGATGCTGAAGGCTTTATCGAAGACATCCACATTGACGCGGTTTATGCAAAACGCGACTCTGAAGGCCCAATGTGGGACCTTGAAGATGATACTGTTAATTATCTTGGACTTACAAAACGTACCCTTGATGACGGTTGTGACTACGGCATGCACGAAGATGCAGATGACGACTGTGAAGCTGACGAAGAAGGCAAGCTTCTCTGGGTTGCACAGGTTGACGCAATTGCGGACGACGTAGTTGAAAACCAAGGTATTCCTGAATATTCAATTACTGATGGCAAGTTTGACGATGACGCCATTACGGGTGTTTCCATCACAGTAACAAGCTATTATACTGCGATTGAAAACGCACTCGAACTCGCTGAACTCGGAAGCGACGAAAAACCTACGGACTTCGACGTTCCTGAATTCGATAGCGAAGGCGACTACACGCCTGGTATCCAATACGGATATTCAGAAGGTCATCAAAACGGACATGCGTTCATCGCAGTCAATGAAGAAGGCAACATCGTTCACGCTGCTGTTGACGTTGTATACTTCAAATCAACCGCTACTGAAGATGCTGTATACGGCATGATGAACCATGGTAGCGAAGCTACTGGTATCATCACTACCAAAATGTCTCTTGACTACGGTACTGGTTACGGTATGCATAGAGATGACGACGGCAACGTAGTAGACGGCGAAATGCCATGGGAAGAACAAATGCAAGCTCTTGCTGATGCAGTTGTAGAAAACCAAGGCCTTGAAGACTACAGTCTTGTAGACGGCGCTTTTGAAAATCCAGATGACGCTGTTGCCGGTGTATCAATCACTGTCGATCACGTTATTGAAGCATTTGAAATGGCACTTGGCAGATAAGTATCAACCTTCTATAGTTTAAGAGGCCTTCGGGCCTCTTTTCTTTTCTGCGATTTTTACGTACATGGTCCCAACTGTGTGATATAATACACACGCTAGAAAGGATTGATTTCCATGAAAAAAACACTGCTTCTACTTACGCTCTTCATTGCTGTTTTCTCCCTGAATGCCTGTGAAGAGGATTCTGTCAATTTAAAAAAGGAATCGGATGTTCATACATCCTATTTCGACTCCATGATTGCGATTAATCTATATGTAGATGAAAATACAGATGAAGCTATCATCGATGAAATTTTTGACGAAAGTGAAACCTTACTTAAAAACATTCATCAGCAGGCTGACCGCTACAATACGTACAGTGGTGTGACCAATGTCATGACCCTCAATGAAGATCCAACTTCCACCCATATTGTGGAAGATGAACTCTTTGAACTGCTTATGCTTTCCAAGGATTATCATGCACTCACCAATGGATATTTTGATATTACCATGGGTCCCGTCCTCGATATCTGGAATGACCACCTTGAATCTTGCAATGAAAATGGCGACTGTTCAGTTCCAAGTGATGCGACTTTAAACGCCGCTGGTGAGTACGTTGGCATTGACAAACTCACCCTTAACGAAGATACCAACGAAGTCACCATGCAAGAAAACATGAATCTGAACCTCGGAGGTGTCGCCAAGGGCTACGCCACCAATAAGCTATCCGCCTTGCTTAAAAATTATGAAGAAATAGAAAGTTTTCTCATCAATGCGGGGACATCCAATATTGAAGTCTACGGTGATCACCCCACAAGAGATTCGAACTTATGGCATATAGGCGTCACTGATCCGACAAATCCGAATGATCCATACGGGTTTGCCGGTGTCAAGCTTGATTCTGGAACATCGCTTGTGACCAGTGGCGATTACGTCAGATATTTCGAAGTGGATGGTGAGAGGTATCATCATCTTATCAATCCAAATACACTCAAACCTTCCTTTCATCACAGGAGTGTGACTGTAGTTATCGAAGACGGTTCCATCGGTGATATTCTATCCACGGCCGCATTTCTCATGGAACCTACAGAGTCCCAGGCTTTCATCGAAGATCTGGATGATGTAGAAGCGGTATGGTATTTGGATGATGATTCTATAGAAACATCAAGCGGATTTGATGATTACCTTCTCGAATGGCGCGATTAATTGCATATAAAAAGCCTTGCCGGTATTGTGTGTACTGGCAAGGCTTTTTCTTATGTTTAGTAACTGTGCACTTTGAATTGCTCTTTCATGGAATTGATAAGCTTTCTCGCAACCATTCCCGTAAAAATTCCTGTTGGAATGCTGATGGCGATAAGCAGTGGCAGAATAAAGATGATTTCTTCAGTGTTGAGCAAAAATACTGCCATGAAAATTTGTCCGACCGCATGTCCAAGTGAGCCCATGACACTGACAGAAATGATCGTGAATCCCGGTAGTCTTTTGAAAAGCATCATCAAAGCGAATGCCACCATGCCTCCGGATAAGCTCAAATAAAACGCGGGACTGAAAAGCCCGGTTACGAAGCTTACAAGAAGGATCCTTATGATGAGCACTGCGAAAGCGTCCTTGATGCCGTAAGTATATAAAATGATGAGAACCACTATGTTAGCGAGGCCCAGACGTATCATGGGAAGCCCAGTAAACCCAACAATGGCCGTTCTCTCAACGATATTGAGAACCACACTCACTGCGAGCATAATCGCTAGAAAAACGAGTCTTTTTGTTTGCATAAAATCACCGTCTAATATTTTATCACGGGATAACTTATAATACAACTTTTATTGTTTATTTTTGGCTTCTTCCAAATCGAAATAGGCAACTCCAACCGTGCCTACGCCCGTATGCGCCCCGATAACTGGTGTGATTGGAGCGGCGTAATGTCTATGATTTGGGTATTTTTCTTCGATGCGATTGAAGATATAATCAAACCCTTCTTTATTGTCAGAGGTGTCGTAAGTCACTACGAAATTGGTCTTGCCTTCCAAGTCTTCAAGAATCTGATCGCCCATTTTCTTGAGGGCCTTATTGATGGTTCGAACTTTTTCAAAAGGCACAATCTTACCTTCATCGTTCACCTGTAGAATGGGTTTGATCTTGAGAAGTCTTCCCATGAAGCCCGCAGCTCCTGAGAGACGACCGTTCTTGACGAGCAGCCTAAGATTGTCCACCAGGAAATACTGTTTGCGACTAAGCGCAAGCTTTTCCAGGTAGGGGACGATTTCTTCAGGGTCTTTGCCTTCATCGATCAGTCGAAGTGCTTCTATTGATACAAACCCTTCACTGATTGCGGCATTCAAACTGTCCACAACATGGATATCCAATGACCCATCATAGGCGTTTTTCGCCATTTGGCAGGTTTGATAGGTACCGCTCAGTTGTGATGATATGGTAATGATAATCGCTGAATCATACCCTGCTTCTTCAACTGAATGAAGGGTTTCATCGATTTCTCCGATTGGAGGCATGGACGAAGTAGGCACCAGAGTATCATTTTCTTTTAGTTGCCTATAAAAGTCGTTGGCATTGATTTCCACGTAATCTTTAAAAGATTCATCCCCGATTTCGATTTGACAGCGGATGATGAATAGATTGTCCGTTTTGACATCCACATAATCCAGACATCCGGTACTTACAGCAATAACAGCGGTTTTCTTGGGCATAACAACTATTCTCCTTTTTTGTTCAGCAGTTTGTAAAGCAGGCTTAATGGCCAAAACAACACGCCGAGTGCGGCGATAATGGACCACGGACCGATTTCAGGAAAGAAAACAAAATTGATAATCATGATGATTGCGATGATGAGAAGGCTGCTTAAAAATGAGAAAAGAAGCGCATTTTTCGTGCGTTTTTTCTCTCTGTTCAGATTGGGTGAACGTCCGTTTTCCAAATCAGGAAGATAGACTTCTTCAGGATCACCGAAATCTTCGATGGTTTTTTCAGTGGCTTCTTCTTCACTGTATCCCTGGTCTTTTAAGTCTTCCACTTTTTCGTATAGAAAGATTCTCAGGCTTTCTCTGGCGGACTCGTCATGGGTTCTGTTTTTGAAAATTCGTTTGATGAAATCATCAAGTCTCTTGTTCATGATTATCCTCCAGAAATACCGACATGAGTTTCTTGAGCTCATACCATTCTTTTTTCTTTTCCTGATAATACGCTCTGCCCAGGGATGTCAGGGTATAATACCTTCTCTGCCTTCCGTGGGATTTGTTTCCGATATAGGACTTGATCAGTTCTTTTCTCTCAAGCCTTTGTACCATTGCGTAAAGTGTAGCTTCCTTGACTGAAAAAGACTCCGATGTACGCTCTCTTATTTCATTTGCAATTTCATAGGCATACCGGTCTTTTTCCCGGATCAATGTCAGGATAACACTTTCCAAATGGCCTCTTAGAACATCTGAGCTGATTGTAGACATGATTCGCCTCCAGGATTTAGTACTTGTTTTTGAAATAATCGGTGAGCTTTTCAAGCGAATCGATAAGGACTGCATTGTCTTCAAGATGCATATCCTCAATCACTGCATCGATCATTTCATCATGAAATTTTTCATGGATTTTGAGAACCTGTTTCCCTTGCCTGGTGAGACGAATGAATACTTTTCGCTTGTCTTCATCGGTTCGGTAACGCTCACAATAGCCCTTGTCCACCAGTCGGTTGATTGATGTTGTAAGGGTCCCTACAGTGATGTGCAGACGTTTTGCGATGTTGGACATGATTGCGTCTTCACTTTTCTGAATCGCTTCCAATACATGAATTTCATTCATGGAAAGCGTTACGCCTTGTTGGCGCATGTGCTGTTGTTCTATGCGCAGGATGTTATTGAATACATCCACGAGCAGTTCATTGATGATTCCTTTTGGTGATGTAGGCATGTGTATCCCCCTTTTCATTACACCCCATTATATCAAAGTTATGGGTGTTTTTACCACTTTTTTATAATCCAGCCGATCCCAAGTGCACCGGGTCCCGCGTGGGCTCCGACGACCGGGGTCAAATGATGGATGGCTATATCTTGTAAATCCTCGCTTTTTTCAAGAAGTTTCTCTCTCACTTCTTTTGCGGTCTCAAGTGCGTTCGCATGAATGAGAAAGACTTCGATGTTCTTCTCATGGTGGTCTTCAATAAACTTATCAACAAGGCGGTTCAACGCCTTTTTCCTGGTTCTTATTTTTTCAATGGCCTCGACTCTTCCATCGTGAGAAAGATGCAAAAGCGGCTTGATCTTGAGCATGCTTCCTATAAGTCCGCTCGCACCTGATAAACGACCGTTTTTGACAAGAAACTTGAGCGTATCCACTGAGATTAAAAGCCCCTGGTTGTCTCTTATTGAAGCGAGCCTGTCAAGAATTTCAGGCACCTGGACGCCTTCTTTAGCCATACGCGCAGCTTCCATGATCATGTAACTCTCCGCGTAGCCTACGCTTAGTGAGTCAAAGACATGCACGTCCACACCTTCAACCATGTTCGCAGCCATATGGGCGCCTTCATAAGTCCCGCTCAACTGTGAGGAGATGGTGACAACCACGATGTCAGTATACCCATCGTTCTTCAATGCTTCAAATGTATTCATCATGACGCCCGTTGCGGTTTGTGCTGTAGAAAGTGCAACATCGGGGTGTTCGCTCAGTTCTTTGTAAAAGGTATCCGCGTCAATATCCACGTAGTCTTCATACTCGTTTTCCCCAAACAAAAGCATGCTTCTAAGTACTCTTATGTCATAGGGATGGTCGATATAGTCAATGCCTGAATTGCCACATACGACAAAGCCGATTTTTTTATCCATGATATGCCTCCGAAATTGTTTTGATATTCAAACTTTATGGTATAAAGATAACAACAAATCAATTTCTTGTCAATAAAAAAGGTGCCTAAGCACCTAATTATCTTCAGTTTCATTCGTTTGGGGTTTGTGGCAGTAAGGGCAAATGGAATCATCTTCATAAATGGGTTTCTCACAGTGGACGCAGGGTTTCATGCTTGCGAGCCTTGATTTTTCCTCTTCTGCGAATTTTCGCCATGTGTAAAGGGTCTGTGCACTTAGAGCCGTCAGCATGAAAGCAACAAACCCAAACAGAATAAACACCACGGTAAACCGGTCTAAAAAAAGGGCAAGCAGATAGAAGATAGCACTCACAGAAAGACCCACCACAAGGATGGAACGTATGAGTTTGTCTTTAAGCATCAAAGAAGCTCCAAAATGGTTTCGCCCTGATTCATGGTGTAGCGTCTTCTCGCAATTTTATTGGATCGAATGCCGTTTGGGTCCTGAATGGCCTTTTTAAGGGCGCTGCCACTACGGTACCCATGGATGACGCGAATGGCTTCAACGTCTTTCCCCGCTTTTTTTATGACCTTTTCGATGTGGTTGATGGCCTCGTTCACCATCATTCCGTGTACGTCGATGTCGAGTATCATCTAATCCTCTCCCTTAATGATGTCAAGTGGTGTCTTGATCGAGACGCGTCGTCCCTTTTTATCCTTGAGATAGTCTTTGATAAACATGTCAATTCTTTCAGGATCGTTTTTCATCCAGTTCTGCGTTTCAATGTCAATGCCCTGGGTGTATGGACAGCTTTGAATGCATACGCCACAATCCGTGCCCATGTTCTTCCAGAGGTTGAAACAGGACTGATCGTCAAATTTGTAGAATATGCGTCCATTCACATCTCTTTGATGCGGCTTTATGGATTGATTGGGACAGTTCATAAGACATAGGCTGCAGCGTTTGCAAAACGCCTCCAATCCGAAATCAACGGGACTGTCTGTCTTGAGTGGCATGGTGGTGAAGACCGCCCCCAGGCGGATTCTATCTCCGTAGGTTTGATTGACAATGTGGTTGGTCATGCCAATCTGGCCCAGGCCCGCGTCATGGGCCAGAGGAACCAAAGGTGCAGGAGAAAATATTTCACTCGCGAAGGTCGAATCGTAGCCAAGAGCCTTTGTGTAGGCGGCGAGGCGGCTTCCTATATAGGCGATATCGAGATAGATATTCTGTGTTTCAAAGAGTTCTTCAAAATGCGGTGAACGGTTGATCGCATCCAGAGCCATCGGTTTGAAAAACACAATCGCATGGGTGTAGTGCTTGTCTACCTTTCTTCCGTAAAGATCGCCAAGTGGTTCGCTTACGCCTCCGTGAACATCGTAATAGTGATTCTTATTTAATTTGACGATGCCGACTTCCCTGGAGCCGAACCGTTTGGCGACTGCTTTGATGTTTTCTGCGAATTCATTAGGAACATCTACTTTTTCCAGTGGTTTTTCCACTGCATCCAAAAAATCATACATGTGTTTCATGTATGTGAAATTGTTGGAATGAAGAGGAAAATAGGTCTTTTTGAAAGTTTCGCTTTTTCTCAGTCTGTTTTCAAAATCCATGCCCCTGATGTCATCATCGCCCTTTTTGTATTCGGGATGCGCTTTGTAAAAGGTTTCGTAGTGTTCGGTGCCTTTTTCAAGTCGGGCTCTTGAAAACATGGTTTCTCTTTCATCGTAGGTTTTCTTCATGAAACCGCCTCACTTCAGTTTTCTCAAGTCGAGTTTTGAAGCCGTGTCCCCTTTTTCAATGCTTTGAATCGTTTTTAGAATCGCTTCGTGCATGCGGTTTTCCGCCTCAGTAGTGAAGCCGCCCGTATGTGGGGAGAGTAAGACATTGTCGAATGTGTGAATAGGGTATTTGGAAGGTGAAAGGGCTTCGTTTTCTTTTGGATACTGATACCAGACATCGCTTGCAAACCCTTCAATCAAACCGTTTTTAAGGGATTCGTAAAGCGCCTTTTCGTCAATGATTTTGCCTCTTCCGACATTTACAAGGTATTTGCCTTTGAGCAGGTTGAGCATAGGCGCGTTGAACGCATTTTCGGTTTCACTTGTAAGTGGCGCGGCAATGACGGTAATGTCTGTGTTTTTGAGTAAAGCCGCAAGGCTTTTTTCCGTAACCGCGTTCCCATAGTCCTTGCCTCTGTCGATGACATGGACCGTGCAGTTGAAGGGTTCAAGAAGTGCATGAAGCGTCCTTCCAATACGTCCATAGCCAAAGATCCCCACGTGTTTGTTCCAAAGGGATACCCACTTTTTCCTCGATGGCAGGTTCCTGGAAGACCAGTCTCCCCCTTTTAAGTTATTGTGGTAGTGGACTGTGTTTCCAAGCATCGCGAGGATCAGCTGAAGGGCCTTTTCACTTACGAAATGCGAATGCGCCGTCGTGTTGAAAAGCATGATGTCATTGTCCTTGAGCGCGTTCAAATCGATGCCGTTGTGGCCTGTGAACGGTATGATGACGGCTTTGAGATTGTTATGGAGGTCACTTTCCTTGAAACGCCCGGTAATGGTTACTTCCGCCTCTTCATAGGTATTCGCTAGGTCAATATTTTCAGCGTTTTTCAAGAAGTGTTTCAACTTGGCGTTATCCGTATGGATTTTCATGGCTATTCACGTTCCTTTTTGAATAAAAAATAGTTTTTGTGATTGGTGTAGACAAACGAAAGGTTCGCTTGTTGAGACAGTTTTTCAAAGGCTTTTTCCGTGAAAAAACCGATATGGGTCTGATCGCGGCGATACCACCAGGTCAAAAACGTTTCATCTTCCTTTGGACGAAGACTCGTCATGATTGCGAGGTAGCCTCCGTCTTTCAACCTGCCAGCGAGTCTTTTGAATTCTCCCGCGGGATCACTCAGATGTTCAAACACCTCAGTCGATGTGATCAAGGCATATGAATTTTTGAAAACGGACGTATCAGGATTGAAGTAAGGGTCGTAGTGCTCAGCAGAAAAGCCTCTTCTTTTTAAAAGTTCGTAGAGGACCGGTCCGGGTCCACTCCCAAAATCAAGGGCTTCGCCTTCACTGACATAAGGATCCACTGAGGCTTTTAAAAACCGTTCGAACATGTTTACGTACCCCGTATTCTCCATGGTATTCTGATGGTTTTTGTACAAGGCGTGTTCATGGTCGTGAGTGGGATGGTTTTTTGAATCCTTGAATGTGTAGCCACACCCATCGCATACGTGATGGGTGACTTTTATTTCACTGTCGTATATGGAATGGGTATCTGTGTTGCATATCAGACATTTCGGCATGGGGCACCTCTCATTAATTAACCATTATAAACAAATTCAGGTGATATTTAAACCTTTGCGGGCTTCAAAGTCTTCAAGAATCGATCTTAACTCTTTAACAAAGGGGTGGTCAAGGTAAAGATGGTAGGTCGCATACCTCGAGAGCACTTTCTTTATGATATCATCTTTTTCATTGATTGAAGCAAAAAACTGGTGCTTGTTTCTGGGTTGTTTTTTAAAGGTTACGTTAAAGGCTTTTCTAAGAAAGTTCTCATCGACATAAAGTTCGATAATGTCGCGATTGAGACTGTATCCGGGTACATTCACATCACCATCACTGATCACAAGTGTCTTGTAGCCGGCTTTTGCAAGCTGTTCATTGACGTATTTGAGGTTGCCAGACCCTCCACTTGGAATCACGCGATAATCTGTTTCTTTCCCAAGTAAGCGAAGGCCGCTTTCAAACCATGGCACATCGTATTTGCCTTCCACCAGCAAAAAGATGCTTGATTTGTGCATGGGGTCTGTGATGGTTGTCATTTCTCTTTCAATATCGGATTTGTAGAGGGGATGCACGCGGTAGGGAAAGGCATTGATAAATCTTTTCTGCCTTGAAACGAAAAGGGACTGGTAGCTGAGATTCAGAATGTCTTTCAAGTTATCAAAGTCAATGCTTTTTTCAAGTTCATCGGCTCCGAGAATGAGTTTTCCAGTTGAAAGCGTCCTGAGCCACTTGACTCTGAGGTGTTTTTTCTCTTTGTCCTTCAGCGTTTCAGGATAGGCAAGCTGATAATAAGGGCGGGTTTGGAAACGGATGGTGCCCTTGAACGTGCCCTGTTCAAAGTGCTTGAGATCCGGGGTTTTCATTTCTTCTATTCTGGGTGTATAATTAAGGGCGAAACATTGATTGACAAAGTGACTCAGAGGATAGGGTCTGACAGGCAAATAAAGGTAGTGCATGTCAAGAATGTCTTCAAACGCCCCGTGACTCTTGTGCGCGTCAAACGTGTAATAAGGAGGGGTGAAGACCTTGGTATAGGTTTCCTCATCGATGGAACATTCGATGACGACATCCCGCTTCTTGTTTCTGACATCTTCGAAATCGAGGGTGTGGTTAAAGAACAAATCAAGCGCTCTTAAAAGTGTGGTCTTTCCTGAACTGTGTCTACCTATGAAGAGCGTGTGGTTTCCAAGCACGACGGTTTCATCCTTGAAAGCCATGAAGTTCTTGATATGTACGTGGTCAATCATGTTATCACCTTTTCACTGGGAGTTTTTATGGATAAAAGAATAAAACTGAAAAACAAGGGTTTCATCAATGATGATGGTTTATACGTACTCTACTGGATGCAGCATACCCAGCGCATACATGACAACGGCTCACTCATCTACGCCATAAGGGAGGCCAACCGTCTTGGGTTGCCGCTCAAAGTGCTTTTTGTAATCTCAAAAACATTCCCCGAAGGCGCTGATAGACACTATCACTTCATGCTTGAAGGCCTTAGGGATTTAAGAGCGTCTTTCGAAACGATGGGCATTGACTTCACCGTTGAGCTCGGTAAATTCACAGACATCATTTCATCCTATCTCGGGGATGCCTCGCTGCTCGTGATGGACAAAGCCTATACAAGAGAACTAAGAGCCCTGCGTTATCATGTAGTAAAAAAAGCGAAATCTCTCAAAGTTGTGGAAGTCGAAAACGATCTCAGCGTCCCTGTTGAGATGGCTTCAAACAAACTGGAGTACGCCGCGCGTACCATCAGAAAAAAACTTTGGAAAGCGCTCGAAAATAGAAGTGACTTTGATGCGCCAGAAACGCTAAACCATCGTTCAGAGTCCCACGCATCTCTTTTGGACGAACCCCTAAAAAAGATTATAGATAAGTGCGATATTGATCATTCGGTTGAAAAGACAGACCGTTTCACAGGCGGAGAAACAGAAGCGTTAAGACGGTTTGATGCCTACATTGAAAACAAAATCAACCGTTACACCGAAAGCAACGATCCGGGAAAGTTCCTGACAAGCGAGCTCTCGCCCTACCTTCATTTCGCGATGATTTCTCCCATGCATATGCTTAAAACGATTGAAAACGGCATGGAAAAGGGCACAATAAACCAAGAAGCCGGTGAAGCGTTTTTGGAACAGCTCATCGTAAGAAGAGAACTCGCCTTCAACTTCGTATATTACCACAAAGACGGTTATGATGCATTTGATAAAATGACCGTCGAGTGGGCCTACAAGACAATGGAGGAACACAAAAACGATGAAAAAGAGATTCTTTATTCCTTGGAAACATTGATCAACGCAGAAACTGACGACCCATACTGGAACGCCTGCATGAGAGAGATGGTTGATACTGGGTATATGCACAACTACATGCGGATGTACTGGGGCAAGCAGATCATCAAGTGGAGTCCTTCATTCGAAGAAGCGTATGAAAGAATCAAAACCCTCAACAACCGCTACTTTTTAGACGGACGCGACCCGAACAGTTTCACAGGCGTCGCGTGGTGCTTTGGAAGGCATGACCGGGCATTTCAGGAAACGAAGCTGCTTGGTAAGCTAAGACCCATGACTAGTGGTGGCATCAAACGCAAATTCGACATGGGCCCTTACATGAAACGGTATCTAAAAAAGTAATGCCACAAAATTGTGGCATTATTTTTATTATAAATCGTAAACGGTCTGAATCTGTGCAGGGGTTTTTCTGAGCAAGCCGAAGAGTGGCAGGAGGCCAAAGAGCGCATTGATGGCGTAAATGATGAATAGCCCTCCAAAGACTGTGAACACACTCACGTTGAAGACATCCACAAGTTCACCCGAAGCCTTGATGACTTCATTGAGCGCGTAGGTCATACCAAGGAAACCAAGCACGCTTGAGAATGTAGTGATCAGCATGATTTCAATCAGGAAGAGTTTAACGATATCGAAGCGTCTCACGCCAAGTGAACGGTATACACCGATTTCATAAATCCGTTTCATCATCGATGAACGGATGATGAAGTAAAATGCGGCCGCTGTTGCGACGAGTGTGGCCACTGAGAAGACAATCAGGCCTCCTGAAGACATGCGACGGGTTTCACGGTCGTTGTTGTAAGCCTGTTCAACCATATTGTTAAGGGGATCTTCAGAGCTGTCTCGTTCTTCTTCGAAGGCCTCGGGGTCGTCCACATAGAAATAGGCTTTTGACGATCCACGGTTGAAAACAGCGTTCTCAATCGCTTCACTTGTTGCGACGTATCGCAAAGTGTTTTCTTCTCCATTTGTTTCATAGACGCCGACTACATCGTAGTACACCGTCTCGATCATGACATTGCCGATCATGGAAAGATCGATGTTCCCAGAGCCATCAATCGCATTGACTGGAACTCTGTCAAGTGGTATGAGGACTTCATCTTTCTGAGTAGGCAAATTCCCTTCAAGCAGCGTCATATCCTCTTCTATGAGGTCAAGACTGTAAAAAGAATCGCTATCAAGGGTGAGCCTTAGTGATTTGTCTCCATAGAAGATGGGCGCTTCGCTTTCCACGATACCGCTTATTGAAAGCGTCTTTCCATTAGTTTCAAGCAGTGCGTCAAGACTCAGTAAATCAGAATAGCTCGTGATGCCCATATTCGGCAGCGTACCACTTCTAAGCATTCTGTCAGCCAGATTTGAATCAATCAAGAAGCCTGAATTATTTTCAGGCATGGACCCCGCAACGAGATCCCTTTCACTTACGCGGGAGAGGGGCGCCATGTGGGCGCTTTGTGAAGTCGACCCACTTGTCTGATAGAATTTCGGTAGTTCGATTCTAAGAGTCGTGGTCTCTCTTCCTACATAAAAGCCGTCTATGGTTTCATGCTCCGAAGCATAAGCCGTGACTTCATCATAGTTCTCAAAAGTGTAAAAATCATTGAAACTATCGTCTGTGTTTCCGTAAAAAGTATATTTGGGCGTGGTCAGATAGTCTTCATCATCGATGAAATAGATATTGGTAAACATGGCAACCGCCAGAGCAAATATCGTTGCGCCGAAAAAGAAGCCGAGATAGAGAAGTTTCATGAATTTCCCGGTACGTCGCATGGATTTGAAACTGCGTTCGAATGCGTGTTTGAAACTTATGACCTGTTTCAAATCATCGTCTTTTTCAGTTGGAAACTGCTCAGAATAATTGAACGTGGGCAGTTCTTCTTTTGTCTTTGAAACTTCTTCTCTCGAGGCATCAAGAATCTTGACGTCGCTTTCATCATCCATCATGTAGACCTTGTTGAAGGATTCATGATCGACATCGATATAAAGTGTTTTGTTTTTGAGGATGAGTCTTGCCTTTGGCGGGGCATCCGCAGAGTTGTCCATGTATACATTGACTGATTCACTTTCATGGACGTGTTTTAAATCCTTGAGGTAAATGTCTGTTTCATGGGTTTTCGTGTGCCGGGTTTTTTCTTCGTTATCATGGGTCGACTTGATCTTGCCATCGACAATGCGTATGATTTTATCGCCATAAGAGGTCGCAAGATTTTCTTCATGGGTGACCATGACGACGAGCTTTTCCTGTGAAATGGTTTTGATGATCTGCATGACTTCAAGCGTGTTTCGACTATCAAGGTTCCCAGTAGGTTCATCCGCAATGATGACTTTCGGGTCCTTGGCCAGGGCGCGAACGATCGCTACGCGTTGTTGCTGACCACCTGAGAGCTGATTCGCTTTTCTGTGTTTGTAGCCGCTCATGCCAACGACATGAAGAAGGTATTCAACGCGGGCGTTGATGTCCTTTTCTTCATCGATGCCAATCATTTTCAAGGTAAGACGGATATTGTCATAGACTGTTTCATAGGGAAGAAGGTAGTAGTTTTGAAAGATATAGCCGATATCTTTGGTTCTTAGCTTGTCCCAGGCGGCCGTATTGTATGAATCAAACACCTTGTCGTCAAAGGTGATGGTTCCCTCATCCACCTTGTCAAGGCCGCTGATGGCATTGAGCATGGTGGTTTTTCCGCTTCCGGATTCACCAAGTAGCACGACGAGGCCTTTTGAAGGCAAATCGAGACTCACATCGTCAATAACACGGTTGGCGTTTTGTTTTCGCTTATTGTATGTTTTCTTGACATTCTTGAGTGTAATCATATGTGCACCTACTCTTCACGGAAAGCGCTGATTACGCTTTTCCTAAAGATTTTTTTGTTGAAGCGGAAGCCCAGGAACATACTCATTATGAGCAACGCCAATATCATGAACAGGTAATTCGAGAATGTGAAGTACCTGAGATAATCCGGTATGATTCTTGGGAAGAAGTCTCTTAAGTTGAATGCCAGCATCGTTAATGCGAATGCCAGGATCATGATAAGCATGAGTTCCATGATGAGTGAATAATTGAGTTCTTTTTTCTTGGCACCGATAGAGCGGAGGATGACAAAGGTTCTACTTCGGCTTCCCATCACATTTCTAAGCGCCACATAGGCGATGAAATACATGAGGATGAGCACGAATATCGATAGCCCTCCGAGGAACAGCTTCAGAACCGTTCTCGCAATGCCTTCGAATTCGTTTTGATAAGCCGCGGGATAAATGGAATAGTATTCATCAGAAAGACTCTCCTGGATGTCTCTCGCATCAAACGCATCACTGCTCACGAGCGATACCTGATGGATGCCTATGTCGTCAAAAAGATTGCCCAAGGTATCCGGGTGGACATGGATTCTGTTTTGATAGGCATTCCCATCCTCCGCATCTTCAATGGCTTCAAGCGTCATGTCAAAAGTGTATTCCTCGTTGTCAAACGTATGCATGTAGGAAAGCGTATAGGTATCTCCGACTTGATCTTTGAACGAGGGATCGATTTCTCCGGTTTCACTTTCATAGTTGCTGGTTTTGTAGATAAAGGTACCGAGATCCACCGTGTCGTCCATTACAATCTGTTCACCGTAAAGATCTCTTATAGGATCACCATCCTTTTCAAGGGTGATGCCTCTTTGGTTCAAAAGCGCAGCGGTTTTGACTTCTTCACTTCCGAAAAATGAGTCATGAAAATAAAGATCCATCTGATAACTCATAGACTCTTCCGCAATGCCGACAACCGTCAGCTCTTTCTGCCCTTCGCCAGTGCCTGAATATCCGCCCCATTCATTGAGATAGCTGATGGAAATCGTCTGGCCGAGTTCAAACTCATTTCCATTGGTCTTAAGTACCACTTCAGAGTCGTTTTCAGGCATTCTGCCTTCGGTGACATCGCCACTGTCAATAGTGGTGATGTGTTGAACTCTGGCGGTTCTTCTTATAAAATCACCCGCATTTGAAAACTCACCGCTATATTCATAGAAAATCATGATCCAGTTATCAAAAATCATGTCATAGGGAACGACGGCCTTCGTAGCCTCGAATGATGCGAAATCATCAAGTTCTGACTGGCTCATCTCACCACCATCCTTGCGACTTATGACAAGTCGCCCTTCAAAAGAGTTTTGAAAGTTCGGGTGATTTTGTGAAAAGGCGCTGGCCTGTGTCTGCTCGACATATGAACCGTAGGTCATCGAGAAGACCAGTACCACAAAAAGAGCGATAAAGAGTGTAAAAAGCGTCTTCTTGGGCATTGAGAAAAGATTTCTAACGGCGAGTCGAAACATCCCGCCAAAGCCTAGGCTTTCATGTTTTGAAGCAGGTGTTTCTTCCTTTACTTCTTCATAGTCCCTTATGGTTCTATCTTCTACGATTTCACCGTCAAAAAGCCTTACGTGTCTAGTCGCGTAAGGTTCTTTCGATGCGTAGTTGTGACTGACCAGAAGCACGAGTCTGTCTTTTGAGACTTCCTTTAAAAGCTTTATAATCGTTTCGCTCGTGGTTTTATCAAGGTTCCCTGTCGGCTCGTCTGCGACAATGACTGGTGAATCCTTTGCAAGGGCGCGGGCAATCGCCGTTCTTTGTTTTTCCCCACCAGAAAGACGACTCGCTTTTTGATGCGCCTGTTTTTCAAGGCCGACACGTTTGATGAGGTCCATCGCCTTATCCTTGCGAGTCACTTTATCGACACCTTGAACAAGCAACGCCGATTCCACATTCTGATAAACCGTATAAGCGTCCACGATATTATAGTTTTGGAAGATGAAGCTTATGTTTTTGCGCCGGTAGTCCTCCCACTCTTCAGGAGAATAATGGGCCGTTTCTTCTTCGTTAATGTAAAGTTCACCATCTTCATAGGTATCGAGGCCGGAGACGACATTCAAAAATGTGGATTTCCCCGAGCCGCTTTCACCGGTGATGACAACGAACTCTCCAAGATTGAATTCAATGTTGATGGAATCAAGGGCTTTGACGACATTTTCCTTGCCTTGGTAATATTTAGAGAGATTCTTAAGTCTAATCATTGGCTCACACTCCGTTCTTATTTATAAACATTATACCACTAGTAAGGCTGATATCCCCAAACGTTTCTATAAAAAAAAGAAGTACACGAAGTACTTCTTGAAAAACGCCTAGATGTTTTTGATATAAGCCTGTTCACCATTGAAATCAGTGGCTTTGAATCCCATGCGTTCAAGGTATTTTTTATGCTTTTCATTTTGTGCGAACGCAATCATTTTTCTATAGCCCGCTTCTTTTAAACGGTTGGCTTCTTTTTTATAGATAAACGTACCGGTTTTAAAATCCTGAAATCTTGGTGCGGCGTAATCAAGTGTGACTTCAAGCGTTTCCTTGTCGTAGGCTTTCGCTACGAAAAGGCCTGCAGGATCCATGTTTCTTAGAATTAGAAAACGAAATTCGCTTTCCTCGAGCAGGTCGCTTTTGACACTCATGAAATTCGTGATATTGGTCTTGTAGAAATTCAAAAACGCTTGAGTATAGTCATCGTCCTTGTCCACGAACAGCGTCTTGAAATAATCCTCTTTGGTGAAGATTTGTCTCAAGTAGTAAATATTCACAATTACGATACCAAGATTCATGACTGTTACCGGATAGGCTCCGATCAGATACCCGTAGATAACGAACAAGGTGCTTCCAAGAAGGTTGATAAGACGCAATTTTTTGATTGACCGCATTATCAATGATACCAGGACTAGAAATGATGCGGCATACCCAATCCATTCATACAATACTTCTGGTTCCATATGTATTTCTCCTTTAAATAAAATATAACATCCAATTATAGCATACTTCGTTTAAATTTAAAGGCTTATGGAATACATTTCTTTTTTCTTCTTAAAAATGATAAAATAACCTTACCCTTGCACACAGGAGGCACATCCATGGTCAAATCAGAGACATTGCCATTAAAGCACACTATTTTTGTAGCTGTGCTCCTCATAAGTTCCATTCCGATTGCCTATAGTTTTACCATGGGCATATTCGCCTCCAGCATCATATGGCCGACTACAGCGTTTGCCTTTGCATTTCTATTTATCAAAGGCAGGACCGTCGCACCGGTTGTATTCTTTAGTATCTTCACAGGGTATTTGATCAGTCATTTTTCATTTGATGACCTGATTCCTCTAAACATTGTCCTTACCTCTTTCATGCTTGCGGTCAGTGGGTTTAGTTCTGCATCACTCGGTGCTTTTTTGACACGGAAACTAAGTATCAAACTCAATCTTGGTTTCAGAAACGTCTTTTTTATGATTCTTATTACAATCATCATTACAGCAACCGCCGCACTGCTTGGCAATCTCACATTCATGATTCAGGGAATGCTCAGCTACAAGTCATTTTTAAACAGTTATATAACATGGTTCCTTGGAGATTTTTACGGTATGATCATTTTCGGACTTCCCATGGTCATGTCTCTTCAAATTGACAAAAATCCTTTTTTTGGTGATTTCACCTTGAAAGAGGGGGTGTTATACCTTTTCGTCATTATCTTTTCCTTTATCCTGTTTACGGACTACATTCCCTATCTTTCCTTTGTTTTTCATAAATATCTCTACATACCATTCGCTGTAGTCATCGCCATTTATTTTCCGATCAGAACGCTTTATCTTTTCAGTCTTCTCATTCTCTTGATGATGGCCATTATCACACCGTTCATCATAGAACCAGACATTTTCATTTACATGAGCGAAGTCAACATCCTGCTTGTGATACTGACGCTTATAGCCATCATTATTAAGATCATCTATCTCGACTTGGAGGATCAAAAATCCTCCCAGAAAATCAGACAAACGCGTCTTGAAGCACTCGTAGACAGTATGCAGGAAATGTTTTCACTTTCCAATCAATCCTCTACACTTCATGAGAGCAACGTTGAAAAAGAAGCCTCCAAAATCTTCAGAATGGCCTTCAAGATGTTTGATGAAATCGACTATGGTTCATGCGCATTCATCCATGGCGACAAAGTTCATTTTATCGATATGATCGGGTATGACAAAGATACTTTCAACAGTCTTCCTTTAAGTGGTAGCGACTGGATCAAAACCCTTAAAAAACCAGAGATTTACATTCATACTGATGAACTGTTTAAAAACCAGCTTGGTGATGAAATTCGCGATATTGTCAAGGAAACCAATCCATTTGATATCAAGGAAAGTCTCTTTATGAGTGTTCAACTCACCGATTCCATTGCCTGTGAACTCAGTTTCGATATCAAAACAGGAAGCCCACACACGTTCAAAGGCACCCTGCTTGAATACTTCGAGGGCCTCAATATCATGCTCAATACGTTCTTTGAAGCCAACAGAAAATCCATTGGACTCGCCGATCAGAAAAACTCAATGGTCGTCTCCTTGTTAAAAGCCATTGATCTATTTGACAAGTATACGCGTATTCACAGTGAACATGTGGCAGATATTGCACGTGAAATCGCTTGGAAGGCAGGTTTGTCAGAAGAAAAGGTTTCAGAACTTTACTGGGCCGGCATAGTCCACGATATAGGGAAAATAGGTCTTGATATCGCCATCATCAACAAACCGAACAAACTTACCGTTTTGGAATATGAAACGGTTAAATCCCACCCCGAGCGCGGTTTTGAGCTGCTAAACAAATCAGACACCCTCAAAAGCATCGCCCAGTTCGTAAGGCACCATCATGAACGCTTTGACGGCCTTGGGTATCCGGATGGACTTGCAGGTGATGAAAATCTTCAGCAAAGCTATATTCTCGGTCTTTCTGAAGCCATCGCGAGCATGTTTGAAGAACGCAGCTATTCACCGGCTATAAGCGAAGAAGCCATTATTCGTGAAATCAAAAAAGAACGAGGGTTTCAATTTGATCCAGACCTCAGTGACATCGCGATAAAACTTATTGAAAACGGACTGGTAAAACGCGTTAAAAAAGACAAAACCTCTCAATAAGGTTTTGTCTTTTTTAGCCGTTTGAAGGGCCTGCATCTTCTGAGTCGTCCCACACGAACGGTGATGACGCGTTGTAAAAGTAATCAAACGCCATGAAGGAAAGGTAATGAAAAATTCTCTCTCCCTCCACCTTTTCAGCATATCCGTAAACCAGTTGATTGGTCGAGGTATCGAAATAAGGCATCCATTCAGCGCCGTCCAGATGCACGATATCTATGGATTCAACATCCCGAAAACGGTCACTTGAATGTCTGATCTTTAGTGTGTTTTTCTGATAGCGTCCATTTTTTATAAGATTTCTCGCACGTTTCAAATGTGCATGCTTATCCATTGTATTCTCCTTCCTGTTCAAAGTTTTTGTAGAAGCGATACCGCAGGCCCCAGTAAGAAGACGGTCCATACGATATGCCATGCGCCAGTATAATAACCGAGGATGTAAAAAAGCAGAAGGCTTACATATACTGTAAAAGGGACGAGTGTGTCTCTGCCCTTGGCGTGAAACGCCACAGACATCGTAGGTACAAATAGAAGTGCGACCCAGGCGATGGCGTACTGTTCAAAGAAATACCCCCAGAGAAAAAAGAGAATGAAGGATGCAATGAGTCCTACCCTGGCGACCAGAGAATCAATTGCATGAAGGTGTACGTATATGTGCCCCGTGATGATGGCGGGAATGATAAATATCAAAAAGGAAAAAAGCGCGAGACGGTAATCCCCTGTCGATATGCCGATTATAAGGTATAAAAGCACCGATACCATCAAAAACCCTTCAAGCATCCATCTATGTAGCGTATGCTTTTCAAGCTGGAGTCCAACGAAAAGCGTAGAAAGCATCACAAGCCATGTCGGGTGGTAGCGTCCTGTGTAGTGAGCGAGAGCGAAATACACCGCGATACTCACAAAGAAAGTGATAAGCGTCGCCCGCATGAGCGGTCTTATTCTCTGGTAGCGAAATATGGCGAGCACGGGCAAAACAAGAAATACAACCCAGAAAGGATGCCATGATTTGAATATGAGTCCGTGAAGAAGGTAAACGGCAATGACCCCGAAGACACTCAGCCTTTTTTTCCTTGAAGTTGTCGGATTGAGTCTTCTTACGGTTTCGTTTTTAAATGATTTATTATTGCTTGATTGACTGGTATTTTTCATCCTTCGCCACCATCCCTTTATACATCATTGTATCATATTTCAAGAACGGGGTATGAAAAAAAAGACATTTGCCTTTAGCAAATGCCTACGTAATCAAAGCACCTTTTTGTCAATGTATCCAAGACCAATGGCGCCCGGTCCGCCGTGTGCGCCTACGGCTGGTGTAAGCGGAATGCTTAGGATTGTTTCAAGCGAGGGGTCCGCCTCTTTCAGCTTTTCTACGATATAGTCTCTCGTTTTTTCATTTTGTGCATGAACGATATATGGTAGCACGTCACGCTCACTTGTTTCTTCAAGATAGGATTCAATCACGCGTCCAACAGCTTTTTTAAATGTTCTTATCTTTTCGATGTTTTCCACTTTGCCTTCATCTGAAATATGAAGCAGCGGTTTGATCTTGAGCATGCTTCCAAGGAAGCCCTGGGCGTTTGAAAGACGGCCGTTCTTTACGAGATAGGCAAGCGTGTCGACCGCAAAGACAATGTGGTTGTGTTCACGAATCGCTTCAAGCGCCTTTAAAATGGTCTTTACCGAAGCACCGCTTTCTGCCAGTTCGCTTGCCTTGATCGCCATCAGGGCCTCGGCATACGCAACGGTTTTGGAATCAAAAACGTGGATGTTGACGCCATCGACTTGGTTTCCCGCGGCAATGGCTGTTGAATAGATGCCGCTCATGTGTGAAGAAATGGTCACGACAATGATATCCTTCTTCCCTTCATCCCTTAGCGTTTCGAAGGTTTCAATCATTTCACCAATCGGGGGTTGGGATGTTTTTGGAAAAAGACTCGAATCATTATTGAGACGGGTGTAAAACTCAGGCGCGGTGAGTTCTTCGTAGTCGATGAAGGTCTCATCCCCCAGATGAACACGCGAGCGCAGAATGCGAATGTCGTGATCATGTTCAATGTAATCAAGACATGCATTCGTGCACGCGACAATACCTAAAGCGTTGGTCATACTATTACCTGCCTGTATTCTATTTTTCGACTTGGAAGTTGCGTGCGAGGATGAAAAGCAAATCAGAAAGTCGATTGAGGTATGCTCTTGGATGGTCCAGGTCGTTGCGTTTTTTTTCGTTGATGAATTTTACCAGTGTGCGTTCTGCGCGTCTGGCGACGGTTCTTGTAAAGTCAAAATATGCATTCGCGTGTGACGTTTCGCTTCCTGGCAAGTGAAACTGAGGTTCTATTTCCTCTTTTAAAAGCAGCTTTTCTTCTTCAGTTTCAATAAACGTAATGTCTCTTTCGTTGATTTTTCGAAGGGCTTTTGCCTGTTCGCTTTTTGGCGCGGTTGCCACAAGCGAATTGATGGCCTGAAGTGTCCGCTGAATCACCTTGATCTGTTCATACTGCGTATGATGATAGGTGAGTCCGAGAACCGCACTGAGTTCATCGATGGTTCCAAGGGTGTCAAAGAGAATGTCGTCTTTCGGATAACTTTTGTTGCTGTAATCACTGGATGCACCTTTGTCACCTTTTTTAGTGGAAATGGTGTTCACTTTTTTAATGGCCATGAGTACCATCCTTTCCTGTTTCTTTTATGCGTTCATTATACTATTGAAAGGGTCATGTTCTAAAGCTTTTTACACGAAAACTTGCAAGAAGTATGAACATAAGCGTCCATCCCGCGATAATGAGTGTAAGCTCACATTGTGTAAGGATTCTTTCAAAAAGTTCTATGTCAATGCCGAAGAAAAGCGCGTAATCCGCCTGGCCTGCATTTGATGTGAAAACTTCGCCGATGGCTTTTTCCATGTACACGGTTCTAAAAAGCGCCGATACCTGCATGAACGGTGTGAATGATAAAAATGTCTGAAACGCATTTCCAAACGCTCCAATAGGCACGTAAAGACCAGCGAGAAAGCCAACCAGTGTCCCCACGATTGAACTCATTGTTCCATGCGCATTCTGAGTTTTCAAAAATGTCACAATCGTATAAAGCATGGAGGTAAAGAGCGCTGAAGACAACCCTGTCAACCCAAGTATTTTCACAAGCGCCAGGGGCGAAAGCCATGCACTGGCATTCAAATAGACAATCACTTGACCCACAACGAGGTTGAAAACACCAAGGGTGAACGTGATCACGAACGCCGCAATGAGATAAGACAAGGTTATCGATAGTCTTTTAAGCGGTGTCACATAAAAATCATTGCTGATTCTCTCACTTCTGTCCCTAATCATGATACCGAGAAACCCAAGCGGGACGGTGACGGTTGATACCATGAGCACACCGCTAAAAAGCCATGTGTAGGTAAGATGTTTCGCTTCCGTGGTTCCCTGCATGGGTTCAGGAAGGCCTGATTCGTGCATTTGAATTAGAAAAAGCGTATAAAGCAAAATCACGATGATCACAGAAAGAAGCGAGAAGAATACACTCCATTTGTCTCTTAGAAATACGAGAAGATGTCTTTTTACGAGACTGTTCATGCCGCTTCCCCCAGTCTTTTCCCTGTCAGATTCAAAAACACGTCGTCCATATCGCCCTTTACGACTTCAAAACTTTGAATGTGGGATTTATATGTTTCAATGAGCTTTAGTGCCGAAAACGGATCTTCGAGTGGTATGTGAATGGTATTTTGAATTTTAGTGAATGGTATATTGTCTTTATCCAGTCGTTTTTGAAGAGCACTGTCCTTCGCCATGATTCTAAGCGTATCGTGCGCATGGGCATTCCTCAATGCTTCTGCGCTGTCTTCCGCGATGATATCCCCTTCATCAAGAATGATGACGTGGTCGCAGTCGATAACTTCCTGCATGTAGTGAGTGGTAAGAAGAATGGTGAGGTCGTCTTCTTCTTTCAGTTTCAATATAAGATTCCAAAGTGCTTCTCTCGCCTGGGGATCAAGTCCGGTAGTGGGCTCATCAAGCAAGAGTAGTCTCGGCTTATGAAGCAGGGCTCTCGCAACGTCGACCCGTCTTTTCTGTCCGCCTGAAAGGGTATTGAATTTCTGGTTGATGAACGATGAAAAACCGATGTGTTCCTTGAGTTCGTCAATCCTTTTATCAAGAGTGGCTTCACTCTTGTAGTAAAAGCGTCCTCTTAATTTCAAATTCTCTCTCACACTCAAATCACCATCGAGTGTTGAATACTGAAACACCACGCCAATGGCTTTTCTTACGGCGTCAGGATCCTTTTCAACATCATGGCCGTTGATTTCAATGGTTCCCGTTGTTGGTTCCTTGAGTGTTGAAAGCATCTCGATCGTGGTGCTTTTTCCAGCGCCATTGGGGCCTAAAAGTGCGAAGAAGGCGCCTTTTTTAACATTGAATTCAACCGCGTTAACCGCAGTCAGAGGTCCGTATTTCTTTGTAAGGTTTTTTACGTTTATCATTGCATGCTCCTATATTATGGGTGAAAGAATGGCGAGAAGGTTTTCAAGAAAGCGCATGAAAACATTGCGCTTTCGCCACATTTCACACGTTATAAGTGTCGAATCGTCAAGGTCGTTTTCAAAGTCCTTGATGAGACTGGTGGTGGCTGATTTATTCGTGGTGAGCGCAGAGACTTCAAAGCTTAGGAAGGCGCTGCGGTTGTCCAGATTGTAAGTACCAATCGAGGCGATTTCATCATCCACTATCATGACTTTGGAATGGCAGAACCCACGATTGTACTTATAGATTTTGACACCATGTTCAAGCAGGCTTGAAACGAATGACTGAGTAATCATGTAAACAAGTTGCTTGTCGGGAACCCCCGGGATGATGATGGATACTTCAATGCCGCTTTTCACCGCGACTTTGAGTGCGGTCAGTGTTTCCTGGTCCATTGCCATATAGGGGGTTGTGATTTTGATGGATTTCTGGGCTGAAAAGATCATCTTCAAGTAGAGATCCCTTATATGTGCCTCTTCACTGTCAGGCCCGGATTGGATGATCTGCACGACCCCTTCGCTTTGTGCTTTGTGATCGGGGTAGTACTTCTGTGTATCCAAAAAGGTGTTCGTGTTGTAGTAATAGTCCTTCAGGAAAATAGACGTCAGACTTTTTACAGCCGTACCTTCAAGACGAATCATCGTATCTCTGAAATAATAGGGATTCTTGATTCGGTTGTCGTATTCGTTGGCGAGATTCATTCCGCCAGTAAATCCGATTTTTCCATCCACCACGACGATTTTTCTATGGTTTCTGTAGTTGACTCTGGTATTGAAAAGCGGGAAATAGATTTTATCGTTGAGCACGAGATCAATGCCCGATTCCCGCATTCTCTTAAGATGTTTTCGACTGGATGTGGCACTGCCAAGACCATCAAAGATGACTTTGACATCCACCCCTTCTTTCGCTTTTTGCATCAGTTTCTCTGTGACTTCCCTGCCAAGGGCGTCCGATCTGAAAATGTAAAACTGTACGAAGATAAACGTCTTTGCGTCCTTGATGGCTTCAAGGAGCGAGGGGAAAAACGCTTCTCCATTTTTGAGAATTTTGGTTTTTGTGCTGTTTTGATAGGGTCTGTGGTAGGAAAGATGATGGGCCGTATTGAAGATGCCCGAATATTTCGAGTTTTCCTCGCTTAGATCTCTTTGGGCGTCAAAGTGCTTGTTTTCGTGGGTAATGTAGTGACTTTTTTTCATCAGCGGCCGTTTTCGAAACCGTCTTGAACGCTTGAAACTTCGACCGAAGGTGAGAAAAAGCGTCATGCCGGCAACCGGTTCAAATGTCAGCAGCAAAAGCCACGGAAGTCTTTGGTAGGGCTTGTCGCTTCTAAGTGTGATTGAAAGCCAGACAAGTGCGAAGATGACCACAATAAGCGAGCGTACCACGAAGCCGAATATGCTGGAAAAATCGAAAAATTCCCAGACGATGTTGAAAAGGTATTCAAGGACAAAGCGAAAGCCCAGGGCAATCGCAAGTACGAGAAATACCCAGAATATCTTGCGTAAGCTCTTCTCCATGATTCACTTCCTAATAGTTATTTTAGACTGTCCAGAGTTTCGTTGCCTCTTAGAATCTCAACAATCGTATGCGCGTCTTCCGCAGTTACACGGTTCAACGGATCAGCATGCAGGAACGTGCTGATTTTTTCAATCTGCGAAGTATGAAAATTGACCGTTTTATTGAGCGCGGCATGGTAGCGTTCCTTGTCTTGTTCAAACGCATTGGTAAGACGTTCTTTTTCCGCATTGAGACGTTTTTCGGACTGGTCTTTTTCATCAAAAAGATTTTCCTTTTCCTTTTCACTTCGTTTCTTGAGCTCCTGCATCCGCGCTTCGTGGGTGCGATTCAGCTTGGAGATGTAAAGATCAAGACGTTTTTTCTCCGCCCGGGTCTCCTGAGTAATTCTGTTCAAGGTCTCTTCAAGGGTTCTATCAAGGGTTTCCAGGGTCTGTTCATAGTCCATTTGTACTCTGCTGGTTTCATCGGAGGCGTGTTTCTTGGCATCCTCGAAATCTTCTTTCAGGCTTTTTAGATAATTGTCCTTTTTGGCGTCATTGTCAGTTTTATCGCTTTTGGCGCGATGCACGCGGGTATTCAGGTATTCCTTGGCCGCACGCATGGTTTCAAGTTTTCTGTCATTTTGGAAGTTTTTGAAAAGATGGGCCCGATGTTTGATTGAATAGGCGAGCTCGCCGTAAGCGCGCGTTTCTTCCTTGGCAAGTTTTTTCAAGGTTCCAAGGTAGGCATTGAACTGATCGGTCATATGATAAAGCAGTGTCTGCGCCTCTTCGAGTGAACGTTCTCTTTTATCCTTGATTGTATCAAGCATGTTTTTATAGATGGCCTCTTTTTTCTCAAGGCTTTTTTTCTTCTCAAGATAGGTTTCCTCGTCCTTTTGCTGTTGCTGGTTGAGACTCTGAGTAAGCTGTGCTTTTTTCTTTTTGTCTTTTCTTCCGCTTAGTTTTCCGATTTCTTCTAATGCCTTGTTTTTTCTAAGTGCCTGTTCCGTAGAAAGGTTTTCAAGAATCCTGCCATGTTCTTTTTGCATGGATTCATAGGTTTCCTTGTAGATTTTCACTTCTTCTTCATACGTCTTGTCAATGGTCTTTACCATGGCCTGATGATCGTTTTTGGCATCGGCGATCATGGTTTCGACCATATCGATCATCCGCCGGCTTCTTGCCTGGATTTCCTGTGAAATTGCGGGTTTGCGTGCTTTTAGAAGGTCGCTTTTGAGAGCGGCGTAATTTTCGCTGTCTTTAAGATAATGATCAATGACCATGGCTTCGTGATCATAATCTTTTTCGAATGTTTTAAGACGGCTTTGGATATTGGTGTTTCTAATTGCGTGGTCTCTTAAATGATTGGCTTCGTTTCTCTGACGCTCAAACGCTTTGATGTCCAGATTTCTTTCAATGATCTTCTTTTCCCTGTCTTTTTCATAAAGCGCATTTGAAACGTCGTCATTGCGTTTTATTTTGGCCTCTTCCTTCAATTTGATAGCACTTGCTTCGTTTTCCTTAAGATCGCTTTCAGGCTGGGCTCTGTTTTTTTCATGGGTCTTGATTTGTTCAACCTCGTCACGAGCGTGATCGAAGTTGCTCATCTGCATGTCATGATCAATCCGAATCGCCTGTCTGTTTTGTTCGTATTCAAGCGTCGCTTTGTTATAAGCGGTGTTTTGTTCGTCAATAGCGGTTTTTTCTTCAGCTTTGATCTTTTCTATGTTTGCGAGCGCTTCTTCAATGCGATTGATGGAATCGATTTTGAGAGCGTGAATGGCTTCTTTTTCTTCGTTTAGCACTTTCTCTTTTTCATCGAGTTTCGGCTGAAGGGCGCTTTTTTGGTGCTGTTTTGTCTTTTCAAGAGCTTCCTGATGCGATTTTTTAAGTCTTTTGATATCCTTTTCGAGACTGTTTATTTGAGCGGTGTCATCGAGTTTTCTGGCTTCTTTCAGATAGCTTTGCTGTTTGGTGAGTTCTTCTTTTTGTTTTTCTTCAAGGGTTTCAAGGGCTTTTTCCTGTTTTTCTTTTGTTGACTCTATGGTTTCTTCCAATGGTTTCATGGTTTTCTTGTGTTCGTTCATCCGCTTTTTAAGCGCGTCTTTGTACGCTTTTTGGTTTGAGTCCAGTGTTTTGTTTGCGTCTTCAAGCAAGTCTTTGAAACGACGCTTTATTTCTTCATACGCCTTGTTGAACTCCAGACGTTTATGTTCTTTCTTGTTCTCATTGACGTGGTAGCGAATGTTTGTATCGCGTTCCAGATCCGATAGGTTCGCGCTATGTCTTTCAATCGCGCTGTCAATGGCTTCATCCGCCTGGTTTTGAACCTTGAGCAGTGATTCAGTAGCTTTTTTGACCGCAAAGTCATAATCGGCTTTGACTTTCTGGTGTTTCAATTTTGAGAGTTCAAGTTTCTCCGCATGGGTCTTTTTAAGTGCCTCAAGCGCATCTTCAAATGATTTTTTAGCGGTCTTCGCTTTTTTATCGATTGCCTGCATGGTGAGATCAAAGGTATGACGATGTTCATCGATTCTAAAGTCTTCGTTCAAGGCAAGCTGTTCAAGATTAAAAACGTGATTTTCAAGACTTTGTTTCATTGAGTCTTTGAGTTGATCACGGTTTTTTGAAAACAGGGTTTGACGCGCCTTGATGGTTTTCAGGCTTTCCAGTTCCTTTTCAATGGTCCCCTTGTACCATGTTTCGAAAATCTGCATCATATCCTTACCATATTCTTTCATGATTCTTCCCCCTAAAATGAATGTACACTAATTTATATGGTGATTGAATCCAAAAGTCTGATGGTTCCTGAGACTAGGACACCTTCAAGGTTTCCATCTACCAGGTTGTAAGTGGCAACGAGGCGTGATGGTTTGCCCATCCAATCGCCTTGATGAAATACCAGCTTATCGATTTGAAGATCGAGTGTATCGTGAATGTGTGCCATCAAAGCTGCGGTTGCGGTACCTGTGGCGCTTTCTTCTTTTATACCGATTGCTGGAAGAAAGTTCCTTGCATGGACGACATTTTCATAAATATCAAGATGGTATAGATAAATACCAGCCACATTGAAATCAACACTGAGTGATTGAATAGCATCCATATCCGGCTGGTAGGTTTTAAGTTTTTCAAGTGACTTGAGACCGATATAGAGTTCCTTGACGCCTGAATCCATGATGGATACGGGCTGTTCACTCAAATCGGCGTTTTTAAGATTGAGTCTGTCAAGCGGTTCGAAACGCTTGAAGGTCTTAAGTGACACTGGTCTTTTGAATTGAAGCGTTACTCCGTTATATTGAACGTTGACGGTTACCGTAGTGGTCTTTGCATACAATGTGTGAACGCCTGAATCAATGAGCCCTTTCTCATACGCCGTACCAATCAGGGCAAGAGACGCATGGCCGCACATCGCAACTTCTCTTAAAGGCGTGAAGTATCTGACAAACACCTTCTCTTTTTCCATAACGACAAACGCTGTTTCGGAGTAGCCTACTTTCCGGGCGATCTCCTGCATAAATGATTCATTTGGCCAGTGTTTCATAAAAACGACACCAGCTTCGTTTCCGCCTTCACCATCTTTTGTAAAGGCACTGACTCGAAATACATTTGTCTTTGGCATGGAATCCCCTCCTTGCGTGTATCTTCAGTATACCTTATTTGGTGGGGTTTTCAAAGAATTGCGAATGGAAATGAATAATTTTTGTGCTATAATTAATCTAGCGAGGTGGCCTTATATGCGCAGATTAATAAGTAGCACTGAATTCGTCTATGTCTTTTCATTCGCAAGCTTGGTGATTGCGACGCTTTTTTCAAGAGCGTTCATGCATGATTCCTTGTTAACACCTATCCTCAACCCCGCTATCGGGGTTGCGTTTGGACTTCTTCTCATTCACGGACGAAAAATCTATCCCTCGATTATAAGCGGGTTCTTCATAGGCCATTTGGTTTTGCATATTTACATGAATCAGGCTGGAACTCCATTCGCACTTATCAGTGCGGTAGGTTTTTCAGTTATCTTATTTATTGAATTGGAACTTGGTCTTTTCCTTATCAAGAAATTGAACGCCTTTAAGCGGTGGAATGACGTTCGCATACGGGATGCTTTCATACTCTTGCTCAGCGGACTTGTCATGGGTTTGTTTGCATCCGTCCTTTCAAGTTTCATCTATTATCTTTTTCAGACGGATGGTCTTTCCCTATTTGATATCTTTGTTACCGTAATGTTAAGCCATGGGGTTAGCATTGGCATATTTTCTCTTCTTATATCCCTTAACAAGGATATATCAAAAAGAGCGTATTCGCCCTATAAAACACTTTGGGGCTTTGTTTTCATTGTCTTTTACGGATTTGCAATCTATTATATTATCAATGATTCTTCAGCGTTCATCTTTTACAGACACAACTACATGCTCGTCGTGTTTTATATCATTGCGGCCCCTCTTTTTTCCTACCTTATAGTCCTACTTATGACAGTCATGCTTTTTTTGGTAAGTGCGCTGGTTTATCTCGATTCATCGTGGATAATCTCCGATTTTTACGCTGAGGTTGTCACGCTTTTATTTTTAGGACTCATTTCAGTACTTCTATCTTTTGTCATAAACAGATTTCTTGAAGATCAGCAACATACAAGTCGTGAACTAAAAATCACCAATGATACGTTGAACATGACGCTTGAATACATTCAAACACTTTTGGAGCTTTCTAAAAACATCGGTAAATTAAGCTCTGATACCGAAGTATTCGCCAAAAAGACCTATCAGCTCATCGAATCCGTCTTCAGTGATGCCAGTGCCATTTTCGCCTACTACGACAATTCAGGACGTCTTGACACCAAATATTCCAACCACTACTCTGTCAAGAACATTCCGGGGTTTTATGAACTTCATGATTCCATGCTTTTTAAAGCTGAAAACGTGGTCGCGTTCAAGGATGTCTCTAAGACCTTGAAAGATAAATATGGTAATGAATTCCTCAAAAAACACAGCCAGCTGACCAATATTCAGACAAGGGTCTATCTCATCATTCGCATCAAGGACAAAAGACAACTTGTCATCGGGCTTGATTATTTTAAAACCAAGGACGCCCTTGGTAAACAGTCCCTTAAAAGAATGCAGGAACTCACCAATCTTCTCAACCAGTTATTCCTTAAAAATCAAGTCATTGAACAACAGTCTTCACTCAAGGATGACATCATCCTCACTTTGGTCAGAACGCTTGATCTTTACGATAAATATACCAAAGGGCATGGCGAGGTGGTCGCACGCATCGCAAAGACCATCGCGATGGAAATGAATCTGCCTGCAGCAGAAATCAATGACATCTACATGGCAGGCCTTCTTCACGATATCGGAAAGCTCGGTGTGGATCACAAAGTACTCAACAGCAAAGAAATACTAAGTGATGAGGATTACAATGCCATCAAAAGCCATGTGGATTATGGCTACCAGCTCATCAGCAAATCGCCGCCACTTGAAAGAATCGCCCGTATCATGCGTGAACATCATGAACGCATTGATGGAAAAGGCTATCCTCTCGCGCTTGACAAGGATTCCATTTCAAGGGGCGGAAAAATACTCAGTGTGGCTGACGCTGTTGCGACCATGGCATCCAACCGCCCCTACCAGAAAAGAAAAACCTTTCCTTCAATTATCAATGAACTTGAAAAGCACATGAATACACAGTTTGATAAAGACGTCGCAGAGGCGTGCATTACGCTCATGAAGAGTGAAAAACTTGACCCAAGAGAAAAATAAGGAAATCCAAAAACTGGATTTCCTTTTTTATCGGTTTGATTCGCTGATGCCTGACTCTTTTTTTGATTCACCTTGTGAGGACGCATTGGCTTTATTTACCGTTTCATCGGCTTCAATTCGATCGGTATAGATTTTGAATACCGGGTGAAAGGCATGGGCGGTTGTATAGATAATGAATGGAAAGACAAGAATAATGATAAATGGATTTAACAAATAGGCAATCGCGGCTGTGAACACAAGCCCCGCAAAAAGCTTTGCGCTTGTAAGCACATGAAGATGGCCCATCAAAAGCGCGGTCTTGAAGACGAATACCACGCGCTTGTAGTTGAAAAGCGCAAGACCTGCAGCTCCATAGAATAAGACTATGAGACTCTCAAGAATCATAATAAGCCCGATCACTCTGTATGATGTGTCGTTTAATCTAAGCAGATAAACCGCGCCAAATGTCACAAGTACGATTACGATAAAGACAATGACGCTTTCAGGCAGTGTCTTTTTCATGTCACGTATGAATGTATTCACACGGTCTGTTTCATCCCCACCGGTTTTAAGGCGTCTAAAAAGCGCCTTGTAGGCTGCGCTCAGTGCACTCAGGGTGCCAAATCCAAGCGTAAGAAGGGTAGACGCGAGCACCAGACAATAAAGGATTGCCGTATCAAATCGGATATCGGTCCTTATCGGTCTTTTGAAAGGATTCATGAAAAATCTCCGGCATCATGGACCTTTTCGCCTTCTATATAGGTTTCTACCACTCGTGCGTTCTTAAGTGTCGAAGGATCCTTGAAATCGA
>JASMTQ010000087.1:0-3879 GCA_041694275.1 Caryophanales bacterium
AACATAAACATCCCCATCCACATCTTACCCCCCCCGTTACTAGATGTCAACAATTATCTTTATGCATTGTGTCTTAATTACTTGGATACTTTTTCCTTAATAACAACTCCCATTTAGTCATTGAATTAAAGGGAGGATATTTCAGTTTAAACACTAAAAAAGGGACCGACTGGCGGTCCCTTAAGTTTATTGGTATTTCTTTATGAGTGTTTCGATTTCGTCTGCTTCTTTAGGGATGGACTCCGATAGGTTTTCGTGTCCGTCCTCGGTGACGAGGATGTCGTCTTCAATGCGGATGCCGATGCCTTCGTCTTTTACGTAAAGACCGGGTTCAACGGTGAGGACCATGCCTTCTGTGAGGGGAAGGTTGTAGTGGCCGACATCGTGAACGTCGAGCCCCATGAAGTGACCGATGCTGTGGTAGTAGACGTCCGTAATCTCTTCGGGCTTTTCGATGACGCCCGCCTTTACGGCTTCTTTTGCGAGCATGTCCTTCGCAAAGCGGTTGAGTTCTTTCCATGTCTGCCCCGGTCTTACCTGTTTGATGGTTTCCTTGTTGACTTTTAGGACGATATTGTAGAGTTCCTTTTGTCTTTTCGTGAAGGTGCCGGATACCGGGTAGGTTCTTGAGATGTCTGAAGCATAGTTGCCATGAAGGGCGCCGAGATCGAAAAGAATCAGGTTATCTTTGGAAAGGGCGTCCTTGTTTTCGACGTAGTGTAGGACCGTGGCGTTTTTGCCGTTTGCCGCGATGGTGTCAAACGCGGTGCCTTCGCTGCCGGACAGGGTGATCTCATGGATGAAATCCGCCTGGAGTTCATATTCGTTTTCTCTTGTACCGAGGGACTTCATGATGCGCTTGAGACCCTTCTCTGTATGGCCGATGGCGCTTCTTATCATGGCGAGTTCTTCTTCTGTTTTAAACATACGGAGATAAGAAAGATGCTTGTTGATGTTTTTGATTTTGAGTTCGGGGTAGTTTGCAAGCAGGGTTTCCGCGTAGATCAACCCATGAGGTTTTCTTGATGCGCTAGGGTGATACAAGTCAAGATAAAGCGTTTTAGGAGGGGTTCCCATGACGCTTCTCGCATAGTTCATGGTCTGGTTGAAAAGCGATTCGAACTGTTTGGTATAAAGAATGGCGGTTTCAGGAATCCCTGATTTTTCACTCGCTTCGCTTTTGGTCATGCGTGCGCCTTCCCATTGGATGATGTGTTTGGTGTTTTCTTCAACAAACAGGAATGTCTTGGTTTTTCCTCCGCTTTTAAGCATGAACAAAATCAGATTGGGATCACTGATGTTGGTCAGATAAAAGAAGTTTCTCTGTGGGGTGTATGCGTAGTTCTGATCAAGTGTTTTGTGGGGGGCGGTGCCTGAATACAGTAGTAAGGCTGAATTGTCCTGCATTCTTTCAAATAATGCCTTGCGTGCTTTAAGTGCGTGATTTTTCATTTTTATTCACCTCACAAATAGTATAGCAAAGCTTGAAGGTTTATTAAAGAAAAACAGCCACCAAGCGGTGACTGTCTTAAGTCAGGCTTTGCTTTCGACGACTTCCTTGTTGCGCCAGGAGCCTTTGAGCCAGCGGGTAAGGACCAGGCCTCCTCTTAGGAGTTCGTCCAAAGCGCGCCCTAGAAAAATACCTGCAAGACCAAGCCCGAGACTTAGGCCAAAGACATAAGACGCCCCGATCATGATCGACAGCATGCTGAAAATGGCGATGACCACAGGGAAAATAACATCCCCCGCGGCTCTGAGGGCATGGATGACGACGATGTTGAGCATACGGCCCACTTCAAGAAAAATCCCTATGAGAAGTGCCGTTCTGCCCATCGCAATGATGTCAGGGTTGTCTGTGAAAAGACCAAGTATCCACTCTGAATTGAAATAGATGGCCGTTGAGAGCACAAGCACGAACATCAGTGCGATTCGAACCGTACGCAAGGTCTGCGCGTAGGCATCGTCATAATCACGCGCACCGACACGCCATCCGATAATGACCTGGTTTCCCTGCGCGACGGCCAAGGAGAATATGATGACCGGCATCATCAGGTTTTGCACGTACACGTGCGCAGTCAAGGCCGAGGTTCCGATGGTATTCAAAAACCCGATGATGACCACCAGTGAAAACCTGTGAACAAAACCCTCTCCCGCACTTGGAAGACCTATTTTCATAATCTTGAAATAGTATTTTTTAAGCGGCTTGAACTTGAGGAAAAACGGTTGGATTTTCAGATAACGCCACAAGAAGAAAAGCGTGGCAAGAAACGCAACGCCCTTGCTTATGAACGTGGCGTAGGCAGCGCCTTCGACGCCGAGTTCAGGAAAAGGCCCAAGTCCGAAAATCAGAAGGGCGTTCAGGATGACATTGACGATATTCATCCCACCCACGATATACATGACGACTTTTGGATGGCCAAACGCCTTGAAGCCAAAGCTTGACGCCTGAGTGGCCGCCAGAAACAAGAACCCAAGCGACACCACTCTTAAATATAACAAGGCGTCTGAATAAATCTCAGGGCCGGTGTTGATGATCTCGAATATGTAGGGCGCAAATATCTGAATGAACACCACGAGGACGAACGCGATCAGGATATTGCCGAATATGCCGGTCTTCATGGCTTTTTTCGCCTGGAAGATATCCCTCGCACCCAGGTACTGACTGACTACGACCCCGACGCCTACGGAAGCGACACTCAGTATGACGACGAAGAGCTTGGATACTTCCTTGCCGTTTCCTACGGCGGCCACTGACAAGTCAGAGTACTGACTTAGCATCAGGGTGTCTGCGACACCCAGAAGCATGATAAAAAGCAGCTCGATATAAATCGGCCAGCTCAGAGAAAAAAGCGTTGACTTCTTCGTTTCCATACTTGCACTCCCTTTCAAACGGTAATGATTATACCATAGAGGGCTCCTGGTTTGTTTATGAATTACGCAATCCAGAATATTTTTTTTACAAACCGAGGTCAAACATTAAATCCTATTGCTTCAACATCTCTTTATGGCAAAAGAAAATCCCCTTGAACTATGAACTGCATCCAATCAATCTGCAGTATCCATTTCAAGGGGATCTTTCATGTAACGCTTCTTAGCCATTCTATTCGATTTGAAAATCGGGATGTGTCTGAATATCCTGAGTGCGTTGATTCAGACTGGCTTGTTTGGCTTTTTCATAAAGCGTAATCATCAAGCCGTGATAAAGCGGTACAGCCACAAAGAAAACAACGAGAAAGATATAAAAAATCACTCGAAACATGAGTCTACCTGTTTCCGGATCAAACACGCTTCCCAAAAGCGCAAACGGAATTATGATTAGCGCAACCGCAATACTGTATCTTACAGAGCTTATAATCCTGAGTGCCAAAACAAGAAAATACTTTCTTCGAATTAGGTTCAAAGCTTTTTTTAATATGAAACGAGCGCTTGCATCTTCTGATGAATCAATGATCACATAAGGTACAAATGAAAATATCGAAATCGCAACCGAAAACGGAATGATCGATACGAGGATAATATTAATCAAAGTTCCTACCGGTGTTGACGTTTCGATTCTAATCGGAACGCCAAATAGACCCAATGTGAGCAGCGTCAATCCCGTAAACACCAAAGCAAAAAAGTAAATGCCCATCATCAACAGTGCGCCATGGGTTGATATTCGAAGCTTGTTAGAGACAGCGTTTCTATTTTGACTGGGTATTTCCTGACTTTCTCGGTAATACCTTAGCATCCTGGATGCAATATAAAGATACAAGACAGGCATAACTATGACTATTGGCGTAAAAAACAAGACCATAAAGATGCCGTTAATAATCACACTGAACGACACAATCAGTAAATACCGTTTTCGCATGAAATTAAAGAACCCTTTCAAATAAC
>JASMTQ010000088.1:0-3762 GCA_041694275.1 Caryophanales bacterium
TTCGACGATGAAACTGAGAATAAGCGCAATGGAAAAAGGATAAATCACACTTTTAAGAGATGTTGAAACTTTTCCGAGGAAATCCCCGCTCAAATCGTTAATGACACTGAATCCAATGATTGCTATTGTGAAAACAGAGACGACAAGCAGTAGTTTTATAAGGGTATTTTTATTTAACAATTTATTCATGAATGTCCCTCCTTACTACTATAACTATACTTTATTATGCCTTATAACACAATCCACATTTCACAATCGTCTATGTTTTGCAGTAAGCGCGTATTTGCTATATAATGGGTTCAATGCATTTAATCAGATGAAAAAACGAGGCGTTAACCATGAAAATCAAAACATCCATTCAATCCCTTACCGCATTTGAACGTAAACTGTGGTTCATATCCGCTTTACTCATTACGACTTCTTTTTTAATTTCAGGAGGAAGCGGCCTTACCCTGCTTGCTTCTCTTATTGGCGTGAGCGCTCTGATCTTCATGGCCAAGGGGCAACCAATCGGGCAACTTCTGATGGCGTTTTTCGCCATTACCTACGCAATCATTTCTTATAGCTACAGCTATTACGGAGAGATGATCACGTATCTTGGAAAAGCCCTTCCGGTTTCTCTTTTTGTGATGGTCGTATGGCTCAGACACCCTTTTAAGGAAGATGATCCCGAGATTGAAGTGTCCACTCTCAGTCTCAAAAAAATCATGATTGTCGTTTTGCTTGCGCCGATTGTAACCGGAGTGTTTTACTTTATTTTAAAAGCGTTTGACACTCCGAATCTCATTGTAAGCACCCTGTCCATCGCCACGAGCTTCATCGCGGCGTCTTTCATGTTCTTAAGATCTCCTTATTATGCGGTCTTTTTCGGCTTCAACGACATTGTGCTCATCATCCTCTGGACGCTTGCGTCCATGGACGACATCACCTACCTTCCCATGGTGATGCTTTTTACCACATTCCTTGCGAATGATGCGTATGGGTTTATAAGCTGGACCAGGATTAAAACCCGTCAGGGGATTTTAAAAGAAAAAGCATTTAAATAACCATTCTTAAGAAGTATAATGGACATGACTAAGGAGGGGCTTATGAAAAACATGTTCAAATGGACCAAGCGCATCATCTTCATTTTACCGCTTTCCTTGATTTTGCTTTATGTGTTTTTGCCCATTGAACTGAGGCTTACCATGCTTGGGTTCAAAGATGGCGATTTCTACACGTTTGAAGAACAAGAAACCACCTATATTATCGAACACGATGAAAAACGCATGAAAAGCATTTATCTTGATACGGAGTTCACAGATCAGCCACTCACCATCACATTTCCTACAAATAAGTCACTGGTAGAAATCGATTCTGATACACATACATGTCAGTACGCCCTGTTAAGCAGCGAGTTCACGTGCAGTGAAGGAACCTACACGGAAAGTGAACTATCAAACCTCAGAGAAACAATCATTTATCACTACTTCATTATTCACGACACTTTCAACTTCAACCTTATCCCAAAAACACAACGCTAAGGAGTGCCTATGAGACTATCCGTAAATAAAGACGTGCACGCCCTGCATGCACTCATCAAATCCTATTATGACGCATACAATATCATCCATGACGCACAAATCGACGAAGAGACCTATCTCATGGTCGTCGAAAAATTCTTCTTCAGAAACTCAAGCCGTGCTTCACTCACCATCCTTCTTACCACAGATGACTTCAACACAAACGTGGAGATCGTCGGTTCAGGTGGAGGCCAGGGAATGCTTTTCAAATTCGACTGGGGCGCCAAAGAATCTTTTGAAAGAGGCGTTATAAAGCTGCTTGATCAAAATAATGTGGCTTTCAGAATTTTAAACGAATAAGGAAGTGATCATTTGAGCCATTTAAAAGAAGAAACCATGGACTTGTTAAAGCTCCTTGAAAAACGTTTTAATGATCATCCAAATCGTCACGAGTCTTTGAAGTGGAGAGAAGTGGAAAAAACACTCAAAGACAATCCCTCCTTGTTAAATGTCATCCAGGCAATGGAGGAAAGCGGCGGGGACCCTGATGTGGTCATTCTTAAAGACGGCAATCCATACTATGTTGACTGTTCGAAAGAAACACCCATGGGTAGAAGAAGTGTCTGTTACGACACGCCCGCTTTGAAATCAAGAAAAAAGCATCCACCAAAAACAAGCGCAAGGGCCATGGCAAAGGCCATGGGCGCGAGCCTTTTAAATGAAGAGGACTATCTCGCTTTTCAATCTGTCGGACCCTTTGACACGAAAACATCAAGCTGGCTTGAAACGCCTGAATCCTTGAGAATGAAAGGCGGCGCACTTTTTGGAGACTCCAGATACGGCAGAGCCTTCATCTATCACAATGGTGCGGAGTCCTACTATCAAGCGCGTGGATTCAGAACCAAAATATTGCTTGAATCTTCTTCGTAACAAAAAAAAGAGGCAAGACCCGCATCACTGCGGATCCTGCCTTTATCCCTTCCCCAACTGCATCATACCACGTTGGATCTGACGTGTAAACAAAGCCGAAAACCGTACTTTATTTCTTGAAATTTTTAAAATAGTGACCAATTTCACTCAAACTACAAAACAGATTGTATCTTCTATAAATTAAGGCTCAAATTCAAAGATAAACCCCATCAAGATACAATGGAAAGTTTTTTAATTTTTTTGTAAAAATTTGAGAATTGAGGGATTTCATGACCTATGACCATCAAAAGGCCGTCTCCAGGATCAACCAGAAAAAAGCATTGGTCTCAATCACACGCAAAAAGCTTTTCAGACCAGTGTACAAAGGCCGGTTAAAAGCTTTTACAGGGTATCAGACACTTGCCACTTTCAAAACCGACGCTGTTGAGTACTTGACGCTTGAGATGACGCTTAAGAAGGGCGAGGCCATTCTCGGCGTTGTCCAGGGCGACACGTTTCACACGCTTTGCGAAGGAACGTGTCAAAAGGAAATTGAACTTCCTGTACAAAAAGGCTTTGCAAGACTTAGAATCATCGGCAGTAACGCTGATCTCACCTATACGCTCAAACGCAGGCAGATTTAACACACGTCTTAAACTAAGACGTGGTTTTTTTATGGATCCATGATAGAAATATTTTCAAATTAGTTTGTGCTTCAAAATAAACCGCAGTATAATATAAGTATAAACTATTAGGAGGCGCATTATGAAAAGAATGGGATATGTGCTTGGTATCCTGTTCCTCTTGTTCATCGTGAGTGCATGTGAGAATTTTCAAAATCAGAACCTAGAGGAAGTAAGTGAAGCTTACTGCCGTGAAAACCCTGAAAGCGAAGCCTGTCAGGGTGACATGCTTGAAGATGTCAGCATCGATACCTTGCTTGACATGTTTGAAGAAATCATCGCAACCTATGACAGTGAATCCGAAGGCAGCTTCTGTGACGATTATTTCTCAGTCACAAACGTTGGCATGCTTGAAACATGCCGTGAAGACTTTGAAACCCTCGTGCCTTTGGACCTTGGCGAGTACCAGGTCGAGTCTTTCGTAAAAGATACCGCGCTTTCCACCCGTGATCTATATACCGTCACAGTGGAAAGCGGAGATGGCCTTAAAGTCTACACGTTCACTTTGGGGTTTGTCAAAGTGGAAGAGACCATCTATCTTGATGAGTGGGCTTACGACATGGAGACCTTGAGTGTAAACACTCCAGGAGATTCCACCGATGATGACGACGATGAAGAAACCGCCGTTGACGAAGAAACATTCACAGACCTTGAAAATATGCTTGATG
>JASMTQ010000089.1:0-3260 GCA_041694275.1 Caryophanales bacterium
TCATAGAAGATGAACATCTGAATCTTGATTCGACACTTGGTGAAGTGGTGGATTTTCCACTTAACGCCATTGATGAATGTGTGACGGTCAAAGAGCTTCTTACCCATACTTCAGGCGTGCCCGATTATTTTGATGAAACCCTCATGGAAGACTACAGCGATCTTTGGAAGGATTTTCCCAATTACAAAATCAGAACCTCCAAAGACATTCTTCCCCTCTTTATTGACAAGCCGATGGTGTTTAAGCCGGGTACACGGTTTGAATACAGTGACAGCGGCTTCGTGCTTCTTGGTTTGATGATTGAAGCCATCACGAAAAAGCCGTTTGATCAGTACTTGAAGACTGTCCTCTTTGATCCGCTTGAAATGAAACGTACGGGATACTATGAACTGGACAGACTTCCTGCCAATTGCGCGAACGCCTATGTGCGTGATAAGTTTAAAGATACCTATCACATGAATATTTACAGTGTCGATGTCAAAGGCACCGGGGCTGGTGGGGCGTTCACAAGCGCAATGGACATTGACAGGTTCTGGGAAGGGCTATTTTCCTACAAGGTATTGCGCAAGGAAACCGTAGAGTTAATCTTTAAGAAACATGTGGATCTTGAAGACCACGGGTATGGCCTTGGAGTATGGCTTGATAGGAACAACCATCCGTACTTCCAGGGTGTGGATCCTGGTGTGACATTCATGAGTGGGTACACGCTGGATACACACACTCAAATTACTTTCATCAGCAACTTTGAAGATGACATCTTTTCTGTTTATGATAAAGCAAAGGAGGGATTCCATGAATGATGAAACACTGAAAGAACGATTTGAGTACTGGAAAAAAGTATTGAGGCTTAGAGAAGGATGGGACGTGTCCTTGGAAATCATTCGCGACGCACAGTTCAAAAAAACCGGGGATTTCAAAGTGGACCCGGATGACAAAAAAGCGGTGCTTCTATTAAATGGATTGAATCCAAATGACATGAACATGGAAGAAGTCATCATCCATGAACTCATGCATCTCAAGCTTTATCCGCTTGACCAGGTAACTGAAAGCTTGATTGATGCGCATTATACCAAAAATACGAAGCCTTATGAATTTGCGTATTCCCAGTTCATGATGTCCCTTGAACAAACCGTCAGTGAACTTGCAAAATGCTTTTTGAAAGTTCACGGAAAAGACAAAAATCTTTCCTTTGGAAGAGTAAAGAACCACCCGGGATACAATGCCCTTTTTGATGGGTTGAAGCCTTATGGGAATGCTGAAGATTATTAACGGTTATAGAAAAGGTGATCAAATGGAACTAAGAGAAGCAAGATCAAGTGATTTTGAGCAGGCTTTTGACTTGTTCAAGAAAGCTTATGAAACTGAAAGAGAAGCGGTTGATGCACTGCCAAAATTCAGTGACACCGAGCCATTGGCTAGAGAAAGACTCAAGACCATGTTCGAAAAACACAAGGGACTGGTGGCTTTGAAAGACTCCGAGGTCGTCGGGTATTTTTTCTATGCTCTTACAGGTGAACTTTTTGGAAAAAGTGAAGGCGCCCTGGTGCCCTTGATAGGCCATGCTTCTAAGAAGAAGAACAAGATAGAAATCTATCAGAGTCTTCTCAATGAGGCTGGAAAAAGATGGGTCTCAAACAATAAGCTTTCGTGGGTGGTGACTTGTTTTGAACATGACACTGTACTGGAAAAACTGTTTTTCAAAAACGGATTTGGGCAGCGTTGTGCGGATGCGATTGCCTTTGCTGAAATCAGACATGAAGATCAAAATGAGATAAAAGTTATCAAAGCGACCATGAATGACTTGAAAGATATCAAGGACTTGCATCAGGAGCATGTAGACTTCTATCAGTCGTCCCCTTTGTTCATGCCAGGAGATGACACGGATGAATTCGAGGCTTTGAAGGCCTCTTTCAATGACCCATTCACACATATATGGACTGCCTACATGGAAGGTGAAGCCGTTGGCTATATGCGCTTGTCACAAGTTGGGGAGTCTTTTATATCCAATAGCAAGGATATGGCTAATGTCAACGCGGCCTATGTCAAACCCACACTAAGAGGAAGGCATATCGCTTCTGGGCTCTTGAGTGCACTCAAGGAGTATGTGATTGATAAAACAAACTACACAAGGATTGGTGTGGATTATGAATCCATCAATTCAACCGGGTCACGCTTTTGGGAAAAACACTTTATGCCTTATACAAAAACTCTCGCGAGAAGAATTGATGAACGGATAGTGAAATGAAGAAAAAGCCTTCAAACCCTTTGTCGGATCATTGAGATAAAATAACAATGCATTATTGATAATTATTATAAATAATCCATGCTAGAATGATATCAAACCACAAAGGAGTGATTGCATGGCTGCAAAAGAGGCTTCACAGGACAAACTCAGTTTTCCTCGATTGATTCGTTTCAACAAAATCATGGGGACGGTCCATCTGGTACAGGGAACGCTCATGATGCTTTTCGCATTTTTGGTTTATCCGAATCTGGATGGGACGGGCACACGTACCTTCACCATTCCGGTAGTCGGTAATTACCTCGGCTTCGTAGAAGGCGAGGGACTGGTCCTCACTACAACCGATACGCTATTTGAACTTCCGTTTTTACCTTTGACTGCAAGTTTCCTTTTGATCTCAGGTATTTTTCATTTCATCATCGCCTACCCTTATCGTGAGAAGTATGTCACTGATTTGAAACAGGGCATCAACAAGATGCGTTGGTATGAATATGCCATCAGTTCTTCGATTATGATCGTGCTGATTTCTTCGCTTTTCGGGGTACGTGATATTGCGGTATTCGTTCTGATTGCTTTATCGAATGCAGCTATGAACCTTTTCGGACTTGATATGGAACTTCTCAATTCCGGTTCGAAGAAGGAAGGCAAGAAGAAAAACTGGTTGCCTTTTATCTTTGGATCAGTCATCGGTATTGCGCCCTGGCTTGCTATCGCATTCTACATTGGCGTGAATCCGAATCTTGACCAGGTTCCTGGCTTTGTATGGGCCATCTTGGTGACGTATTTCCTTGCGTTCAACACATTCCCTGTAAACATGTTCTTGCAATACAAAGGTGTAGGGAAATTCAAAAATTATCTTTATGGAGAACGGGGCTACATTGTCCTGTCACTCGTAGCGAAGACACTTCTAACCTGGTTGGTGCTCTTTGGAGCATTCCAACCGTGATCAGGAAGACTCTGACAATTGTCAGGGTCTTTTTTTCAAGGTTGATGTGTTTCATTCAAAAAAACCCCGTGG
>JASMTQ010000090.1:0-27075 GCA_041694275.1 Caryophanales bacterium
TAAACGTATTTCCAGTGATGAAAAGGAGGACGCCACCGATTAATACTACGCCACCGGTTCCCATAAATATTTCTGATACCTTTTTCTTTTTGTTCAGAGGCTTTAGTATAGTGTCCATGCAATCACCTTCTTTACGCTTAATTATATCATAGATAAAAAAAGAAGGAACACTTTTTATGTTCCTTCAGAATTTTTAATCAATGATGATTTTGACACTGTCTCCTTCATGACTTTCAATATTGACGATTTCGCCAATTGCACCTTCATCGATGAGGGCTTGAAGTTCTTTCACATCCAGTTGATCCATTGCCTCGTTGTTGATGGATATGTTTTTAGAACCATGTTTGAGTATGGAAAGTCCAAGCCTGATTGGAAGTTTGATGTTCACTTTGTCGTTCTCGGCGCTTCTCACAATGATTCTCAACATTTTACCTCTGCCTTTTTCAAGGGACGAATCCGTATTCAAAACCTCGTTACTTCCCTCATATGCATCAGTACTTCTTGTCAGTGCATTTTGCATCCAGTTCAAATTCATGAAACTCACCTCTCATTTTTAGTTTATCTAGATTTTTTTTTATAAATCTGAATCGTCTTTCTGATTTCTCTCTCATGATTTCTTCTCTAGCGAATGTGTCTGTCCAGTATTTCATCGGGAACATGTCACCACCCCTTTCCATAGTTCTTTTTAGGCTTATGAATTTTATTTTTTTGTTTGACGCTTTGATTTTCAATCATACAATTACGGATAAACGTTTCATCCCAGTAGAGTTTTGGAAACATCTTCACACTTCCTTTTCAATTCGATTCAATCAGATTTTCTTTACAAATCTTAGTCGGTCTTCTGCACGTTCTCTCAAGATGGCTTCTTTGATAAGTGTTTCTGTCCAGTATTTCATCGGAAACATTACCAACACCTCTTTCTTTTTATTATTTAGTTCTATATATTGATTTTATTAACCTTAAAATTAATTTTGTTAATTACACCCTTATAATAGTTAATAAAATTACGTTTGTCAACACATTTATTAAAATAATTCACTTTTTATTTAAAATAATTAAAAAGACGCTTGATTTTTTCAAGCGTCTTAGTCTTTATTGTTTTATTTATTAAACTTGTGTCTTCTTTTCAAACCATTTGTATAGGAGCACTGTAAGGGCTGCCATATAAAGAATACCGATAATGTAATAAAGGCCCACAGGCAGATTCGAAGAATGGGACAAAAGCCCAGCACTGACAAGCAGTCCCTTCACAGGCCAGAAGATTGGAACTATTCCGAGAATGTACTGTTTGTAATCCTGCATCGATGAAAGAACCGACAACACCGGAGCCATGATGAAGAGTCCAGTTGATTTCATATAGGCAAACCCTTCAATTTTATTTTTCGCAAGCGCACCGAGCGCCAGTGCGAACATTGGTGTGAACAAGGAAGCGACAAGCGCGAACAGGAGCATATCAGAAAAAGCGAAACTATCCCAGAGGTTCACCCCTCCAAGTCTGTAGCCGTCCCCACTCAGATGCTTGACACCAAAAAGACTGAAGAAAGACGCGAACACACTAAGCATGTAGCCATAAAGGCCTTTGAAGATGATGTAGCCTTTCAACGAAAGCGGTGTGACCCTTATGGTATTCAGGGTGTTTTCATCTCTGTGGTCGAGAAGATTGAATCCGAGCATCGCTGCAGTGATGAACGGCGCAATCGATGCAAAGACGATGATGATGATTGTTATGCCCGCTGTCTGCGTCCCACCACCGGTTGCATAATTGTCAAGCAGCACCGGTATCAAGTAAGCGCCGGCTAGAATAATCAAAAGCGGATAGACAAGCAAAAGCAACGTCATCTTGTCTCTTATGATATTCTTGAATTCGTATTTGAGCATGAACAGATATTTTTTCATAGAATCACTCCTTCACGCCTTTGATGGGATAAAGCGGTATGATGAGATACTTCCAAAGCAGCCCTGATCCAACAATCAGATAAAGCGTACCATAAATGAGTTCAAATGTATCTACTGCTTTATGAAACCCATAATCGATCATTAGAAGCGCCACATGCGTGGGTGAAATAAGAAGGATGGGTTCAACCGCTTCACTCATGAGATCAAGGGCGTAGAAAATGCTTGGAAAGGCAAATATGATCATATACGAAACAATCAGTGCCAAAAGGCCGTTGAAATCCTTGGAAAACAGGCTCAGGACAAACCCGAAAATCCCATGGGAAAGCGAGATAATCAGCACAAATCCAAACAACGGGAGCAGCCTGAAGGTAATGTCAAACGCAAAATACGATACTCCGACAACCACAACGACTGACTGCAATGCAAGATAAACAGACGCAATCACTTTGGAAAGCGCAATGCCCCACATCGGCGCCGGTGTCACCATCAGTGTTTTAAGGGTATTTTCCTGACGCTCGTAAAAAAGAGACACCCCCATTAAAAGAACACTCATCATAGTAAGGTCCATGAACACGACAAGGGGAAGAAACACGTCCGCTTCCTCTTTGCCAACAAGGAACAGAATCAAGATCCAAAGCACTGACACCCCAAAACTCACCTGGATGATATTGTATTTGAGAAGTCTTTGAAACTCTCCTCTTAAAAGCCCCTTAAGCGTCTTCATCGAAGGTATCCCCAGTCACACGGATGAATATGTCATCCATGGTGGTTTCGCCACTGTGCATCGTTTCTATGGCGTTGTTTTTAACAAGGGTCAAAAACGATTCGTTTTCACTGATGGTATCCAGGTCGAACACTTCAAGTTTTATCGAATCTTCATCCTTGTATTCCACTCTCAGTTCACGTTTTCCGTACTTCATCTTCAAAGCTTTCGGAGTCGATATTTCACGAATCTCTCCTTTTGAAATAAATGCGACCCGGTCGCAAAGTTCCTCGACGTCATTCATAAGATGGGTTGAGAGAAGCACTGTGCCCCCGCCTTCTTTGAACTCCCGAATGAGGTCCTTGATGATTTTGGCGTTTTTGGGGTCGAGTCCGTTGGTAACTTCATCGAGAAAAAGAACCTTCGGATTGTTGAGCATGGCCCTGACAAAATTAAGACGCATCTTCATGCCTTTGGAATACTCCGCAACAAGTCGGTCCTTGTCTTCAAAAAGACCCACACGCTTCATGAGCGCTTCGATATCCGCTTTCGAATCATAAAGATTTTGGAAAAACCGCATGTTTTCCATACCGCTTAATTTAGAAAAGTGAACCGGAAGTTCGAACCCAACGCCGATATGCTCATAAAAGTCATTTCCATATTTGGAAAAGTCCTTGCCCATGTAGTGTATCTTTCCCTCATAGTTTTTAAGAAGCCTTGTGAGAATTTTCTGAGTCGTGGACTTCCCGGCTCCACTAGGCCCAAGCAAGCCAAAGATTTCCCCTTCCTCGATATCAAAGCTGACAGATTTCACGGCTTTGACACCATGCTTTTGATACGTAAACGACAAGTCTTTTACTTCAAATACCTTCTTAGTCATTGAAATCCTCCTTCTTGACGCCACTGGTCAATATATCTATGAATGCATTGGTGCGTTCAATCATTGTATCAATGGTTTCACCCCTGTAAAACTGATAAACCAGATCTCTTGCGTTGAAATCATAAAGCATCTTTGCAAGCATGTTGATATTCGTATCCTCTTTGAGCCAACCTTGGTTCACGTCATTTTCAAGAAATGCCTCCATCATCTTAATGCCTTCTTTCTCCAGTTCACCACGGAGCTTCAACACATCCTCACTCTGCGAATGATAAAGGTGATACCCAAATAGATAGGCTTCCTTGTCATCTTTGGCAAAGCGGAGTCCTGCGTCTGTGAGTTTTGGGAAAAGCTTTAAAAGCGGCACGCTCTCGATTTGGTTCAAGAGATCTCCCATATAGGCGAACTTGCGTTCTGAGACTCTTGTAACAAGATGGAAAAAAAGATCGGAAAGCCCATTGAAATATTGATAGAAACTTCCCCTTGGAATGCCCGCCTTGTTGACGATGTCCTTGATGGTCGCATTGTCATAGCCTTTGTCATTGATGACACTGATGGCTGAACGTTCAATCATAAGTCTTTTTTCTTTTTTCAATCCGAAAAATGTTTTCTTAGGCATGTCATGCTCCTTTCTCGCCATTATTATGACACGCGTGTCATAAAAGTCAAGAAAAAAAGAACACGCAGACTCTGCGTGTTCCCAAATCCTACATGGACGCCTTGATTTCAATGATAAGGTCACGAAGTTCCGCAGCTTTCTCAAAGTCAAGATCGCGAGCAGCTTTCTTCATGTCTTTTTCCATGTCTTCGATCATGGCGCGTTTTTCTTCTTTGTCCATATCGCTCAAGGATTTTCCGCCACTTTCTTCTTCCGCTTCAAGCTTGATGCGGATGGATTCACGGATATCCTTCTTGATGGTTTGCGGGGTAATGCCGTATTTGTCATTGTGCGTTTTTTGAATGGCCCTTCTTCTTTCCGTTTCATCAATGGCCTGACGCATTGCGTCACTGATTCTGTCCGCATAAAGCGCCACTTTTCCGTTTACATTCCTTGCGGCGCGCCCGATGGTCTGAATGAGACTTCTGGCACTTCTAAGAAATCCCTGCTTGTCCGCATCCAAAATAGCGATGAATGAGACCTCCGGAAGATCAAGACCTTCTCTGAGCAGGTTGATGCCAACCAGCACATCGTAAACGCCAAGACGAAGATCGCGGATGATTTCAATCCGTTCAAGGGAATCAATCTCCGAGTGAAGATAGGCAACCTTGATGCCTGATTCCTTCAAATAACTTGTAAGGTCTTCACTCATCTTGATGGTAAGGGTTGTGATAAGCGTACGTTCGTTTTTCTCCGTACGTTTTCTGATTTCATTAACAATATCGTCGATCTGCCCTTCTTTTTTTCTCACTTCAACAACAGGATCAAGCAGGCCTGTGGGTCTTATGATCTGTTCGATGATCTTGTCGGTTCTATCCATTTCAAAGTCCCCAGGGGTTGCACTGACGTAGACCGCCTGGTGCATCTTGTCCATGAATTCATCAAAGTCAAGCGGGCGGTTGTCCATGGCACTTGGAAGACGGAATCCGTATTCGACAAGGGTTTTCTTTCTCGCCTGGTCACCGTTGTACATCCCTCTGACCTGTGGAAGCGTAACATGGGATTCATCCACGATAAGCAGATAATCATCGCCAAAGAAGTCCATGAGCGTAGACGGCGTTTCCCCGGCACCGCGAAGTGAAAGGTGCCTTGAATAGTTCTCAACACCCTTGCAGGTGCCGATCTCTTTTAACATTTCGATGTCGTAGTTCGTACGTTGCTGGATGCGTTCGGCTTCCAAAAGCTTTCCTTCGCTTTTGAAATACTCGACTTGTTCTTCTAGTTCATTTTCTATGCGGCGTATGCCTTCTTCAAGCTTATCCTTGTTGGTGACGAACTGAGTGGCCGGAAAAAGCGTTAAAACACTGTAATCCTCAAGAATCTCTCCCGTTACCGCGTCGAACGAACGAATTCTTTCGATTTCATCATCAAAAAATTCGATTCTGTAGGCGATCGATTTGTTATAGGTGGGCATGACTTCAACCGTATCGCCCTTGACTTTGAACGTTCCACGATCAAAATCGGTGTCGTTTCTCTGAAAGAGCATGTCCACAAGCTTGTTGAGAAGGTCGTCTCTTTCCACCGTCGTGCCGGTTCTAAGGGTCAAGGTCGCGTTTTTGTAGTCCTCGGGATCACCGATTCCGTAAATACACGATACACTCGCCACCACGATGACGTCATCGCGTTCCAAAAGCGAAGCCGTCGCACTGTGTCGAAGCTCGTCGATTTCATCGTTTGTCTGCGCATCCTTTTCGATAAAAAGGTCACGGCTTGGTACATAGGCTTCAGGTTGATAGTAATCGTAATAGGAAATAAAATATTCCACCCTGTTTTCAGGAAAGAATTCCTTGAACTCGGAATATAGCTGACCCGCAAGGGTCTTGTTGTGGGCTAGAATCAGTATTGGTTTATTGAGATCCTTGATAACGTTGCTCATGGTGAAGGTCTTTCCGGTCCCTGTAGCGCCAAGGAGCACTTGTTCTTTGCTGCCATCCTTGATGTTTTTCACAAGCGCCTTGATCGCTTCTATCTGGTCGCCTTTCGGGTCATACTTGCTCACCAGCTTGTAAGCCATACACTCACCTCCTAGTGGTATCTAGAATTCATTCTATCACACTACGCAAGGTTATGGTAAAATAACACGGGAGGTGGTTTTATGCATCCTTTATTTGTCGCAGTGAACGCAAAATACATCCATACCAATAACGCCGTCCGTCTTCTTTGCGCCAACAGCGCATATGAGACGGAGTTTTTGGATTTCACAATCAAGGACAGTCAGGACCACATCATACGCACCATCCTTGAAAAAAAACCATCAGTCATTGGATTTAGCACCTATATATGGAATGTGGAACTGATCATTTCTTTGATCAAGTCACTTAAAACCCGTTCAAACATTCCCATTATCCTCGGCGGTCCCGAAGTGTCTTACGACGCCGCCTATTTTTTAAACACCCTGCCCGTGGACGTAATTGTAAAAGGAGAAGGCGAACACGTCATAGACGCTGTGCTTGATTATCTTTTACACGGCACTTCCCTTGAAAACACGCCAAATGTCGCATGGAAAAATGAGGGTGAAATCATTGAACACCCGATAGATGAAATTGAAAATCTCTCAAGTATCAAATCCCCCCACCGCTATGAAGAAGACACGCCTCATATTCCCAGGCGGATTCAATATGTCGAAAGCTCGAGGGGATGCCCTTTCAAGTGTTCCTACTGTCTTTCCTCCCTTGAAAAGAAAGTACGGTTCTTTCCCCTTCAGGATGTGCTTGACACATTGACCCATCTTCTTGATAAAGACGCCAAAACCATCAAATTCCTCGATAGAACCTTCAATGCGAACAAAGACGCCCTCTCAATCATCGATTTTTTAATAGAGAACCACAAGGAAGGCACCGTCTTCCAATTCGAAATCACAGGCGAGATCATGGACGAAACGATTATCGACCATATTCACGCGAAAGCCCCAAAACACCTTTTTCGTTTTGAGATTGGAATCCAGTCCACCAATGACATTACCAACCGTCTTGTTGGGCGAATTCAAAACAACGAGAAACTTTTCCATCTAATTGAAAAAATCAAGAAAGCCGACATCATCGACATGCATCTAGATCTCATCGCCGGTCTTCCCCTTGAGACACTAGAACGCTTCAAAAAAACATTCAACGACGTTTACGCACTTGGAAGCAGGGAGCTCCAACTTGGATTCCTCAAATTCTTAAGAGGCACAAAAATAAGAAACGAGGCCGATCTTTACGACTATCACTACAAAAGTGAAGCGCCCTATGAAATCGAGTCAAACACCTCCCTTTCCAAAGAAGATTTGTCGTATATCGCCACCGCCGAAGAAGGCTTGGACCTTTTCCACAACAAAGGCTACTTCGAAGATGCACTTTTCCCCATACTAAAAGAGCATTTCAATGACTACTTCACACTCTTTCATGACATGATGACAACGTATCTTGAACATGGCTATAATAGAAAAGGGTATCAGCTTGATGAAGTGTATCGCTTCACACACGACTTTCTGCGAACAAAGGGTGTAGATGAAGAAGCTCTCGACGCGCTCAAAATAGCCTACCTGAAAAGAAGCAAAGTTAAACCGAAAACCTACTTTGAGACCATCAAAGACAAGAAAATCAAAAAGTCTTTGTTTGAACGGATGAACCACACTTCCCGATTCGATATCTCCGATTATTACAAGCACGCTCTAATCACCAAGATTCAAAACGGCTATCTTATAGCCCTTTACAAAAACCATCAAAGCCATATCGAAATCATTGAAAAAACGGATTGACCCTATCAGGCGTCAATCCGTTTTATTTATGTATTGAAGAGTGTTACAAGTGCATTGTAGAGATCTTCAAGCTGAGTATCCTTGTCCCATCTGGAAAACGGGGTGTTCATCGCAATGAGAAATCCGAAGATCATCGCTTCTATGGTTCTGAAACGAGCCCTTGATACATCTTGTTTGAGTATCCCTTCTCTTGCACCTTTTTTAAAAATCTTTTCAAGGGCTTCTTCAAGATATATGTTGTGTGTTTGAATGGCATCGAACATGGCCTGTTTGGTTTCTTCAGGCAATTTCAATATATCAGGGTGATGCGAGAAATCCTTGATAAAAAGGTTGTTCTGTGCCAACTCAAGAATTCTGTTGATGTGATTAATAAACGCTTTTTTGAAAGTCAGGTTTTCAAGCTCATGGTCATTAAGTATTGCTTCCCTGTTTTTCTTTAGCATCAGCTCAAACGCACTTTGAATCATGACGTCTTTACTGTTGAAATATTCATAAATCGTGCTTTTTCCCATATCGATTGCTTTAGCGACATTGGATATGGTAAGGGAATCCTCTCTGTCGCTGTGCGACAGAAAGGACAAAACCGTTTCCAGAATTCTTTCGCGTTTTTCGTTCATTATTTCATCGTCCTTTTTAAGAACTGATCAACATCGTCGGTGTTTTCTTCTTTTGAGGCGTGATTTTCAGCGGTTGATGGCATGAATATGGTGAGCAGAAGTGCAACCACCATCACACCAAGCGCAAGCAGTGCGTATAAAAGATTGTATGTGATGAAGAAGTAGTATACAGATGCGACCGCCCCTGCAAGTGTGACGAGAATTCCGAAAATGAGCCTTCCGTGAAGGGTCATCATATCGTAAAAGATTGGTACGACGAATATGGTTAGGAACGTCGCATAGAACAACCCTCCAATTGCGGTGAGCGCCATTGGCTGCATCATTTCAGCACCCTCGCCATATCCTAGCGCAAGAGGTGAAAGCGCAAGAATCGTTGTGAGCGCCGTCATGAAGATCGGACGCAGTCTGATTCGCCCAGCGCGAGTAATCGCGGCTTTTAGCTCATAGCCTCTTTCTCTTAGCTGGTTGATATAATCCACCAGCACGATTCCGTTGTTGACGACGACACCAGAGAGGATAATCAAGCCGATCACCGCCACGATGGATACAGGAAGATTGAATGCATAAAGGATGCCGAAGCCTCCAGTAAATGCCAGAGGAATGGTAATCATGATGATGAATGGATAAAGTAGCGACTGGAACTGACTTGCCATGATCATGTAGACAAGAAGGATCCCAAGCGCCCCCATGATGACAAGTTCATCAAGGGTGGCCATGATTTCCTCACTCTCACCCATGACTTCATACTCATAGCCTGATGGCAGTTCATAATCCGCAAGCGCGTCTTCCACATCGGAAGCTACGATTGTAGAGCTGTACCCTGATTCAAACTCCGCATTGATATCAATGACACGGGTTCCGTCAATCCTTGTAATGGAGCCGAATCCAGGAACTGTTTCTACGGTTGCGATGTCTCCCAGCAATAAATCGTTATCCCCTACAACAATGTCTTGGATATCTGAAACATCGTCTTCGCTTACGCGTCTTTCATCGCCTTCTCCATATACATAAAGACTATACATGTGACCGTTCATCGAAAGCGTGGTGATTTCTTCAGGGGTTTTTAGATAATCGCTTACTTTCTGAAGCACCTGTCCCACGGTAAGTCCGTAACTTATGGCTACATCCTTGTCCACGGTTATCCTGATTTCTTCGCCAATGTTTTCAAGGCCGGTTTCAACGCCACGCACGCCCTCTACTTCTCTTACAATCGACGCAAGCGATTCCGCTTCACTTCTGAGGATGTCCAAGTCGCTTCCTTTAAGACGAAGTGACAATCCTTCACCTACGAGCGCTCCGGTATCCATTTCCGTACCCTGGATATCGGCTTCAAATTCAGGGTAGTCCGTTTCAAATAGCGCAATGATTTCATCGCGCATTTCCATGGTGGTCTTTTCCCTGTTGTCTTTAAGCACGATGTTCATAGTAGCACTCGAGGTATCCTGATTGCCCTGTGAGAACCCAAGCATTGCGGCCTGGCCGCCTCCGCCAACGGTGATGCCCACATCGGATACATCACTGAAGCCTACGACGTCTTCATAAAGCGTATCAAGTTTGTCTGTGAATGCTTCGTAATCCATTGTTTGATTGTCTGATATTTCAATTGTGGCTTGAAGCGAGCCTTCATCAGAGGCTGGGAAGAATTCAAACCCTTCTGATGTAGCGCCTAATACTGTAAGCCCAAGTAGAAGGAATACAACCGCAATGATGACATATTTTATTTTAAAGGCGCCTTTCAGGATGCGTTCATACACATTCTGGATTTTTGTCATCCATGATTTTGAATCGTCCTGCTTCCCTTCGCCTTCTTTCATGATTCTGTTTGCGAGCGTCGGTACGAAAGTAAGTGCGATAATGAGTGAAGCAAGCAAACTGAAACTGATCGTAAGCGCAAGTTGATAGAAAATCTCGCGTACAAAGCCTTCAATGAACATGATCGGAAGGAACACACTTACCGTTGTAAGGGTACTTGCGATGATTGCACCCGCAACCTGATTCGCACCGGATACGGCGGCTTTCTTGTTCGTAGCACCATCGCGTTTCATCCTGAATATGTTCTCAATGACGACGATACTGTTATCCACAAGCATTCCGATACCAAGGGCGAGTCCACCAAGAGAGACTACGTTCAAGGTAATGTCTGAAAGGTAGATGAGGATGACCGCAAAGAGAAGACTTATAGGAATTGCCACGCCGACAATGAGTGTCACACGTATGTTTCTAAGGAATACGAGCAGAATGAGAACGGCTAAAATACCACCTATAAGAAGGTTGTTGAGAACTGACCCGTTGGCTTGTTCGATGTATTCACCCTGGTCAAGCAAAGTCGTATATTCAAACCCTTCGGTTTCTGAAGCAATGGCCATCAATTCCTGATTGATGTTCTCAGTCACTTCAGTCGTCGCGTATTCACTTCCCTTTTGGATGGAAATACTTACGGCGTCTTCGCCATTGACTTTGGAATAGAGTTTGTCTTCAGCATCGACGAATTCAACCTCGGCAATATCGTCAACAGTGATGGTAGGCAAAGCCCCTTCAGGAACACCTTCGGGACTTTCAAATACGAGAAGCTCACGAAGTTCGTCCATGTCTTCAAGGTCATCGCCCACACGGACAAGATAGTCATTCCCTCCGGCTTCAACGTACCCTGCTGGGAAACTCATGTTCTGAGCGCCAATGACCTGCGAAATCAGATCCTTGTCCAGCTGAATTGCAGCATCCGATTGGCCCATATTATCGAAAAAGGCCTGGATCTGAGCGTTGTAACTATCAATCGCACCCTGGTCAAGAGAAACTCTGATTTCATTTTCAGCGGCCCCTGACACATTCAGGCTTGCCACACCCGGGATTCTTTCAATCCTTGGTGTAAGTTCATCGTCCACCCAGGTACTCAGTTCATCAATATCGGCATCTTCCAAAGACACGCTGAAGTTCATAATTGGAAGCATGTCGGGATTCAATCTGAGAATCATAGGTGTGCCTGATTCTGAAGGCAGGCTGTCCGCCATCATGTTCATGTTTTCACGAAGTTCGACAATCACGGAATCCATGTCCGTGTCTTCGCTGAACTCAAGCATGACCATGGACATGTTTTCTGAAGAAGTCGTTTGAACTTCAGTTACATTGGTCGTGGTCTGAAATGCCTGTTCGAGGGGAATGGAAACTTCACTTTCCACCTCTTCAGGCGCCGCGCCGGGGTAGGTCGTGACAACCACCGCATACGGAATGTTGATATCTGGGAATAAATCACTGGTCAAACGGTTGAAGGACGTAATCCCAAAAATTACGACCGCAATGACAACCATCAGAACGGTGACGGCTTTTTCTACTGAAAAGCGAATAATGTTTTTCATAAAATCATCTCTTTCTATGTCTTTATATAAGTGTTTGAAGCAAAAAAAATAAACCCGACCGAACATTCGGTCGGGTCTAATATACCACATTGAAAATGCGGGTGCAACGGATTTGTTTCTTAATCGTGCAAAACGTTGATATCTTCACTTCCATTGGTGGTTGACACATCGAGATCATCGAGAATGAATGTTGTATCATCATTATCATACTCGATTGAGCCATTTGTTGTTGATAAGGTCACATCATTCACGTAGACATTCATCAGACTGATTTCACCATTGGTTGTATCGGCCTCAAGCACTGTATTTAAAGCCGAACCATCGTTGATGGATTCCAGGGTGATCCGTCCGTTTGTTGTAGAGAGGTTTGTTTCTTCTGCATTAAAATCTCTGATGTCTATTCTACCGTTTGTGGTTTCCATGTCCACTTTTGTAAAGACACTGGAACGTATTACAATATTCCCATTCGTGGTTTCAATTTCACTCGGAGACGCAACTTCAAGGTCCACAAGCTCCACGGTTCCATTCATCGTATCAAGCTCAAGTGAAGTCAGAGTCATATCTCTTAGAACCAACCCACCGTTCATGTGCTCGATATCTACAGAATCAAACTCAAAATCGGCCGGCATATAAATATCAATGGTCTGTGAATCATTACGAAACAGATTGACCAGGCCTGTAAAATTGAAAAACGGAAAGTCGATGTCATTGCTGATGGCCACGGTTTTTGTTGTTTCATTCACGTCTATGGTCATATCCGCGCTATCTATAATAGCCGCTTCTATGACAAGATCGTCTGAGTCGTGGCGGTGAAACTCGACGTTGCCAACGTCCATACTCCCGTGTAGTTTCCAACCTGCTGTGTCACTTAGAGTTTGCGATTCACGGTATTCTGCAAGTTCACTGTCCGCCCCACTCAAGCTGATTGTTCCATAAGTAAACAGATGAAACCCGAACCCTATAAGTACCAGTAGAACGCTCAATGCCTTTAAGCGGTTTTTCAGTCTTGTGTAACGTGGATGGCGTTTGAAATAATAAGATACTTTGAACTTGTCAATGGTCTTGTGCCAGTCTTTGTCCTCAAAACCAAGCGCTTCAAGATGCCATTTCAAAAGCCAGGAAGCGAAACTGAGAATAGTATCATAAAGCCATAAAACGATTAATGCCCATAAAACCGTAAGTCCAATCACCGCAATGACCATGAAGATACTGGCAGCTGCGGAGGTCCATGGCATGAACACCATCGCGCCTACAAAACTGAAAAGCGACAGAAACACAGCTACTATAATGCTCAAAAGAGCCGGGACCAGCCAACTGGCGATGAACACATCAAAAAGTGCTACTCCAACAACTTTGCCTGCCTTCACTTCACCATGAGGGGTTCCACTCGCGCGTCTTTTGAATTCATAGCCATATTCTTTAAGGACGTTTTTCGCGATGTCCTCAGGGCTTTCCAACTCTGCGACAATTTCTTCTTCCGATTTGCCTTCATACACTTTTCCAGTATAAAACCGTTCCTCGTAAAACCTGAGAATCTCTTCCCTCTCGTCTTTTTCCAGTTGATTGAGATAATCACTGAGTGCACTCATAAATCTTTCTTTCATATCAATCATTCCTTACCACGTGTCTGTTAATGGTTTCTTCAAATTTTTTCCATTGAATGATCAAGTCATCATAATGGTTTCTTCCTTCAAATGTAATGGAGAAGTATTTCCTTGCAGGGCCCGTGCTTGAAGGTTTCAAGTACGAACGCAAGTACCCCGCTTTCACAAATCTTCTGAGAATCGGATAAATCGTGGACTCGCTTATTCCGAGTATTGCGTTGATTCTCTGATAGATGATGTAGCCATAGGCATCTTCTTTGTTTAGAATACCGAGTACGCACATATCAAGAACGCCTTTTTTAAGCTGTGTATCCATGGTATCACCTCGTATAATATAGTTACCTTTATTGGTAGCTTTTTTTAATATATAATTTATCCATACATTGTGGACTATTGTTTATCACCTTACAGCATCTGAGAGATGACTGGTTAGTTGAGGGAATAGCCACAACATTTTGAAAAGTTGGTTATTAGTTGGATAACGCGTAGACGTTTTATATCTAGCGAGGTTACAAGTCAAGATGTGTGTGGTATAAATCACAATGTATTATAAATGAAAGGAGAACATTATGATCTTTATCGGCATCGACGTAGCATCGAACAAGCACGACTGTACAATTACCGATCAGCATGGCACAGTATTGGAAGATTCCTTTACAATTAAAAATGATTACCAAGGTTTCAGTCTTCTCTCCCAAAGAATCGAGAAACACAAAGGTAATCATCAAGTGTATGCAGGCCTTGAATCAACAGGCCATTACGGAAATAATCTTATTTCCTATTTGGTAGAGAGAGAGTACCTTGTGTACGTGGTCAACCCACTATTAACCAGTATAGCTCGAAAGTCCACATCCGTACGTAAAACGAAGACGGACAAGACCGATTCACAAGCTATCTGTACCTATTTGAGAACACACTTCGGCACTCTGACTCCCTACACACTTAAATCATACCATACTAAAAAGCTAAAAGCACTATCAAGACTACGACTGAATTTAGTCAAGCAGCAATCCCTGTTCAAAGTTGAATACGCCAGACTGGTATCCATCGTTTTCCCCGAACTGAGCGCGTTTTCACACACAATCCATTCAAACACCAACTACATCCTTTTCACTGAAGTAGGCCTGCCTGAAGACATAGCCAGACAACGCATTGACAAATTGACAAACATCCTTTACTCATATACAAGAGGCCATTTCACACGTGATAAAGCATTGAAGTTGAAATCAATCGCACGGAACTCAATCGGTGCGAAGGACGATTTCTTCAAGGTTCAATTTCTTACGACCATCCGCTCCATTCAGCATTTCAAGGCTCAAATCGACTTGATTGATCAACAAATTCAATCACTTATGGATGAACTTTATCGTCATGTCATGTCCATTCCAGGTATCAGTTATACAACTGGCGCCGCCATTGCGAGTGAAATCGGGGATATCAGCCAATTCAAATCACCTGACCAGTTACTCGCTTTTGCGGGCTTGGACCCTTCAGTCTATGAATCCGGGGAGTTCTCATCCAACAGAAACCGAATGTCCAAACGGGGATCAAAGTATCTTAGAAACGCAATATGGACTTCCGCATCTGTGATCATTCATAACGATCCTACTTTCTCATCGTACTACTTGAAAAAGCTTAAACAAGGTAAGCATCACAATAACGCGTTGGGACATGTCTGCAAGAAACTTACCAGAGTGATCTATTCAATCATGAAAAACCAGAAATATTTCGTTGAGAATTATTAAGTCAATCATATAATCTCAAATTCGAAGTGACTAAGTCACACTTCTTTCGCATGCCTTTATTCAGCTTATTATTTAAATGAAACTTCGACTTGACATTACATAGTTGGTCTCTACTATATAATGTATAGTAGCATACATGGTATAAAATGCAAGCATTATTTAAATACTTTTTAAAAAAAGACATCCCGAAGGATGCCTTGTATAAAAAGGGTTTATTTGATGTCCATGATACGAAGACTGTTCGTGGTGGTTCCAAGAGGGAACCCACCGGTAATGATGACGCGTCCTCCCGGCTCAACATAACCTTCCTTGGTTACGAATTCAATGCTTCTTTTTGCGAGTGATTCAGTATCGTAGCCAAGATGGAACTTGATTGCGTTGACGCCGTGATTAAGCGCAAGACTTCTCGCTTTTTCACTTGTTGGCACAAGGGCGATAATCATGGTGTCAGGACGGTTTTTAGAAAGCAGTCTGGCGGTTGTTCCCGAGACCGTAGGGGCAATGACAATATCGGCCTGTCCCTGAAGCACCGCGTGGGATGCACTCATGGCGATATTGCTTGGAATGTCTTTCATGCCTGATGTATTGGCACGCTCGATCAGATGGTTTCTATCGATTTCCTTTTCCATTCTGAGGGCTATGTTGCACATCATCTTCACAGATTCCACCGGATAGTTCCCAATGGCGCTCTCTCCGCTTAACATGACCGCATCGGTCCCATCAAGAATGGCGTTGGCGACGTCACTCACTTCGGCACGGGTGGGTTTTGGGTGTTCTTGCATGCTTTCAAGCATTTGAGTAGCCGTGATGGAAATCTTGCCTTTTTCGTGACAGCGTTGAATGATGTCTTTTTGTATGACCGGCACTTCTTCAGGCGCCACTTCCACACCAAGATCGCCACGGGCAATCATGACACCATCGGAAACTTCAATGATTTCCTCGATGTTGTTGACGCCTTCCTGGTTTTCAATCTTGGCAATGATTTGAATGTATTTATCCGTATGCTCTTCAATGATCTTGCGGATTTCAAGTACATCCTGCTTGCGTCTTACAAAGCTTGCAGCAATGAAATCAATGTTTTGTTCGCAAGCCCAGACAATATCCTGATAATCCTTCTCTGAGACAAAATCAAGATTGAGCATCATACCTGGAACATTGATACCACGCTTGTCTCTGATGGTATGCGTGTTGAAAGAAGTTGTCTTGATAATCTTGTTTTCTTCATCAATGGCATCGACTTTCAAACTGAGGTAGCCATCATCCACGACGATGGTGCCACCGACTTCAACATCCTTGTAAAGATCCGGATAGGATACTGAAAATCTGGTTTCGTCTCCCTCGATTTCTTCCATGTAAACATCCACCTTGCTGCCAACGGTGATTCTCGCTTTTCCATCTTTGAATCCATGGGTTCTAATTTCCGGACCCTTGGTATCAAGAAGTCCCGCGACATGGGTGTTCATTTCCTTGTTGAGTTTGATGAGCGTATCAAGACGAAGTTCGTGTTCCTCGTAGTTGGAATGCGAAAAATTGAGTCGCATTACATCCATCCCTGCCTTGATGAGATTTCTCATCATGTCTTCAGATTCAGTGGCAGGGCCAATGGTACATACAATTTTTGTCTGGTTGAATGGCACAGTATTCACTCCTTAGTTTCTAAGTCTTCCAAGAAGACCATAGCGTTTATTTGAGACAGGTTTTTCCATAGCCAATGCGACGTCCATTCGGAAACTGGTTATTTCCTGACCACGCAAGCCCAGAACCAGAGAGTCCCGACCTTGCTTGAGTAAATATACGGCTCTTTCGGCCATATCTGTTGCTAGGACTCTGTCAAAGGCTTGAGGCGTTCCTCCGCGTTGAACATGTCCAAGGACGGTTGCACGGGTATCATGTCCCGTACGCGCTTCAATTTCTTTAGCGAGGTCGTTTACATCCGTCATGTGTTCAGTCACCACTACGATGGCATGCCGTTTGTTGCGATCAAATGATTCCTGAATGCTTCTGATGGTTTTTTCCTTGATATACCCGGTCTCCGGGGTGATGATGAATTCACTGCCGACGGCGATACCCGCGTAAAGCGCGAGATCACCACAATGGCGACCCATCACTTCCACGACGCTACAGCGTCTGTGGGAAAAGGAAGTATCCCTGAGCTTGTCAATGGATTCAACCGCTGTATCAAGGGCCGTAAAGAACCCAATGGAATAATCCGTTGCCGCAATGTCATTATCGATTGTGGCCGGAAGTCCGATGGTCTTGATGCCGTGTTCACTAAGTGCCGAGGCGCCTTTGAAAGACCCGTCTCCACCAAGTACGATGACACCGTCAATGCCACGTTTTTTTAAGTTTTCCACCGCAACTTTCTGGTTTTCAAGTTCACGGAATTCTGGAAACCTGGCACTTCCAAGCACCGTTCCACCTCTGTTGATGATTCTTGAGACATCGCTTCTGTCCATTTTGAAGATTTCATCTTCATAAAGACCCAAAAATCCATTTCTGATGCCGTAGACTTCAAAGCCGTAGTGAAAGCCGCTACGAACCACCGCCCGTATGGCTGTGTTCATGCCCGGTGCATCACCACCGGAAGTCATCACCGCAATTTTTCTCATAGGAATCTCACCTTCTTATTAAATGTATTATACCATAAAGAAATTATGGCTTAAACGTTTGGGAATGTAATCTTTTCAATTATCAGCTGCAAATCGTCCGCTTTTTTCCTGAGCGAACCCGTAAAAAGCATAACATCTCCTTCGTTCAATGTCACATTGATTGTCGTGAAAACGTTTGGGAAAAGCACCCCGTCGACATTGCTCACTCTGTCTTCCAGCGTAAGAAATGCCATTGGATCTCCTTTTTTGGTTTTGATTTCCTTGACTCTGCTTACAATCGCAAGCAACGTGACTGGTTTGTTGATCGGAAGGGAAGCCATGTCTTTTGGCAGGTGAATGTTTTTGTTCCTTAGAACTTTCTCATACGGCTTGAGCTCATCGTATTCGATGTTGAGGCCAAGCGCCAGGCGTTCGTTTTTTCTGAGTGTGTCAAAATCATCCGGTTCGCTTTCTCTCAAAATGAAATCATCGGAATCAATGGCTGTTTCATATTTCGCAAACGCAATGATCGCTTCGAGATTGTCGAGCATGGTCCGCTGATTCTTGGCGAAAGCATCGAGCGCGCCTGAATAGATCAGATATTCATAATGACGCTTGTTAAGTGTATCGGCGGTTTTTCGAATGAAATCGCTAAACGAAGCGAAACCACCGGTTTCCTCTCTTTTATTCACAATAAACCGCGCATTGTTCTTACCAAGATTCTTGATGGCGGTAAGCGGGTAGTAAAGTGTATTTTCCTTTCGCTTGAACCGCAAGCCACTGATCATGATATCGGGTCTTTTCACATCCAAGCCGAGATCCAAGGCTTCCTGCATGTAAAGACGCATCTGGTTGGCACTCGATACGGCCGTATGCATGAGTTCCATAAGAAATTCTGCTGGATAGTGCGCTTTAAGATAGGCCATCCAGTAGGAAATCAGCCCGTAAGCCACGGAATGGGATTTGTTGAAACCATAATCCGCAAACCGGACGATGTAATCATAAATTTTATTGGCGAGGGCTTTATCCTTGTGGTTTTCAACCGCTTTTTCTATGAAGTTGAGTCTTTCCTTTTCCAGGGTATTTCTATCTTTCTTACTGACCGCGCGTCTTAAAATATCCGCTTCACTGAGCGAATACCCGGCAAACCTTGATGCGATGGCCATAATCTGTTCCTGATAAAGCAGTATGCCTTCGGTCGGTTTCAATATGGCATCGATTTCAGGGGAGAGGCTAACTGGCCTTTCCTTGCCCTGTCTTCTTTTTAAAAATACAGGAATGCTTTCCATCGGTCCGGGTCTGTAAAGCGCGAGCGCCATTGCTATATCTTCAAACCGCTTAGGCTGAAGGCGCTTGATAAGCGAGCGCATTCCAGCGCTTTCCAACTGGAAAAGACCTGTCATGCTTTTTTCCCGCATGAGCTTGTAGGTTTGAGGATCGTCAAGAGGCAGTGTATAGGGATTGATTGTTCGCCCGTGATTTATCTTTATATCCCGTAGGATATGTTCAATCATGGTCAGGTTTCTGAGTCCGAGAAAATCCATCTTGAGAAGCCCCATGGCTTCCAGATCCTTTTGTTCATACTGAGACTGATAGACACCATTCAAACCTTCTTGCAAGGCCGTATATTCAATAAGTGGTCTATCTGAAAGCATCACTCCGGCTGCATGGGTTGATACATGTCTTGGCAGGCCTTCAAGCTTCCTAGCCACATCGAGCCAAAGAGACACTTTATCATCATAATCCATTCGGTTTTGGACGTTGGGATCACGTTCGATCATCTCACCAATCGATTCATACTTGGAAGCCGTCTTTACAATTTCTTCTATCAAGGGTTTCCTGATGTCATACACCCTGGCCGTATCACGGAGACTGCTTTTGGATAGAAACGTCCCAAACGTGCATATCAAGGATACGTAATGACTGCCATACCGTTTTTTGGCATATTGTATGAGCTGGTCTCTTTTATCGTCTGGAAAATCGATATCAATATCCGGCATATTGAGTCTTGCCTTGTTCAAAAAGCGTTCAAACAAAAGCCCATGTCTGATAGGGTCAATCGTGGTAATGCCAAGCGCATAGGAAACAAGGCTCCCAGGTGCACTCCCCCTGCCAGGACCCACAAGAATGTTTTGTTTCTTGGCGTGCTTGATGACATCAAATACAATCAGGAAGTAATCATCATAGCCAAGACTGTGAATAACCGACAACTCCTTGTTCAATCTTTTTTCGTATTTGTCTTTGTCAAGCGGTTTCCCGTCAATTCTCTTCATAAGCCCCTTATAGGAAAGCGCACGCAGATACCGCTCGCTGCTTACGCCTTCAGGGGTCTTGAATTCGGGCAGTTTCGCATGATCATCAGGAAGTTTGAATGTATGCTTTCTTAAGAACCGTTCAACTTTCTTAGGATACTTGTAAAGCGTATTGAGCGTAGCTTCGTCTTTAAGGTATCCTGAGTCGCGCTCCTTGAGCACGGGTTTGCTTTCGTGAATGGTAGAAAGGACCCTGTGCACTTCAAAGTCCTTATGTTCGAGATACAGCACACGGTCCAGTGGAAGAACGTGGCTTTCCTCGCTTTCTTCATCAGGGTGAACACCGATATAAAAGTCCTTGGTAAGACGTTTCAGTTCATGATACACGCTTTGGACGGCCTTTGTCTGTGCTTCATCTTCAAGGCTTTTCATTTCACCTTCCAATGTATTGAGCATGAGGCTAACGCCTTCCAGGTGATCCTTGATCTGACTCAATTCCAAAAAAGGACTGATGCTGTTCAAGGTGCCAAGCTTGAGAAGGTTTTTGTATCCCGTCTCGTTTTGGGCATAGGCAATCAGTTTTAGCGGGGTATCCTTGAAAAAGGGTGCAGCATCAATCTGCACCCCGATAATGGGCGAAATGTTATTTGTTTCACAGGCAAACGCAAACTTCCTAACCGCATGCATGCGTCTATCTGTCAGAACCAACGCTTCCAAATTCAAAAAGCGAGCCCTTTCAATCAGTTTATTCAAGCTGATTGAAGCCCCTTTGAAACTGTATGCGGTTTCCAAGTAAAGACTGGCTAACATAGGCCCACCTTCTTTCACACATAAATTATAACACATCATCATTCATGCCAAGAGGGCGAGGTTGCATTACTTTCTTTTTTTGTATATCAGAAAGCCTCCACCTGTAAACAGGAAGGCCCCGGCCACAAGTCCGACTTCAAGTCTGACTTCTTCAAACTCTGTAGCTTCATCCTCGAAATCAATTTCAAATTCGTAGGCTTCCTCGTAGGTGTCATGCCCGTTGATCAAAAGATCGTAAGATCCGCTTTCATCAATAACATGCCCAGGTTGGATGGGTGAACCGTTCAATGTGCCCACTCCTGAAAAATATAGCGTCCTTGGTTCTTTGTAAACCTCCCCGTTTTCAATACCTGAAAGACCGGAAGTCAAGGTGAAAGACCGCCTTAGCTCATAGCCGTTCGCACCTTCTACTCTAAGCGTATGGTATCCCGGCATATCAATGAGATCCTCACTTGAATAAAGGTCGTCGTTAAGCCATACCCTGCCCCCACTCACAGAAATTGAAAGTGGTGCTTGAGTTTCTTCAAATAGTGTTACGCCTTCAATCGTCGGATTCACAGTAAACGAGCGTTCCTGGTCCTGGCAAGTAAAGACATAGTGCCCGGGATAAGTCTCCTTGTGCACATCCTCTATAGGCGTCCCATCTATGTTCGCATCACTGCAGAGTGTATAAAACGTCACTTCGCCCGCATACTGGCCTCCCTTTTCAATGCCATGTGTTTCTCCTGTCTTTAAAAGAGTTCCATCGTTCATGAGGGCGCGTTCGTAAGGCCCAAAATATTCCCCGCTCATAAATAGGGCCCCCGCTTCAACTTTGAAGCGCTGGATCTGTGTTTCGGATTCATAAAGCACCTCAGAAGTTTCATCCAGCTTCATAATGAGACTGCTTTTGAAATCTAGCGTGTCTTCTATATGCAAATGCTGGTCGATCAGTCCGTATACTTCGTTGTCATTGACCTTCAATGCCTTGACTTCACTCAAATGGTTGCGCTCGATGATGGTTTCTAGTTCAATGCCTCCCATCTCGTTTACAATGAGCGCATAGCCATCATAAAAGGCCGTTGTTCCACTCAGTTCGACGTAGCCAAATAAAATGAAACGGCCGTTTTCATAATAACTCTGAGTAATGGTGTAGCGGTTCTCACTGTCCCCTCTTTCAATTCTAAAAGGCACGTTCCCTTCGCCTTCAATGACAGTCACCACTTCTCCATCAATACGCTCAACACTCACTTGAGCCCCTTCCATTGTTGCTTTCACGGGATTTTGAAACATCAAGATAAAGCCCATGCATAATAAAAAAACAATCTTCTTCATAATCATACCTCCTACTCATATGATACGAATCAGATTGTTTTTTTCTTTTTTTAATAGATGAAAAGTTTGTTATTCGTTCATGAGGCGTTGTGTATCACGTGCAATCATGACTTCCTCGTTGGTCGGAACGACCATGAGTTTGACTTTGGAACCTTCTTTGGAAATGATTTGTTCCTTGCCTCTTACATTGTTCGCTTCTGTGTCGAGTTCCGTATGCAGCGCACTTTCAAGGCGTCTTGCGATGACTTCACGGGTTTCTGGTGCGTTTTCACCGATACCAGCAGTGAAGATGATGTTATCAACGCCACCCATATGCATGAAGTAAGCCCCGACGTAGTCCGCAATCATCTTCGCTTGCTTGTCAATGGCGAGTTTGGCGCGTTCGTTGCCTTCATCGGCCGCAGCCCAGAGATCTCTTGAATCAGAAGATACGCCACTGATGCCTAAGTACCCTGATTGTTTGTTGAGGTCATTCATGACCTCTTCAAGGCTTCTTTGTTGTTTTTGTGCGATGAATTCCACAATTGCAGGGTCAATGTCACCTGAGCGTGTGCCCATGGTAATACCTGCAAGAGGGGTGAAGCCCATTGAAGTGTCGACTGAAACGCCACCGTCAATGGCGCAGATTGAAGCGCCGTTACCAATGTGCAGGACAATGGTCTTGAGATCCTTGACATCTTTGCCAAGAATGTCGGCGACACGTTGTGATACGTATTTGTGGCTTGTTCCGTGGAATCCGTATTTACGAACACCGTATTTCGAGTACCATTCATAAGGCGTCGAATACATGTACGTTTCTTTAGTCATGGTTTGGTGGAAGGCCGTATCGAATACAGCGACCTGCGGTTTGTTTGGCAGGGCTTCCTGGAACGCCTTGATACCTGTAAGATTCGCAGGGTTGTGAAGCGGTGCCAAATCACTTACTTCCTCAATCGCCTTTTTGACTTCATCATCAATCAAGACGCTGTCAGAGAATTTTTCGCCTCCGTGAACCACACGGTGTCCAACCCCTGAAATATCTTCATAGGATTCAACGATGTTGAGACTCACGAGCTTTTCAAGCAGATGTTCTACCGCCACAGCATGGTCGGGCATGTCGATTTGCTCTTCGGATTCATCTCCATTGTACTTGAGTTTGAAGTTTCCGCCATCCATTCCGATGCGTTCTACGACACCACTAGCGATCACGGTTTCTTCTGGCATGTTCAAAAGCTGGAACTTGAGTGATGAACTGCCTGCGTTTACGGCTATAATTTTCATGTTAATCAACCTTTCTATTTTTAAACCAATCTTCTATTTTGTCCAAGGAACGATTAAACGCCGTTTCATCAGAGAAGGGTGGTAAATCCGCGACGAGAAACTTTTCCTCGGTTTCTTCCTTGTGCGTTTTGCGTTTCAGTATGAGAATGCTTTTGTGATGGTTGGTAAAAAGACTTTCATCCAGTTTCAAAAGCCCATAAAGATGTGCGTCTTCCATAAGTCTTTCCTTGAAGGTATCCGCTTCATTTTGTTCAAAGAAATTGTTTTCAATGAGAGCCACGAAGTACCCTCCGGGCTTCACATGGTTCATATGATGAAGGATGACCTGATAAGGTAAATAGGCGTTTTTCCTGTCGATCGATTCGACGGGAAAATCTGTCACGATCAAATCAACGCTCTCTCCATGATAGGCAAGCGTATCTTCTGTGGCAATGGCGGTTTCCACATCAAGTGCGTCAAGAAGATTTTTGGATAAATCCGCAAGCATAGGGTCAATTTCAATTCCGGATATGTCAATCCTCTCGTCATAATGATTGACAAGGGTCGCCAGTAAATTCCCTGTTCCCGACAGAGGATCCAGAACTTTTAGCGGTTTTCTTCCCCCATAAAGCTTTGAAACCAGGTAGGCTATGAACATCCCGATGGAATCGGGGGTCATCATCGCGTTTGTAATCCCGAGCTCCTTGAAGCCCTTGAGCAAACCAATCTGTATCCCTTTTCTTACCGTTTCCTTTGAAAACTCCAAAGAATCAAGTGACTGACGGGCAGTTTCAATGGTTTTTTCACTTTCCAGATCAACAGGGACCGTCAAACGGTGATCTATGAGAAAACCGATGGCCTCACTGACCCCTTTGAGGTAGGGTTGGTTCGTCTCTTTGCTTATCACAGTTGCTACCGTGTCCACATATGTGTAGACCGTTTCAATCGAATTGTCATTATCCATAGTATCACCAAACACATATTACCAAAAACAAGGCTTTTTGTCTAGGTGAATGATTATTCAGTTTTGTCAATTTGATTGCTTAAATTCTAGTGATTTGGTATGATGTTTCTAGGAGGTCACGTCATGAAAAAAGTAGTAATAAGACTGATTGACTGGTACCAGAAAGCCACCGCAGACAAAAACCCCACGTGTCGCTATACGCCTACATGCAGTCATTATTCAAAAGAGGCGTTTCAGACACGCAATTTTTTTTATGCCGCGCTTCTTAGTATCTGGCGAATCCTCCGCTGCAACCCGTTTTCAAAGGGTGGCTACGATCCCGTCCCCAACCCTAAACACAAGAAAGACAAAAAGAAATGAAATAAAGATCAATATTTAGCAAGGAAGTGAAACAATGACTCACAAAAAACTATTTACATCCGAAAGTGTCACCGAGGGGCACCCTGATAAGATCTGTGACCAGATTTCAGACGCCATCCTCGATGCCATCCTAAAGGATGACAAAAATGCACGCGTTGCGGTGGAAACCGCAGTAACCACGGGCCTCATCCTCGTCATGGGCGAAATCACCACGACCACCTATGTCGATATTCAGAAAATCGTGAGAAACACCGTCAAGGAAATCGGCTACGACCGTGGAAAATACGGTTTTGACGCAGAGAACCTCGGTGTCATGGTCGCGATTGACCCACAATCTCCTGACATTGCACAAGGTGTCAACAAAGAAGGCGACATCGGCGCAGGTGATCAGGGCATCATGTTCGGCTACGCAACCGATGAAACCGATGAATTCATGCCGATTACCCATTACTATGCACAGAAGCTTGCACTCCGTCTTTCCAAGGTGAGAAAAGAAAAAATCGTATCCGGATTAAGACCCGATGGAAAAACACAGATCACCGTTGAATTCAACGAAGATGGAACCCCTAAGAGAATCGACAACGTGGTCGTTTCAACTCAGCATGCACCGAATATCAGACAGGCAGACTTAAAAGACGCCATCAGAAAACACGTCATTGAACCGATTGTTCCAAAAAGTCTCCTCGATGAAGCCACACGCTACTACATCAACCCTACAGGCAAATTCGTTGTAGGTGGGCCTCATGGAGACGCCGGTCTCACAGGACGCAAGGTCATCGTTGATACGTACGGCGGCGTGGCCCATCATGGTGGAGGCGCCTTCAGCGGCAAGGATCCTTCCAAAGTAGACAGAAGCGCATCCTACATGGGCCGGTATGTAGCGAAAAACCTTGTGGCCGCAGGCATTGCGAAAAGACTTGAAATCCAGCTTTCCTATGCCATTGGCGTTACAGAACCCACCAGTGTCAACGTGAACACCTTCGGTACCTCGAAATACAGTGACGATACAATTCTAAGCATCATAGACAATGTGTTCAGACTTACCCCAAGAGGCATCATAGAAACCCTTGATCTCACACGTCCCATTTACCGGGATGTCGCAGCGTATGGCCATTTTGGTCGTAGCGACCTCGACCTTCCCTGGGAAAAAACGGACAAGGTGGACGCCATCAAAAGCGCACTTGAATCCCTATAAAAATAAAAATGGAAATCCACACGTGATGGATTTCCATTTTTTTAAAGTTGTCTTCTTTTTATGATTTTCATGCGGGTGAATTCCTCACGCTCTTTTTCTTCAAGCGTATCCGCGATGAACTTGATGTTGCGCTTATTTCTAGGAATAACAATGTTCTTAAGGGCGTTTTCCCTTTTTGAGGCTTTTCGGATGGCACTGGCGAGTCTGTATACGGAGTTGTCCACCTCGACTAGGAGAACGGTAAGGTCTCTCGCTTTTTGGAAGTTCTGAAAGGCGTAGTCGAATTTCGTGTTGGTACTCGCGATGCCGTATTTAAGCTGGATTTTGGGTTTTACGTGTTTGACTTTGGGGATTTCCACACCCATGACGCTTCTATAGGTGATGTCGATGTTTCTATCGACGGGAATCTCCTTGGCGATGTCATTGACGATACCGAGTGTAATATTCGCTTCCTGAAGGGCGGCGTAGGCCTTTCTGTAAGTCTCGCTGATTTCGTCGCGAAGCTTCTTCACGTCGTCAATCATCGACATCATTTCACGAATGAGGATGTTGCGCTTGCGCGACATGAGGTCATGGCCCATCTGAGCAAGTTCGTTGGAACGCTTGAGCGCCATCAGATTCCCTTTTGTTGGAAACACTTGCTTTTCAGACATGGTTACTCACCCTTTTGTCCGAGTTCACGGACCAATGATTTTTCCTTGATGTTAAAACGTTCCGACGCGTCCTCTGCATTATAGAATTTTTCAAGAACGTCACTGTCCACACGGTCGAGTTCCTCTTTTGGAAGAAGCGAAAGCAGCGACCAGCCCAGGTCCAGAGTATCATCAATCGAACGGTTGACTTCAGGGCCCTGGTTGACGAAGTTGTTTTCAAAGTATTCTCCGAAACGGATGTATTTCTTGTCGGTATCGCTAAGTTCGTCTTCCCCGATGACTGAGGCGAGGCTTCTCGCTTCCTGTACATGGGAGTAGGAAGAAAAAAGCTGATCGGTCAGTGTTTTGTGGTCGTCTCTCGTGTAGCCAGCCCCGATGCCGTCTTTCATGAGGCGTGAAAGCGAAGGCAAGGTGGCGATGGGTGGATAGAGGCCTTTTTGGTGGAGATCACGGCTAAGCACGATCTGACCTTCTGTGATGTAGCCCGTAAGGTCTGGGATCGGATGCG
>JASMTQ010000091.1:0-4232 GCA_041694275.1 Caryophanales bacterium
GTTGCGGCCAATAGATACTTTGCATGCGATTTTGACAAGCAAACCCTTGAAACAATCACAAGAAAAGGCTCGGGCTCTGCGATAAGAAGTCTTTATGGCTGGGCGAACCGTTTCAACCGGGATGGGCATGTCACGCACGTGGATGCGTCCCTCGAAGATTACCGGCTATTCGTTATTCTGGTGGACGACAGTAAAAAGGCGCTTTCAAGTCGTGAAGCCATGAAGCGGGTTGTGAGAACTTCACCGCTTTACAAGGCATTTGTGAATCATGCGAATGAACACGTTTCACTCCTCTCAGATGCCCTTGTGAAAGAGGACTTCACCAAGGTTGGTTCTATCAGTGAAGAAAATGCGCTTGCAATGCACGGCGCGATGCTCGCAGCGAATCCGCCCATACGGTTTATGAATGAGGCCTCTTTCGCCGCCATAAGGCTTGTCGATGCGTTGAAACGGGAGGGCTTTGAAGGCTTTTATACAATGGATGCAGGGCCCAATGTGAAGATGATTACGAAATCCAGATATGCAGATTCCTTGAAAAAGAGAGCATCGAAAGCGGGATTTACGATCCTTGGGCCATTTAAACCGTCCAAAGAAGGTGCGCGACTCATATGAAAGTGACCATACCCGGAAAGCTCTATATTGCCGGTGAATACGGTGTCATAGATGGCGGTCACGCCATATTGGCACCAGTCAGACGTTCAATGCATTTTGATATTCGAAAAAGTCATGCGGACATCATTGCATCAAAGCAAATCGGAGTCGTAAAACCAAGTCAGGCTAATGTGCCAGTGACCATATTCGCTCCTTACGCCAAGGCACTTGAATTCATTAAAGCGAAAAACATTTTAAAAAAACCGTTCACCTTGACCATCCAAAGCGAACTTGACACTCCTGGTTTCAAACTTGGACTTGGATCAAGTGGCGCGTTCATCACCGGCATCATCAAAAGCATTCTCGCTTTTCACGGTGTGAAAGTGACTCCGATAGAACTCTTCAAACTCTCAGTTCTGACTCAGTACGATATAAGCAAACACACGTCTTTTGGAGATCTCAGTGTTCATGCGTATGGCACGTGGGTCCTTTACCGAAAATTCGATACTGATTGGCTTAGGAATCATAGAAAAGATTCTATAGATTTGCTTGTAGGGAGGCCTTGGAAAGGCTTGAAAATTTATCCGTTCATACCAGAGGCCTTTCATGGTTTTGCGGTCAATTCCATGGTCCCTTCTTCTTCAGCTTCCCTGGTCCATGCATATAGAACCAGGCTTACCAATCAGGAAAAAGACAAGGTGCGTCGTTTTACAGACAAAAAGACCCTTGCGTTTTATGAATCCATGAAATCGCGACCCAATTGGAGGCATCTTCAGGATATTCATGAATATCTAAGAGAGGTTTCCAATAAAAAACATTTATCCATCGTAACGCCCGCACTTGATTATATTGTAGATTCGCTCACCCGTTTGAAAGGGTTCTCGAAATTTTCAGGCGCCGGGGGTGGTGACTGCGTCATTGCGTTTTTTGATTCTAGCTCTACGTGTCTTTAAGCGAAACATCATTTCATAGATTCCACCTATCCCATTATAGAAATCGGAGGTGTAAAGCATGAACAGGAAAGATGATCACATAGCTGGTGCCTTGAATCAAACGTTCAGACACAATGATTTTGACGAAATGCGGTTTTTGCACGATCCCTTGAAGGCGACCTCGGTGGACCATGTAAATGTCAAGCAGGATTTCGCAGGTGAAAGCTTCTGTCTTCCAGTGTATATCAATGCGATGACAGGAGGCAGTGTTCAAGCCTATGAAATCAACAGACGGCTTGCGATGCTTGCCAAGCATTTTAATCTCCCTTTGGCCCTTGGTTCCGTGAAAGCGGGCCTACATGACCAAAAATGGGCTGACAGTTTCAAAATTGCAAGAGAAATTGATCCGGATGGATTCATCATGGCCAATATCGGTGGGGAGAACACCCTCGATGTGGCCAGACGGGCAATTGAACTTATTGACGCGTCGCTGCTTCAAATTCACTTGAATCCCGTACAGGAACTTATCATGCCTGAAGGGGACCGCGACTTTTCATCCATTGCTTCGAACATAAAAACCATGGCTTCATCGCTAGATATTCCCATCGTTGTCAAGGAAGTGGGCTTCGGGATGACAAAAGAAACTCTAAAGACGCTTAAAGGACTTGGAATATCCAACGTCGATATCTCGGGGCGCGGGGGTACGAATTTTGCAAGTATAGAAAATGCCCGGCGCGGTGTCTCCATGGAGTATATGAGCGAGTGGGGACAATCAACCGTAGAAAGCCTGCTTGAGGCGTCTCAGGTAGATGGTCTTACCATCATCGCAAGTGGTGGGGTACGCAACGCCCTTGATGTGGTGAAAGCCTTGAAACTGGGCGCAACCATGGTTGGCATGTCAGGGTATTTCCTTAAGCTTGTCAAACACAACACGCACTCTGAAGCGGTGCGCATCTTCAATCACTTTCTTCGTGACATCAAGAAAATCATGGCGCTTATTGGGGCCAACACGATTGATGAAATTAGAGACAAGCCTATTATTTTCTCAGAGAAACTGATTCACTACATGAACGAAAGACAGATCAAAGGGGTCTACTGACCCCTTTTTTCATGCATGAAAAAAGCCATGCGATTTGCATGGCTTAAGGTTAGTTTTGGTGTTGCAGGTTGTACGAATGTTGGCTGGTATTCTCTATTCTTGATTCTCCTGCGTGTTCAAGGGTGAATTTGAATATGGCTGGCCCAATGAGTGCAAAGAACAAGATGCCTGCAAGTACGATTGTTTGAACCAATTGACCTTCAGGACCAGGGAATGCAGCAACTACCGCTACGATCATCCCGATGGCTACACCGCTTTGAGGAAGGAGGCATAAACCAATGTTCTTTTTGACATTGTTAGATGCATGACACATTTTAGCTCCAAGATATGATCCTCCAATTTTACCAACAGCTCGTAGAACTATATATATAACAGCAATTAATCCGGCACTAATCAACACTTCAAGTGACAACTCTATTCCTGAGATAGTGAAGAAAAGAATGACAAGAGGTCCTGAAAAGTTATTTAGAGCAGAACCTTGAATTTTAAAGGTTTCTTTGGGAATCATGTTTGTAAAGGTCATTCCTATGGCCATGGGTACGAGAATCATGGAGAGGTGAAACGTATGAGCAATCCAAACAGAAGCGAGAATGAATGATAACGAAAATGTCAGATATGCTACGTATTTGTCTTCGTTGTCGAAGTACTTAATCAAATATTTACTGGCAAATCCCAAGATACCACCAAAGCCTACACCTACACCGATAGAAAGAACAACTTCTTCTACGGCTACCATTAATGAGGATGCGAGACTGGTTTCACCGCCATTTAACATACCTATTGAAACACTCGATAATAACGCAAAGATAATAACACCAAAGATATCGTCAATACCTACAATAGGAATAATTGTGTCTGTTAATTCGCCTTTTGCTTTCAATTTCTTGACAATGACCATAATTGGGGCGGGGGCTGTTGCTACCGCGATACCACCAAGTACCAATGCAAGCCATAAACGTCCATCAAAAATCATGAGACCACCAATCACAACTGCTGCCGTTACGATTGCTTGTACAGTTGTAATAATAACAATCATCTTACCGCTTTTTTTCAATTTAGGTAACCATAGTTCGGTACCAATCTGGTAGGCAATGATTCCGAGTACGACATTTGATATGATATGAAACTTACTAGCAGCCTGATCACCGACAATACCCAATACACTTGGGCCCAAAATGACACCGACCACAAGATAGCCAGTGATTGCAGGGATTCTAAATTTCTCTGCAAGTCTGCCAAAAAGATAGCCTACGGATAAGACTATCGCTAAATATAAAAGTAATTCAAATACATCCATAAATTACATCTCCTTATTAACTCCATTACGCATTGTACGCCTGTCATACAACAATTTCAAGGGTAAATCCGGTTAAAACGTTTTCACGGCTTTGCAAAGCGGATAAACACTGCATTAACACATGTTGATAAAGACCCTGAAGGCGTGCGGTATTTGTGTTTGCAAACTTGTTGGTTCGTGATAATAACGGTTACATATCGGCGTTCGTTCATATAAAAAAAGTCGCAAAATGCGACTTTTTAAGAACTGTTTAGACGGATTCAAGTCTAAGGCTATTCAATGGATTGTTTTCTTGCTTTGATCATTGCCTGTT
>JASMTQ010000092.1:0-20413 GCA_041694275.1 Caryophanales bacterium
GGTACGGACCACACGCGTGAATACGTGCCACTCCTTGTCTATTCACCATCCCTTAAAGGGAAGGCGCTGCCTGTACGTGAAACGTTCGCCGATATCGGCGCGACCATTTCAGACAACTTCTCTGTCACCATGCCTGATCACGGCAAAAGCTTTCTTAGTGAACTCAAATAAGTGTTTAAAGACCGCTGAAGCGGTCTTTTTTTTGCAAGAAAAAAGAGGCATTTCTGCCTCTTAAAGGTCCTATTGATAACGGGATTCAATGTCTTTGATGGTATCTTTTAGTTTATCCTGTTTTTGTTTTTTGAGCTGCTTGAAGGTTTTATTCTGGGAGACCGAGACCTTTTTAAGGAAGTGTTCATACGCTTTGAGTGCGGGACTCAGTGCGTCGTCCATGGCCTTTTTGGTTTTCCTTAGGGCATCCTTGTGGTTCGTCATATGGGTGTTGAAGCTGTTTTCAAGCGCATTGAAATCACTGGATTTTCGTTTCTTTTTCAAGGGTTCAAGGCTTTGAAATGCATAGGACGCGGTATCCTTGATGGCTGGGTCCTTGTCGTTTTGACTGATTTTTTCCTTGAGTGCGTTCGCTTTTTCATCAAGCGAATCAATGGAATCATCAATTGACTTGATCGCATCATTACGCTGGATGCGTTCCTTGTTTAAAGCGGTGTTGATCTTATCGCGGACATCCTTGAGGGCATCTTTTTTACTGTCGATTGCCTTTTGAGTGGTTTCATCGAATTCGATGGATTCAAGAATTGTTTTAAGTTCCTTGATTTTTTCCTTAGGTTCGTCGACTTTCTGCTTGTAAAGGTCACGTGCTTCCTCAATGGCTTCGTTGTACCGCAACTCGGCGGTTTTGGAGGCTTCATCCTCGATGGTGTTTCCAAGCAGCTTCTCGCCGCCTGAAGAGGCTTTGAAGGCACCCAGTTTCTGATCGGTTTCTTCGAGCATGTCTCTGAAGGTCTTGATGGTTTTTTCCTTGAGCTCAGCTGCGTCTTCCCTAGCTTTTTCCGCGCGGTTTTTAGCGCCTTCGATCTGGGATTCGTAGCGTCTTACGGCCGCATCGCTGTGCTCGGCTTCTTCAATGGCTTCGATTTTTTCCTTGTATTTTTCTCTGATGGCGGTTTCCTGTTCTTTTAACTTGCGCTTGTCTTTGGGGTCTGTGAAAAGCGCCTGTCTGTAGGCAAGGTCGCTTAGTTTTCTGTCCCGTTCGTTTTTGAGTTCATGGATGTCGCTTCGGTAGGACTGTCTGCGTTGATTGAGTTTTTCTCTTGCGTATTCGAGTTCACGGTTTAGAGCCTGGTCAATGTTTTCAAGGCGAACCTGGTATTCGTTTTCCGCATACTTGATTTGTTGTCTGGCAAAATGCATCTGACTTTCAAGCGTGGTTGAAATCATGGATTCGTTGACGCTTGCGCCGACGTTGAGTCTCTCAGACTGCGCTTTTGTAAGAAGCATTTCGTTGTCATAAAGAGAACGGATCTTTAGAAGCTGAAGTTCGTATTCCTTGTCAGCGAGTTCAATCAAGCCCTGCTGATAGATGAGTTCGTTTTTTGCGTTTTCCTGTTGGTAGGTCTTTTCGATATCCGCATGGCGCGTAGCAAATGTGAGGGCTTTGTTGACCTTTTTCTCTTCGTTGTGGAAGTGCATGTTGAGAGTGTGTCTGCGGATGACGCTTTGAATGTGCGTTTTGGCTTTGCTTTGTCTCAAGGCGACTTTCTTGTAGGCTGTAGCCAGGTCTATCTGGGAATGCTTGAACGCTGTTTTGACCTGGTGGAGCCTTCTCGCGGCATCCCCCATCTGTTCATAGTAGCTGATTTTCGTATCGAACATGAGACGTTCGAGTGTCTGTGCGAAGGCATGGGCGTCATTTAGCAGGGATTCATAGCTTTCAGTCGTCTTTAAAAGCACGGATTCAAGGGTTTCATTGAGTTTGAAGTCCTTATTTAGAGCGTCGTAATCATCCTGAACTTTGAAAAGTTCCTGTGAATCATTGAACTGAAGGTCGATCTGGTTTTTTTCAAGTTCAAGCGCACTCGCTTCTTTGGCGTACGTTTTTTCACGTTCCATTTTTTCCTTGATGAGCTGTTTTTGTTCCTTGCGGATTTTCTTTTCAATCTTGTCTTGAAGTTTGCTTTCTGAGAGGCCCTTTTCCTGGCTTTCTTTCTTGTTGTAGGTTTTAAGAAGGGATTTCAGGGCATCTTTGTCTCCGGTTTTCTCAGCGCGGATGATGTCGAGTCTCAGATCCTTGAGTTCTTTTTCAAGGGTTTCTTTGTCCTTGTGCTGTTCTTCCAAGACGTCCTTGTATTTTTCTCTCAATGTTTCTTCTGCGTTTTCGCGAAGCGCCCTGAGTTTTTCATCAAGGGCATTAAGGTCTTCATCAAGGGATATTTTGAGTTCTTCCTGTTTTTGCTTGATGGCAGTTGTTTTTTCTTTGTAGGTTGTCTCTACGCGTGTTTTAAGAGATGTCGTCTGTGATCCGTCTGAAAGGATGTGCGCGCGACTTTCAAGAGCGTCAAAGAGATTGGATTTCTCGTCTTCAAGGTTTTTAAGGAACACTTTGAAGGCTTTTTTGAAAGCATGCTCACTTTCCTTGATTGATTCAAGCGTGTGTTCTCCTTTGAAAGTGTCTTCAGTCATTTCAAAGACGGACTTCAAGAATGCGCTCGTTGAGTTTTCAAAAGCCTCCATGAAAGAAGAAGGGGCGGTTTCTATATGGGCGCGTTCCTCGACATGGGTGAAAAGTTTTTCCTTTAACGATTCAACACTGTAGGCGTAGTCTTTTTTGAGTTCGCTATTGAGGGGATGGAGCCGCATGGTTCTGAGCGCCGTGTGAATGCGGTCCTTGGATTTAAGAAGGTGATTGAACTGAGCCATGGTGGTTTGTTCGTCTTTTTTGTTGATGTCGTGTCTCAGCCGCTTGATTTCCTGGTTGAGGATGGTGAGTTTTTCATTTGCGTCGTCCAGGCGTTTCTGGTGTGAGGCTTTGACCTTCTGGTTTGCATCCACGACTTCCTTGATGAGATTTTGAAGGAGTTCGCTTTCCTTTTGAAGGTCCTGATCGATGAGTTTGCTCAAGCTTTGATTCGAGGGGGTGTCAAGCTCATATTTTTTGTTGGCCATGGTCGAACTCCTTTCATTTAAAACTTAGAGATTCTTTATGTCTTCCTTGATGCTTGTGAGATAGGTGTTTAAAAGGGTGTCTTGCTTTTCGACGATTTCTTCAGTATCAAGAGGGACGCTGTCATCTTTGAACAGGCTCTCTAGCAGGGATTCAGTGTCGTTTTGAAGGGTTTTTGCAAGGGCGTCGAGGGTTTCATCAAGTTTTGTGATATCATGATTGATCTGGTCTTCAAGGGTCTTTTTGCGGGCCCGCTTGATTCTGATCTGGTCTGCGATTTCGCGGTCGACTTTTTCGATGCGCTGATCGAGTTCGTTGGAACTTGAAAGCATCTTGGTTTCATACGTCTCGATGGTGACTTTAAGAGTGTCTTTTAAAGCGGTTTTTTCTTTTTCGTAGGTCTTTTTCGATGCTTGGAGCTTGCGCTCGCTTTCAGCTTTGAAGCCTTCATATGCGCTGTCAAGTTCACCGGATTCCTTTTTCAGGCTGTCTTCGATGTCCGCTTTCTTGCTTTCTTCGTTTTCAACATGGAACGCGTGGATGTTTCTTGCGTCTTCAAGACGTTTGTTTACGGCGTCTATGCGTTCTTTGCTTTTGTTTTCCAAAGTCTCAAGGGACGCTTCGAGCTCATCTTCAAGGCTCTTTAGTCTTTCTTGGTAGCTTTCGGTGAGCCTTTCACGTTTCTCTTCGATTTCCTGGACAAGGGCCTGTGAGGCTTCAAGGTCTTTGTTGTAAGCGTCTTTGAGAGGCTCCAAGTCTTCCTTGTGCAACGCGTCAACGGCGCTTATTTCCCTGTCGCGGTTTAGTTTGTGTTCCTTGATTAACGCATCTTTTTCCTGTTTCAGCGCTTCAAGTTTCTCGTTCAGTGGTTTTTTGGTTTCTTCATAGCGGATGTTTTCCTTCGCTTTTGCCTTTTTCGAAGATGCCTTGGCTTTTTCTATGAGATCTTCGTCATCCTGTTTAAGGGTTTGAAAGCCTTCGTCCATTGAACGTTCGATGTCCTTGTAAAGGGTCTTAAGGGCGTTTTGAATCTGCGTGTTGATCGGTCTTAGGGTTTCTTTGAGCCCCGAAAGGGAGAGTTTCTTCTGACTCTTGATTTTACCAAGGGATTCCTCGACGGCCTTATCGTAGGTGGTGAAGGCATCGTTCTTTTTTTGCGTGATGGATTCCAAAGCTTTATCAAGTGAGTTTCTGAGTTTGTTGATGTGTGATTTTCGTTGGCGTTTGCTTGCGCCTTGACGGTTCAGACTTGCCCTGAACTGTTCAACGATGACGTCATGGGTTTCTTTCAAGGTGCCTATGAATGTATCGAGGGTCTGTTTTACCGAATTCTTTTTGGGGGTGCTGAGAATGAGAAGAATCTCTTTAAGCGTGGAAGATTCACTATTCAAGGCCTCTTCATGCGTTGAAAGCCAGTCTAGCTCTTTGGTGTAGCTTTTGCTGATGATGGCTTTGCGCGTGTTAAGAAGGGTTTCAGTCTGTTCGATCCTCTCTCTCGCCTTGGTGGTTTCACGAGAAAGGGCCTGATCGATGAAATCCAGCTTTTCCTGGTGGGAGGTGTTTTCCTTTTCAAAGGCCTCCTGAATGGCGTTTTCCTTTTCCTTGTAGGTTTGAGAAGCTTTTTCAAGTATGTCGTCATACCGTTTTTCAACTTTTTTCTTCTCGTTTTCAATAAGGGCCTCTTTGCGAGTAAGGGCCTGGTCGTTGCGGTCGGTTTTGAGTTTCAAAGCTTTTTGTCTGCGCTTTTTCTCAGTTTCAAGATTGACAAGCGCAAGGTCTCTTTCCTTCTGAAGGTCCAAAGAACGGAGTGCGTTTTTTTGTTTTTCTATAGCAATCTGAAGGGTTTTTGCGTGCTCCGCGTGGGCTATCTCGATGTCGGTTCTCGCTTGTTCGAGATCGTGCTCCAAAGAGGCCACGTCCATTTCCTTTTCCACTTCGATGTTCGCCTGTATGGATTTTCGTTTGATTTCAAGGATGCCTTTTTTGTGTTCAAGGCTTCTTTTTTCAAGCATATGCTTTAAAAACGCGTCCTTGGTACTGTATTTTTCTTCAAGAGCCATGAGATCGAGTTCATGCTGCTTTTCAGACTGTTTCATGTCAATGTTGAGACTCGCGTCCTGCTGTTCAACAGAAATCTTCTCACGGTTTTCCCTGATTTTTTTCTGGGCGTCTTCAGTATCCAAAAAGAAGCGGATGTCATCGGCTTCCTGATAAAGCGGAAGCAGTGCGATGGTGGTATCCTTGATGGCGTCTAGCTTGTTGGTGGCGTATCTTGAAAAGAGGGTGAGTGTTTTTTTGATGGTTTCCCTGGCTTCACTTAGAAAAGAAGTGACTTCCTTTTTGGAAAAACCGGTGGTGAGGGTTTCTCTTAAATCGGTGCTTCCGGATTGGAAGATATCGAATTTGGCTTTCAGATTGGTGTGAAGACCGTGGATGGTTTCATCAAACGTCTTGAAGATGTTTTCGAGGAAAGAAAGGGTGTCGCTTGAAAGGGTCTTCAGCGTGTTCGTGGTGGAATCGATTCCTTCTTCAAAGGCTTTTATGTGTTCAATGAGTGCATCCTTGCGAAGTTTCTGAAGCTCCATCTGCTTGTTGATGATCTTGATGTCTTCAGGATTTTCTTCTTCGCTTGTCTTACTGAGCATGTCCTTGAGGCGTGCCTGTTCGAACTTCATATCCTGGTTGACGTTGGTTATGAAGGTGTCCTTGTAGGTTTCGAACTGTTTTTTTATATTGCCTGCAGAACTGTCAATATCGAGGAAGGGCTGATGAATCGCGCTACGATACTGATAAAGCTCTTTTGAGAAGTTACGGATATTTTCATTGATTTCCTTGCGGTAGGTATTGAGGGCGTGTTGTAAAGAATTATCGGATTTTTTGATAGATTGAGAAAGCGTCGCTCTCGCCTCTTCAAGATTCGTATAAAGCGTGTTGAACCGTGCGTCAATGGTTTTTCCAAGGGTGTTGATGGTTTCCTTGTGGGTCTTGTTGTCCATTTCAAGCTTATTAAGCGCGTCTTTCAAAGAGTTCTGGGTTTGTCTGGTGTTTTCATTATGGTTTTTCTTGGAAAGTTCGAGACGCTTTTCATAGTTTTCTATGCGTTTTTTATGTGTTTTCTCTATTTCCTTGGCGGTAGCCTGTTTTTCTTTTTCCATGGACGCAATGTCTGCCTGGATATTTTTCAATTTATCGGTGTTTTTATTCTGGATGGCGTCCAGTTCTTTTTTGTGTTTTTCATTCAAAGCTTCAATTTCTTTGTCTATAGCCTCTTTTTCCATTGTAAAAGACGCTTCGTCGCTATCAAGCTTTTTGTCGAAGCGTTTTTTGTGTGCATTAAGCTTTTTCTCATAAGCTTTTTGCGCTTTATTCATGGCTTTTTCCGTATCCGCGAGCAGGTCTTCGTAGTCAATTCTCAGTTTGTCGAGTTTCTTTTGAATCGGTGTGGCTTGCTTGCGATACGTTTTTTCTATGGAATACCCACTTTTTTCACTATGTGCGTTCTCAGAGTTTTTCATATGTCAGAGGGCCTCCTCTTGGGAAACTGTAGCCTTTTACGCTACTTTTTATTTTACCATAGGTGCGTAGTTAAAACAACGTGCATTATTCTCAGGCAGGTTTCTTTGGTAAAATGCAGGTTTTTGTGTATAATTTGTAATGAAAGCAGGTGGGACCATGGATGAGAGAATTGTCTCAAGCGATACGCAAAATGAAGATATAGAACAAATAGAGCTTCGTCCGCAGTATTTAAACGATTATATAGGACAGGATCACGTCAAAGAGATGATGTCCATATTCATACAGGCCGCAAAAAAGCGTCACGAGAGCCTTGATCATGTACTTCTTTATGGGCCTCCGGGGCTTGGGAAGACCACGCTTGCCCACATCGTCGCAAATGAAGTGGACGCATCGATAAAGACCGCAAGCGGTCCCGCGATTGAAAGAAGCGGAGACCTTGCGGTCTTGCTTACGAGTCTTGAACCCGGAGACATCCTTTTCATCGATGAGATTCACAGACTTCCAAGGGTCGTAGAGGAAGTGCTCTACCCTGCGATGGAGGATTTTGCGCTTGATCTCATTGTCGGCAAGGATGAAACCAGCAAATCCATCCGGGTCGATCTCCCGCCGTTTACGCTGATTGGCGCAACCACGAGGTTTGGAGATTTGACCGCGCCCCTCAGGGACCGCTTCGGGGTCGTACACAAGCTTGAATACTACGACCAGGAGGCACTTGAGAAGATATGCAAGCGTACAGCGAGCATCTACGACAGTGAAGTCGAAATCGAAGGCGTGAGAGAGATTGCCAGGCGTTCAAGAGGCACACCACGTATCGTGAACCGCCTGTTCAGACGAATCAGGGATTTCGCAGACGTCCTTAATGACGGTGTCATCGACATAGGGATCACGAAAACCGCCCTTGAAAAACTTCAAATCGATCCGCTTGGACTCGACCAGAAAGACCACGACTACTTAAGAGGCCTTATTGAAAACTTCGGTGGGGGCCCTGTAGGCATCGAATCCCTCGCCGCTTCAATCAGCGAGGAAGTCACCACCATAGAAGACGTATACGAACCCTACCTGCTAAAAATCGGCTTCGTCAAAAGAACCCCGCGTGGTCGCGTGGCCACCGAAAAAGCCTACAAGCACCTGGGACATGCATTTCAGAAAGGATTATTTGAATGAAAACCAAAGATTTCACCTACGACCTGCCAGAAGAACTGATTGCACAAACGCCCCTTTCAAACCGAACGGACTCCAGACTTCTGGCGCTTGATAAAAATAGTGGAGAGACCCTTCACACAAAGTTCAATCAGCTCCATACATTCCTTAAAAAAGGAGACGTTCTCGTTCTCAATGACACCTCGGTCATCCCTGCGCGCCTTATCGGAAAAAAGGATACGGGCGCCGTCATTGAAGTGCTTCTTTTACACCAGAAGGAAGACAACGTATGGGAATGCCTTGCCAAAAAGGCTAAAAAAATAAAAGTCGGTACCACCATAGTCTTCGGTGAAGGCGAACTCACGATGGAATGCGTAGAGGTGAAAGAAGAGGGCATTAGACTTTTCAAACTCCACTACGAAGGCATTCTTTATGAAGTGCTCGATAAACTTGGTACCATGCCACTGCCACCCTATATTCATGAAAAACTGGATGATCCTGATCGCTACCAGACGGTTTACAACGAGAAAAAGGGAAGTGCGGCCGCGCCAACGGCGGGCCTTCATTTCACGAAAGCCTATCTTCGAAAAATTGAATCCATGGGCATCAGTCTCGCTTATGTGACCCTGCACGTCGGTCTGGGCACATTCAGACCCGTAAGCGTAGAAGACGTCACAAGCCACGTCATGCATGAAGAATACTATAGCGTGACACAAAAGACCGCCGACACTATCAACAAGGCGAGAGCTGAAAACAGACGCGTCATCGCAGTCGGTACGACGTCTTTAAGAACGCTTGAAACCGTTGCGAAAAAAGACGGCAGAGTTAAAGAGGAAAGTGGCTGGAGCCGGCTTTTCATCTATCCGCCATATACGTTCAAGGCCGTGGATGCGCTTCTTACCAATTTCCATCTGCCTGAATCCACGCTTCTTATGCTTGTCAGTGCGTTTTCGAGCAAGGAAAACATCATGAACGCCTACTGTGAAGCGATAGAAAAACGTTACCGTTTCTTTTCCTTCGGGGATGCAATGTTCATCACCAATACCCTCAAGCCATAAAAAAAGTCCGGAAAAATTCCGGACTTTCTAATGATTTATGATTGGTTTGGCATTCCGTTCGAACCACCAGGCACGTTGTCATTTCCCCCGGGCATACCGTCATGGGGCATGGTGTCGTTTCCGGGTTGGCCTTGCATCGGCCCCTGGAAGTCATCCTGGTCAATGGATTCTTCTCGGAGAATGGCCTTGAGTTCGCCGACGTTTTTGTCTTCAAGCTCTTCCATAGTGTAACCATCTGTTTCATTGAGTATCAAATTGACAAGGCGCCACTGCATGAAGCCCATGCCGTGTTCCTGGGCGCTTTCAATCTCGCCTTCACCAGGCGGCCCTGCGACACTTCGCATCATGTGGGCGTTGTTTACGCCATTGCGCGCTGCGACTTCAGGAACCTTCTGTTCAATCTTGACTCGAAGTGCTTCTGATTTTTCACTGTCTTCACCAGAAACGCTAAAGAGCACATCGCTGTTTTCTTCACTCATGTAGCCCATGTCGATGGCGCGGGTGATGAGTCTGTCAATCGCAGTGTCTAGGTCCTGTCCGATAATGGTGTCTTTTTCGCTGAGAAAGTCCTCGGCGTCACTGTTGTAAGCGGTGAGTTCAACAACGGTGTCTTCCTCGCTTAGTCCGATGGAAAACGAAGGATTGATTTCCATTTGAACGTTGGAAGTGATGCCTGGATCAGTTCCCGGATCATTTGGATTGAAAAGGAAAATGCCTAGAATGAAGAGGGCAGTCATGGAAGCGAGAACTGGGACAAAGCGTTTAAGGAATCCTGGTTTTCTGGATGCATTTGCTTCATCCATGAAATGCTGGTATTCAGGAGTGTTCTTGATTGAATCAAGCACATCGGGGACGTCTTTTTTGGCTTTTTCCCTAATGGCTTTTTCTATTTTGTTTTTACTCATAACTGTCACCTCCCAGTTTCTTGAGTTTTTTAAGTGCGTTTCTATAAGCCCAAAGGACGGTCCCAAGCGGTTTGTCCATGGACTCTGCGATAACTTTGTGGGTTTCACCGTAAACGACGTGTCTGACAACGATCTCCCTTTCATCTTCACGAAGATGTTTCAGAAGTTCCTCCACTTCATAGCGGTTTTCCTGTGAGTCGTTCTGACTTCCAAAAAGCATTTCATCTTCACTTGTATCTATGGCGACTTCTTTTTTGCGCCGGTTGAATTCGTTCAAGGCTGTGTTCCTGGCGATGGTTTTGAGCCAGGCGAGAAATTGTCCCTTTTGTTTGTACTTGTCCAGCTGATTGATCATCTTGATATAGGTATCCTGCATGAGATCTTCGGCTAGACTTTCATCTTTTACGATTGATAGAATCGTATAGTAAACAGGCGTTTTGGTTTCTTCGTAGAGTCTGTCAAATGCGTCTTCACTACCTTTTTTAAAGGCCTTCAAGAGTTTTTCCAGTTCCTTATTGCTCACGTGGGGCACCTCAATTGTCCGTTTCACCTTATAAACAAGCGAACCGTTATTTTTATTGGAAAAGATTCAAATTCATAGGATTTTAGCAGATTCATTATATCATATGGCAGGTGTCAGTGGTATGATAAGACTGAAAGGATGAGTGCCATGTTAAATTTAGTAGCCACAGCCGCCTTCGGTATCGAAGCGGTTGTTAAAAGAGAACTTGAACAAATGGATATAGAAGTCCAAAGTACGGAAAACGGAAGAATTCACTTCGAAGGCTCCGTTGAAACCATGATCAAGGCAAATCTCCATCTCAGAAGTGCCGACAGAGTCTATGTGAAGATCGCATCAAAAGAATCAGTCATGTCTTTTGATGAGCTTTTCGACTGGATCAAGACGCTTCCCCTTGAAGACTATCTTGATGTGAGAGGGCGGTTTCTGGTGGACGCGAAGACTGTGAAAAGCACCCTTCATAGTCCAAGAGACATTCAAAAGATTTCCAAGAAAGCCCTGATAGAACGGCTCAAGGAGCACACCAGCGAATCGGTCTTTAAAGAAGACGGGCCACGCCACCGTCTTCAAGTTGCGTTCTTCAAAGACACTGCGGAAGTATTGCTTGATACATCCGGAGACGGGCTTCATAAAAGAGGCTACCGAACAGACCAGGGACAGGCGCCGCTCAAAGAAACCCTTGCGGCCGCACTCATACAGCTTAGTTTCTATGGTGAAAACCGTGTGCTTTATGATCCCTTCTGCGGATCGGGCACCATACCGATAGAAGCGGCGATGATCTGCAGGAATATCGCTCCGGGACTCAACCGTCATTTTGATTTCGAACATTTCATCTTCAGTGACGCCATGACATTTAAAAAGACTAGAAAAGACGCTTACAAACAGATAAAAACACAAAACGACTGTAAAATCATTGCTAGTGACTCGGATTTCAAGATGATCCGCATTGCAAAAGAGAATGCCGAAAACGCCGGCGTCGATGACGCGATTCATTTTGAAACGGCGCGCTTTGAATACAGAACATTCGACATTCCATACGGGATGGTCATCACCAACCCTCCGTATGGTGAGAGAATCAAGGACGAAGACATCAAAGGGCTCTATGAAACGATTGGCAAAACGATGAAAGCCAATAAAACCATGTCGTTTTATATTCTAAGTGGCCTCATGGGCGCGGAGAACGCCATGAAAGCTCGCGCCAAGAAAACCAGGGTGCTTTTCAATGGTGATATGAAGGTTAGATATTACATGTATCCGGGCCCAAAACCTCCCTTTAATTAATTTTTAAACTTTTTCAAGCATATTTGTGACAACGTGTCATTAGTGTGCTATAATAGCTTCGGTGATTTAATATGATGAAAAATACTGGTGCATTAAATAAAGACGAACGCAAAAGCCATCTTATTCTAAAGGACCCCAATATCTACAAGGGGCTTATTCTCTTGGCTTTACCACTCATGATCAATAACTTCTTAAGAACATTCCACGATATGGTGGATATGTTCTTTGTTTCAAGAATTCCTGACCTTGCAAGCGAATCGGTCTCCGCGATTCAGATGACCTTTCCGGTTGTCTTCACTTTCATATCGCTAGGCATAGGGCTCAGTATCGCAGGTACAACGCTTATCGGTCAGCATCTTGGCGGCCAGAACAAGAAAATGGCCAGGCATTACGCCTCCAAACTCTTCTTGATTGCGCTCATTGCAGGCATCCTTTTCGCAGCGCTTGCCTACACATTCGCACCCATCGTCATAGGCTGGATGGGCGCGGAAGGCTACGTCCTTGAAGAAGCGGTCAAATACATGCAGATCAGAAGTCTCGAACTGCCTTTGCTATTTATTTTCTTTGCCTACATGGGCACAAGACAGGCCAGTGGTGACACGGTCTCGCCCGTGCTCATTAGCGGATCCGGCATCGTGCTCAAACGATTTTATCGCCGATCATGATTACAACACTAGGCCTTGGTGTCTCCGGCGCCGCATGGGCGACGTTGCTTGGAAACAGCATTGTCATGCCGATTGCCTTATACAGACTCTTTTTCGCCAAAACGGGTGTGACCGTGGATCCCAAGGATATCTTCACATCCAAACTCGACAAACACCTTCCTTTTGAAGAAAAATTCAGAACGTTGATCAAAATCATAAAGACCGCAGCCCCTGCATCTTTTGGACAGGCCATCACGGCCATTGGATTTGGTGTCATGAACGGTGTCATTTTCTCTTACGGTGTTGAAACCGTTGCGGCATTCGGCGTTGGAACCCGCCTCATTTCGATGGTGCTTCACCCGGTCATGGCGATGGGCGCCATTCTCTCTGCCTATATAGGACAAAACATTGGAGCGAAGAATCCCGAACGTGCCAAAGACACCATGGTAAAAACCTTCAAACTCTCCATTGGAATCATGGCTGCAGGGTCACTCATACTGATTCCACTAAGAGCACCACTCGCATCCATTTTCCTTGAAAACGATCCCGTGGCCTACGCCCTTACTCAGGACTTCATGTTCTATATCCTCATCGGACTTCCACTCATGGCGGTCTATCAGACATTTATCGGTACTTTCAATGGAACTGCCAATACGCATTTTACATTCATCCTGGCCGTTACCAGACTCTGGGGGATACGCCTGCCACTCATCGTGCTTTTCGGTCAACTCTTCCCTGATAGAGGCAGCCAGGTCATCTGGGAAGTCATGCTCATCAGCAACCTGCTCATTGCGGTTGTAGGGTATATTCTATATAGACGAGTGGACTTCCAGCCGAAAGTGGATGTCGATAGAAAGACACGCAAGGCAATGAAAGCTGAAAGACGCATCAAGCAGGATCCAGAACTTAAAAACGCATAACCCTATATAAAAAGGATCAACCAAGGCACTTGCCCGGTTTGATCCTTTTTTTTGCTTGGCTAGTGAAATCACATATGTTTGAACAGGCCTTTTTCCACGATTTCCATAATGACATCGGTTGCCTGGTCGACGTCGAGCTTGTGCTTTCCCAGATCAAGGACAATCTTAAGCCCTACGAAGTTCGTAATCCCCATAAGCACGAAGCTCACGATTTCCGTATCGAGATCTCTGATTTCGCCTTCGCTTACCGCGTGTTCAAGACCACTCACATAGCGCTTAGAGAAGGATTCGTAATATTCACGAAAGAGTTCACGGTCGATATAAAGGGATTCCCAGATGATGTTGTACATCTCGGGATTCTTGTTTGCGTACTCTAAGAACGTACGGATACCTTCTCTTTCTTTTTCATAGCGTGTATCTTTTTTACTGACATTGGTCGCAATTTCACGACGAATATTGTGTGAAAAAGTTGTCAGTATATGTTTGTACAGGGTTAACTTGCTTGGAAAGTACAAGTAAAAAGTACCGGCCGCTATACCGGCTTCGCTGGTAATGTTACCAACGGTCGTGCCGTGGTAACCGTTTTTATAAAACAACTTGATGGCGGCGTTTTCAATGTCTTTAAACGTCAGCTTTGCGTTTCTTGTAGTTGGTTCTTTTATGTTGACTCCGAATTTTTCCATAATGCTTTTCCTCCATGAATAAAAAAGATAAATGTATCGCGTTGACTTTGTAAGCGTTTTATGCTAGTATGAATATACATTCAGATTATGAATGGTCATTCACATTGTGAAAAGTCGTTCATTTTATGAAAATGTATTCATCCTTACAAAACAAGTATATTAAATAAAGATGAAATAAGCAAGGATGCACTTAATTATAGGAGGTAATTATGCAAAAAGTCTATCTCGTTTCTGCAAAGAGAACTGCGATTGGTACCTTTATGGGGTCACTGAGCAGCGTTCATCCTGCAGCATTCGGATCAACCGTCGTGAAAACGATTTTGGAAGAAACTAAAGTAGACCCAAAAGACATCGATGAACTTCAAATCGGTAATGTCTTGCCAGCGGGTCTTGGTATGAATCTGGCACGCCAGATTTCACTTGGAGCCGGTATTCCTGAAACGGTTCCAGCTTACGGGATCAACATGGTATGCGGGAGTGGTATGAAAACCATCATGAACGCATTCGTATCCATTCAACATGGCATCAACAACCTGGTCATCGCCGGGGGCGCTGAATCCATGTCAAAAGCGCCTTATCTGTTGCCTGATAAAACACGCAAAGGCATCAAAATGGGTAGCTTCGAAGTCAAGGACCATATGCTTTATGATGCGCTTACCGACGCGTTTGGAAACATGCACATGGGAATCACCGCTGAAAACATCGTCGATAAATACAAACTCACTCGTGAAGCGCAGGACAAATTCGCGATCACTTCACAGGAGCGTGCACGCAAAGCGCGTGACGAAGGCAAATTCAAAGACGAAATCGTTCCCATCGAAGTGAAGACAAGAAAAGATTCATTCGTGTTTGACACTGATGAACACATCAACGACAAAACCACCCTTGAAGTGCTTGGAAAACTGAGACCGGCGTTCAAAAAAGACGGTTCGGTCACCGCGGGCTCAAGCTCGGGAATCAACGACGGCGCAAGCTTTATGATGCTTGCGAGTGAAGCCATGGTTGAAAAATACAATTTAACCCCTCTTGCGGAAGTTGTAGGCGTAGGTCAGGGCGGCGTGGATCCTAATTATATGGGTCTAGGGCCGGTACCGGCGATTGAAAAAGCACTTGAACATACGAAACTGAATTTCAAGGATATGGACCTCATGGAACTCAACGAAGCCTTTGCGGCTCAGAGCCTTGGCGTATTTGAAGACTTGAAAGCGGCGTATGGTGAAACCGAAGAAAGCCTTATGAAACGCACCAATGTCAATGGCGGCGCCATTGCCCTCGGACATCCAGTAGGCGCGAGTGGGAACCGCATCACCGTCACTTTGGTTCATGAAATGAAAAAACGCGGCGTCCGTTACGGCCTTGCCTCACTATGCATCGGTGGCGGCATGGGAACAGCGGTCGTACTAAAAAACATGGAGGAATCTAAATAATGAGACTTGAAAACAAAGTAGCAGTAGTCACAGGAGGCGCACAAGGCCTCGGTAAGGAAATGGCTGTTCGCTTTGCAAGCGAAGGCGCAAAAGTTGTTGCAGTCGATATGCAGGAGCTACCTTATGAAGAGAAGAACGTTGCAGGAAAAATCCTTAACGTTACCGATACAGAAGCTGTAAAGAAATTCTATGATGAAGTCATGGAAGAATATGGCAAAATCGATATTCTCGTCAACAACGCAGGCATCACCGCTGATGCGATGACCCGCAAAATGACAGACGAACAGTGGGACAAGGTCCTGAATGTCAACTTGAAAGGCGTCTTCAACCTTACCCGTCACATCGGCCCTCAAATGGAGCAAAACGGCGGCGGCTCGATCATCAACATCTCAAGTGTCGTCGGCGTGTTTGGAAACATCGGTCAGGCAAACTACGCAGCAAGCAAGGCAGGCATCATCGGTCTTACAAAGACATGGGCCAAGGAATTCGCGCGTAAAGGCGTGCCTGTACGCGTAAACGCAATCGCACCAGGATACGTCATGACCGACATTCTTAAAACCGTACCACAGGATCTTCTTGACAAATTCGCTTCAATGACCATGCTCAAGCGTCTCGGTCAGCCTGAAGAAATCGGAAACGCTGCGCTATTCCTAGCCAGTGAAGAAGCAAGCTACATCACAGGACAAGTCATCAACGTAAATGGTGGCATGAGACTTTAAACAGGAGTGATACCATGGCAAAAGACATACATGTAGGCGTGGTTGGAACCGGCATTTATCTGCCGAAGAAGACAAGAAGCGCCAAAGAGATTGCTGAAGCAACCAATGGGAATTGGACCGAAGAGGCAATCATAGATAAACAGGGTCTGAAAAGCGTCCGCGTTGCCGGCGAAGATGAAGGCACCCAGGAAATGGGTGCCTACGCCGCCAAAGATGCCCTAAAGCGTACCGGCGTTGACCCAATGGAGATCGATGTCATTCTTGATATCGGTGAAGAGTGGAAGGAATACCCACTCACCACATCCGCACTCTACGTTCAAGGCGTCATCGGCGCCAAGAACGCATGGGGCATCGACATTCAAAACCGCTGTGCGACATCGCTTGGTGCCCTTAAAATCGCCAAGGACATGATGATTGCGGACGACGATGTCAACACCGTCCTTATAGTAGGAGGGTACCGAAACGGAGACTTCGTCGACTACAGTGATCCACACATGTCGATGATGTACAACCTATCGGCCGGGGGCGGTGCGATGATTCTTAAAAAGAATTATGGTAAAAATGCCGTGCTTGGAACCCACATCATGGCGGATGGATCACTTGCGAGAACCGCCGGGGTTGAAATCGGTGGTACCAAGAACCCGATTACCCATGACAATCTGAGTGAAGCGTATAAATCACTGAGATTGATGCAACCGAAGAAAATGAAAGATCGATTGAAAGAAGTGAGTGTGCCAAACTGGTATCACTGCATCGACCGGTCGCTTGAAAAATCAGGCAAGAGCCGCGAAGACATCGATTATCTCGCGATTCTTCACATCAAACGATCCGCACATAACGGCATGATCAAGGATCTTGGTCTTACAGAAGACCAGACCGTGTACCTTGAGGACTACGGCCACATGGGTCAGTTAGACCAGATTCTTTCACTGCATCTTGGCCTTGAAGAAGGCAAGGTGAAAGACGGCTCGACCATATCCTTGATTGCTGCTGGCATCGGATATGTATGGGGGGCTAGTGTCATTCAGTGGGGTGAATACCGTGGGTAATTTTCTGAATATCCTGTTCAATTCACTTCAGACGGGTAGCACCTATGCACTTGCTGCGCTCGCCATTGTGCTCATTTTCAGGACAAGTAAAACCACCAACTTTGCGCAGGGCTCCATTGGGACCCTTAATGCCTATGTTGCAGCGCTTGTACTTTCAAGCTGGGGCTGGAGCATCTGGGCCGTTGCCATTGTATCTATGGTGACCGCATTTTTGACAGGTGTCCTGATTGACACCTTTATCATCCGTCCGGCTGCCAAGGTCAACAAAATCGCAAAACAGATCATCACACTTGGTCTTATCATGATTATCACTGGGATTTCACCTTATCTCTTTGGTGTAGACCCTTATCAGCTTCCCAGATTCATTCCTCAGGGAGGGATGGAGATACTTGGATCCAGTCTCAAATACAACACGATTTTCATCGTGCTCATTTCACTTTTCTTCATGGGAGCGATTTTCTGGTTCATTCAGAAAACCAAATGGGGCCTTGCAATCAGAGTAACTGCATCAAATGAAGTAACGTCCAAACTCATGGGCGTACCGACCAAAACCGTTACCATGATGTCCTGGGCGACCGCAGCCATGCTCGGTACGCTAGCAGCCATTATTGTGGCACCCGCTGGTAGCGTCAACCCGAACATGATGTTCAACGTTCAGGTCAGTGCGTTTTTCGCAGGCGTCTTCGGAGGGTTCCAAACCTTCTATGGCCCTGTACTCGCGGCGTTTATCATAGCCTTTGCCAGAAACACAACGGCGTTTTACTTAACCGACATATGGGGCGACGTACTCGTATACATGATTATTCTTGTATTCCTGTTCTTCAAACCATACGGAATTTTCGGTAAACCGCCGGTCAAGAAAGTGTAGGTGTGACATATGACAGACAGTAATTTCAAAGAAAAAAGTGTTGCACTTTGGAACCGTTTCGCAAAAACGGTAAAGACCCATCCTCACGCCCAGTTCTTTATTTTCGGACTGGTGATGGTAATGCTTGGGTATTTCTCAAGTGTTGGCGTATTTCCATCATTTTATCTAAGCGTATTTGCCTACATCATTATTTATACGCTTGTTGCACTCGGACTCAATTTGCTTCTTGGATTCAGCGGACTCATCTCCCTGGCGTCTTCATCTTTCATAGGTGTTGGAGCACTTGGTACAGGGGTTTTCCTCAATTTAGGGCTGCCTTTTGAACTCGCTGCAGCACTCGCTATTGTTTCTGCTGCGGGCATAGGGGCTCTTATCGGACTGCTTTCTTCTAAAATTTCTGGAATTTATCTTGCGATTTCAACATTGTTCATCGCTGAGATCTTAAGACAGATATTTACCTCCGTTGATATTTTTGGCGGAGAACGTCTTGATATAGGCACCGTCAAACTCCTTGGATTCATAGAACTATCCAGGAACAGCCGTGCCGAGAGATTTTACCTTTACGCCATCATGGCCATCGTGCTTGCGCTTATGATGATGGTTGTCTACAACATCATCAAAAGCCGTTCAGGAAGAGCATTCATGGGTATAAGCCGTAGTGAAAACTCTGCGGCTGCGATGGGCATAAGCCCACTTAAGTACCGGGTGATGGCATTCACGGTTGCTACGTTCTTCGCAGCGGTAGCCGGTGTGTTATATGCGCTTTATTTCCAAAATGCGCCTACAAGACAGTGGGGACTCCTTCAGAGTCTTACCATCATCGCAATTGTGGTTGTAGGTGGGTTCAAGTCGATTTACGGCATGTTCTTCGGAGCCGTCATCATTCATGGCATGAGTGAACTTTTCTTAAAAGACTGGCTCGGTAACGTTTCATCCGTATTCTCAGGCATTTTGCTTATCGTGGTCATTCTCTTTTACCCACAAGGGATTGCGCATGTATGGATAGACCTCAAGAAACTTTACTACAAATTAAAAGCCCGCAAAAAGAAGGATGTGATCAACGATGAGTCATGATGATTACGTCTTGAAACTGGACAATGTGACCATGCGTTTTGGTGGTCTTACGGCTGTCAACGGCCTCAGTTTCTCAATCAAGCCTCGTGAAATTGTTGGGTTGATTGGACCGAATGGAGCAGGGAAAACGACCGTTTTCAACTGTGTCACACAGTTCTATGATACATATGAAGGCACCATCAGTTTCAAAGTCGATGACGCCATCACGAACCTCAAAGACAGAAAAGTCACAGAAGTCATAGATCTAGGAATTGCAAGAACCTTTCAAAACATCGAACTCGTACCTGATCTGAGTATTCTTGACAATATCATGATTGGGGCACACAACACGTTCAAAACCGGCATTGTTCAGCATATATTCAGAACCCCTAAGGCCAGAGCGGAAGAAAAAGCGGTCCGTGAAAAGGCCATCGAAGCACTGAAATTCATGCACATTGATCATTTGAAGGACCAGTTCGCAGGCGGTCAACCTTACGGCGTTCAAAAGAAAATCGAAATCGCACGTACACTCATGAGCGATCCAAAGCTGATTATCCTGGATGAACCGGCCGCTGGTCTTAATGACAGTGAAACCGACGAACTTGAAACACTTATTTATCGCATCAGAGATGAATACGATGCATCCGTATTGCTCATTGAACACGACATGGGATTCGTAATGGAAATCTGCGACAGGGTCTGCGCGATCAACTTTGGACAGTTCCTTGCGATGGATACACCCAAGAACATCCAAAATCATCCGGATGTCCAAGAAGCCTATCTTGGGAAGGAGGACTGATTATGGCAAGCACACTACTAAACATCAAGGATTTGTCAGTCAGCTACGGTCCGATTACCGCGCTTAAGAATGTCAACCTTTCTGTAAAGGAAGGAAGCATTGTCGCAATACTCGGCGCCAACGGTGCAGGCAAGACCACAATCCTCAAAAAAATCAGCGGAATTGTGGAAGCCGACAACGGCTCCATCACATTCAAGGATACGGATATTACCCACACGGCTCCAGAGAAAATCACCAAGATGGGAATCGTCCAGTCACCTGAGGGTAGACAGATATTTTCCGATCTTACTGTTTATGAAAATCTTATCATCGGCGCCTTTACGGTAAAATCCGGAGAAAAAAAGCGCGACACAATCATCAAGGAAAATCTTGAACTTGTTTATGAGACGTTCCCGGTATTAAAAGAAAGAAAAAACCAGGTTGCCGCGTCCCTCTCGGGGGGAGAACAGCAAATGCTCGCAATCGGGCGTGCGCTCATGAACACGCCGAAACTGCTTATTCTCGATGAACCTTCCCTTGGTCTTGCGACGATGATCGTCAAAAACATCTTCACCATCATCAAGACCATGAACAAAGCAGGCACCACCGTACTCATTGTAGAACAAAACGCACTTCAGACACTCAAAATAGCCGATTACGCCTACGTCCTTCAGGTTGGTAAAATCATCAAAGAAGGCGACGCCCACAAGATGATGAACGACCCAGAGCTC
>JASMTQ010000093.1:0-13241 GCA_041694275.1 Caryophanales bacterium
TTTTGAAGAGGGCTCCAGAATCCAGGTGCTTGGTCCCGTTGCAAGAGGCAAAAAGGGGACGCATAAAAACACGCTCGAACATCTTAGAAAAGAAGGCTATGTACGCATTCGAATCAATGGAGAAATCATGGATCTCGAAGATGACATCGACCTTGAAAAAAACAAAAAACACAACATAGAAGTGGTCGTGGACCGTCTCAAACGTCGTGAAGGCATCCGTTCACGGCTTTTTGACTCCATGGAGACCGCCGCAAAAATCGGGGAAGGGAAAGTCATCGTGCTCGTGAACGGCGAAGAACATACCTTCAGTGAAGATTTTGCATGTCCTTACTGCGATTTCTCAATCTCCGAACTCGAGCCGAGACTCTTTTCTTTCAACGCGCCCTATGGAGCGTGCGAAGTCTGTTCAGGACTTGGGTACTTGAGAAAAATCGACAAGGAACTCCTTGTCAAAGATCCGAACCTCTCAATCCAGGACGGGGCCATCAGTGGATGGAAAAACACGACCGCGTACCATTTCAAGCAGCTCAAGGCGATGGCGGAATTTTATGGCATAAGCATCAAAAAACCATTCAAGAAGCTCAGTGACAAGGAAAAGGACCTCATATTCTACGGTTCTGACGACAAGATTCCTTTCAAATTCAAAGGCAAGACCAGCCGCATTCAGCATGAAAAATACGACTACTACGAAGGCGTCATCAACAACCTTGAAAGACGCTATATAGAAACGTCTTCCCGTTTCATCAGAGACTGGATTGAAAGCATGATGGCCGAACAGCCGTGTCCGAAATGTCACGGCAAGAAACTGAATGAAGAAGCACTCAGTGTCAAAGTCGGGGGCATCGATATCATAGAGATGACCGATAAATCCATCGCGAACCTCATTCTTTTTCTTGATGGCCTTGATTTGTCTACGACCGACAAAAAAATCAGTGAAATGATTCTTAAGGAAATAAAAAGCCGCCTTACGTTTTTAAAAGACGTCGGTCTTGGATACCTCACCTTGTCAAGAAGAGCCGCGACTCTGAGCGGCGGGGAAGCGCAGCGCATTCGTCTTGCGACCCAGATCGGCTCACGGCTCACAGGTGTTCTCTATGTCCTTGACGAACCTTCAATAGGGCTTCACCAAAGAGACAACCGCAAACTCATCAACACGCTTAAATCGATGCGCGATCTTGGCAATACGCTCGTTGTGGTGGAACACGATGAAGAAACCATGGAGATGGCCGACCAAATCATCGATATCGGACCCAGAGCGGGTGAGTTTGGTGGAGAACTCATCTTCCAGGGGACATACGAAGAAATCCTGAAAGCCGAAAACAGCATCACCGGCCAATACCTCTCCAAACAAAAGCGCATTGAAATACCTTCAAAGAGAAGAAAACCGGAAAACGGCTATATAACGGTCAAAAACGCCAAGGAAAACAACCTCAAAAACATCAATGCGAAGTTTCCAAAAGGCCTTCTTACGGCTGTTACTGGCGTAAGTGGAAGTGGGAAAAGCTCGCTTGTGAACGCGTGTCTTTTCACGGGGCTTCACAATGCGATCTACACCAAGAAAATCCCGCATGGCGATTTCAAGACCATCGAAAACGCGGACACCATGAAAAAAATTGTCAACATCGACCAGTCACCGATTGGCAGAACCCCAAGAAGCAACCCTGGTACTTACACAGGTGTATTCGATGACATCCGTGAAATCTTCACCATGACCAACACCGCCAAGCAACGCGGCTATAAAAAGGGACGTTTCAGCTTCAACGTCAAGGGAGGCCGCTGTGAGACGTGTCACGGGGACGGTGTCATCAAGATAGAGATGCATTTCCTCCCTGATGTCTATGTCCCGTGCGAAGCCTGTGGAGGCAAACGCTACAACAGAGAGACGCTCCAGGTTACCTACAAGGGCAAAAACATCGCCGATGTTCTCGATATGACCATCGAAGAAGCCCTGCCGTTTTTTGAAAACATCCCTAAAATCCATCACAAGCTTCAGACGCTTCACGATGTCGGGCTTGGCTACATAAGAATTGGACAATCCGCCCCATCCCTCTCAGGAGGAGAGGCGCAACGGGTAAAACTCGCGAAAGAACTTACCAAACAGATTACTGATGATACATTCTACATTCTCGATGAACCCACCACCGGCCTTCACAGCGACGATGTCAAAAGACTCCTTGAAGTCATCGACAACATTGTCAGCAAAGGCGCGACCGTAGTCATCATTGAACACAACCTTGATGTCATCAAAGTGGCCGATCACATCATTGATCTTGGACCTGAAGGTGGCGAAGGCGGAGGAGAAATCCTCACAGAAGGCAGCCCGGAAAAAGTTGCCAGATCAAGAAAAAGCCATACGGGACGCTACTTGAAAGACGTATTGAAAGGATAAGTGCTTATGGCAGATGAAGAGAAAAACAAACAAGACAAGCGAAACGAAAAAGAACCGTCTCGCTCAAACGAATCCGAAGACAAAAAGCATTCGGACAAAGACAGTTCTGAGAAAAAGGACCAACTCTCAGAAGCTGAGCTCAAACAGCTTTTAAAGGAAATGAAAAAACTCGAATCCCAGAAAAAGGGCGGGAAAAAACCACAGGGTCCTCGGATGATCAAAATCGAGTTTGGCACCATGTTTCACAGGAATCCTGTTGTGAACCTGCTCATGTATTTTTCTCTCAACCTCGTTGTGATCTATTCAATCATGGAGCTGTTTGATTTTGTGGAATATAGAACCAATCTCACGATTATTCTTCTTTTCGTCCTCGTCTATACGATCCTTGAGGCGATGTTCAGAGAGTATCTTGTGAGACATCACTTCAAATTCGTTTTAAGAACCCTCGGATTCGTATTCTTCTTTGGGTATCTAAGTATCTTTTATCTGCTCGACGCCTATGTGTTTGAAGAGTATATCCGGTTTGTCAATGAAACGCTTCTCGTGATTTTCGTAGGGTTTTTCATTGTATTCAGATACATACTCAGTACGCTTGTAAAGTCGTTTCTTATCAAAATGAAAGGGTGATTGCCATGCATATCACTATCGAAGAACTGGTAAAAGATTATAATATGGAGGTTGTCAGCGGTAAAGCCGGCCTTGAAAACATCGTCGAGAATTCCCAGCTGACCCGTCCGGGGCTTGAACTCGCAGGGCTTTTTGATTTCTTTGAAAAAGATAGAATTCAGATTTTCGGAAGCAAGGAGGTCACCTTCTACGGGTGGCTCAATGAAGAGGATCAGAATATAAGAGTTGAAATGCTATTTGAGAGAAAACCGCCCGCATTCATTTTCTCCAAGCACGTTGAAGTGCCGAAACTCTTCATTGAACTTGGCAATCACTACAACGTACCGGTTCTCAAAAGCTCCATGAAAACAAGTGAGCTTTTCTCAAGTCTTTATCAATACCTATTCGCAAAACTGGCACCGAGAAAAACCATGCACGGAACCCTAGTGGACATCAGTGGTGTGGGTGTGCTCATGCGCGGTAAAAGCGGTATTGGTAAAAGCGAGGTCGCACTTGAACTCGTGAGACGTGGCCATCAGCTTGTTGCGGATGATCGCGTGGATTACTACGAACGCGAAATCGGAAACGTCATCGGCGAAGCGCCACCGCTTCTTGCCAAACACCTTGAAATCAGAGGGATAGGCATCGTCAATGTCGTCAAACTCTTTGGGGCGAGCGCCTACAAGGAAAACAAGCGCATCATGCTTTTGATTGACCTTGTGAGCTGGGAACAGGAAAACGACTATGACCGCCTTGGACTCAATATCCAGTCTGAGAAACTCTTTGAGACCGACGTGCATCACATGACCATTCCAGTCACGGCTGCACGGAGTGTAGCATCCCTTGTGGAAGTGGCCGCAATGAATGCGAGACTTCACTTTCTTGGGACGAACATGGCCAAGGATTTCACGGATTCCCTCACCAGGGAAATAAACGACAAGACCAAGGCCAGAAAAAAAGCGACTGAAAATAAAAAATAAATGAGGGATTTCTATGTTTTTAACACAATTGTTGGCAGCGGCCCACGAAGGCGGGTATGAACCGTTTTCAAACGTTTTGATCGATTTGGGTCCAATCACCATCTACAAATACAGTTTCATGATTCTTCTGGGCGTTTTGACAGCCCTTTATCTAGGCATAAGAGAAGGCAAACATCTCGGCATAAAATCCGATTACATCATTGACGGACTTATCATTATTCTTCCGCTTTCAATTATCGGTGCCCGCCTTTATTATGTAATATTCCAGTGGGATTATTACAAAAATGATTTACTGAGCATCTTACAGATTCAAGAAGGGGGTCTCGCGATTCACGGGGGCTTCATCGTAGCCGTTGTTGCATCTATCATCTATACAAGAGTCAGAGGCCTTGACATCTTCAAGATCCTTGATTTGATCGCGCCTGGTTTCCTGATTGCCCAGGCATTCGGACGCTGGGGCAATTTCTTCAACCAGGAAGCACACGGGGGCGTTATCGGTGGTATTGAAAACGGCACGGAAGTGCTCAGCCACGCCGAACAGTTCGCCTGGCTGCACGAAACGCTTAGAATTCCTGAATTCATTGTGAACATGATGTATATAAACGGTCCCGACGGGCTTAACTACTACCATCCGACGTTTCTTTACGAATCCATATGGAATGTGGCGGGGTTTGCGCTCATACTTGTCCTTAGAAGAACCAAATTCGTCCGTTCAGGGGATATGATCGGGGTGTATCTCATCTGGTATTCGATTGGCCGTTTCTTCATCGAGGCCATGCGTACGGACGCGCTTATCATTGGGGATACGGGCCTAAGAATTGCACAGGTCATTTCCATCCTCATGGTGCTTCTCGGAGTTGCGTTCATCGCTTTGAACCACCTAGTGCTACGTCGCAAGCATTATGCTAAAATTTTAGAGGAAAATGGTTTATAATAGTATGTGGTTCAACTGAATCTTCGACATGAATGTCAAGAGGGTATGTCCCCCTCTTTAATGAAGCGACAAATATTAACTTTATAGGTGATTTATACTATGTATGATGTACTGATTATCGGCGCAGGTCCTGGTGGCATGACCGCCGCGATTTATACACAGCGCGCCAACTTGAAAACCGCAATGATTGAAAAGGCAGCCCCTGGTGGGTATATGCTGAGCACCTGGGAGATTGAAAACTACGCCGGTGTCGGTGTTGTTTCAGGGTTTGAGCTGAGCGACAAGATGTTCAAACACACTCAGGAACTCGGAGCCGAATACCTTTATGGTGATGTAACAAAAATCGAAAGCGAAGGCAAGATCAAGAAAGTCCATACCGCTGATGGCAACGTTTATGAAGCCAAAGCCGTCATTATCGGCAGCGGCATGGTTCCAAGAAAAGTCGGCGCTCCAAATGAGGACAAGTTTACAAGCAAGGGCATCAGCTGGTGCGCGGTTTGTGACGGTGCCTTCTTCAAAAACCAGCACGTAATGGTGCTTGGTGGTGGAAACAGTGCGATTGACGAAGCAATCTACCTCACTACGATGAACGTCAGAGTGACTGTCGTCAATATCCTTCCGGATCTTCAAGCCGACAAGGGTACGATTGAAAAAGCCAAGAAAAACGACATGATCGATTTCATTCTCGGCCACGAAGTGGTTTCATTCAACGGGGATGACAAACTCTCAGGCGTCACCATCAAGGATGTAGAAACCAATGAAGAAAAAGACCTTGACGTACAAGGCGCATTCATCTTCATCGGACATCTTCCAAACAGCGAATTCGTGAGAGATCTTGAAATCACTGATGAGCGCGGATTCATCAAAACCGATGAAAACATGGCAACCGCCGTTCCAGGCATTTATGCCATCGGAGACGTTATTCAGAAAAATCTGAGACAAATCGTCACCGCTGCAGCCGACGGTTCGATTGCCTCACAACAAGTAAGCAAGTATGTTGAAAGTCTTGATGACTAATTAAGAAATAAAACGATGAATATTCATCGTTTTTTCTTTTTCAGTGCGTTATAATGAATAGGGTGATTATCATGCTTACGCTATTTTATGTTGTACTGTATGGATTTTTAGGCTATGTGCTGGAGCGCGTCATCAACCTGGTATTTCTTGGGATGTGGCTTGATAACAGCGTGTTGTTCCTGCCGGTTCAACCCATGTATGGACTTGGGGTGGTCGGTGCTTTGTTAACGCATGCCTGGCTTAAGAAACTTGGGTTGAACAAAACCATTGAAATCACCCTCTTAATGATTGCGTCAATCTTTGCCACAGCATTAAGCGAAGCGGTTTCTGGAGAACTTTACGAAATGCTTTATGGAACTAGACTGTGGGATTATGGAGACACGTTTTCCATGTGCGCTTATCCGTATGTCTGCGCGCTTCCAACCGGTCTTTTCGGTGTTCTGAGCGGACTCGCCGTTTTATTTGTTCACCCATACATAAAAGCCCACACAAAAGCGTTACCCAGAGTTTTCATCATGGTGATTATCGGGCTTGTTCTGATTGATTTCATCTTTACTTACAGTGCCGACTTCATAAGCCTTTTCTAGGCTTATTTTAAAAAAAGGAGGGATTTTCTTGTCCTTTACCTCGGATGCAAAAAAGGAACTTATGAACATTGAACAAAAACCTTGTTGCGAAATCGCCTCTTTGAGTGCGATGCTCGCGATCAACGGTTACCTTTCACTAAGCAGTGAGGGCATGCGACTCGTCTTTCAGACCACGAGTCTCCCTCTGGCGAGAAAAGTCATCAAGACCGTCAAATCCCTTTACAAGGTTCACGTCGATGTCATTTATAAAAAAGGCGTGCGCCTGCAAAAGAAAAATCAATACGTCGTCACCATCAAGGAGAACGTGATGAGCATCATGCACGAACTCAATCTCATGGACGAAGAAACCGGATTTGCGCATGATATTGATGAAACGCTTGTGATGAAGGATTGCGACAAGCGAGCCTACTTAAGAGGGGCCTTTCTCGCAAGTGGATCTGTGAATGCACCTGTCTCTTCCAGTTACCACCTTGAAATCAGCGTCCCGACCGAAGGGTTCGCCGAAGCGCTTAAGAATCTTTTCAATGAGTATGATCTCAAGGCCAAGACCCTCAAGAAAAAAAGAAATTACCTTGTCTATGTGAAGGATTCTGAGAAAATCTCCGACTTTTTAAGAATCACCGGTGCGACCAATGCGCTTTTTCATTTTGAAGATGAACGCATCAAACGCGATTTCGTCAATTCCATCACCCGCGTGATGAACATGGAAATCGCCAATCAGAACAAAACCTTCGAGGCCGCCAAGAAGCAATTGAACCAGATACGGATTCTTGAGAGAATCATGGATGAAGACGAACTGTCGGAAAGTGTCAAAGAAGCCATATTTCTTAGAAAAACCTACCCTGAAGCCTCTCTTAGCGAGCTCGGTGAACTCTCTAAAAAACACTACAACAAGCAAATATCGAAATCCGGTCTCAACCATCGCTTCAGAGCCATTACAAAACTTGTCGGCAAGGTGATGGAGGATTACAATGAATAAGGGTGTAGGCATAGATATCGTTGAACTAGAGGAAATAAAAGCACATTGGAATGATAAATTTGTATCTCGGATTCTTTCGGGTGAAGAGAGAAAGATTTATGATACAATGGGCAGTAATAAAAGAAAACTGGAATTCTTAGCGGGACGTTTCGCGGTAAAAGAAGCGTATACGAAAGCATATGGAACGTTTGAAACGCCGCTCAACTTCAACGAAGTGAGCGTATTAAACGACGCTTCAGGCAAACCGTATCTCAAAAGTCCCTACAGATCCACTGACAGTGTAATGATCAGTCTTTCACACAGCAAGCACTTCGTGGTTGCGATGTGTCATTTAGAAAAAAACGGAGCGTGACCCTCATGAAAAAAGCATTCCTCATCCTTGCGGTGATGACCACCATTTTACTTGCCTCGTGCGGCTATAAGGAATACGGAGATTATAAGTACACGGATTTCAATCAACTTGGAGACTGGGAAGAAGTCAACACCATCGGCCAAGACGGACATGAACTTCTCTATGTCTACGACAGAGACTCCCTCGGCACTTCCTGTGCAGGGTGCACGGTCGTGAATGAACCGCTTTTCACGTACGGACAGGAAAATGAGGACGGCATCACTTTGAACGTTGCGAATATCAAGACTGTTCAAGGCACCAAGCCATTTGAAATAAGCAACAGAACGCCAAGGGTGTATGTTTTCTACGAAACAGACATAGTGGACAGGCTTGATGACGCCTCGGCCATACTTGATTTTTTGGATTCTGTTGAATCAGGCGAATATGATTGGCCTGAAGAACGTCAAATTGAAGAATAACTTATTACAAGGAGAGAATTACTATGAAAAAAAGCAACCAACCCATACTGCTTTATGTCATACTGGGCCTATTGGTCGTCGCCATTGCCATCGGTCCTATCTATAGCGCTTTTGCAGAACCAAGTTTCGGTGAAGGCTATGATGACCATCCCAAAATCATGGACTTTTCCAATATCGATGAACTTGGACAGGATTCAACCGATCTGATTTATCGTTTTCATCCGGATTGCGGTGCGTGCGCGAGAATCAAGAGTCAGGTCATTGACTTTGCCGAGAGCAACGAACAGGACCTTACCGTGTATATGACCCATATTGACTATGAAGAGAACCTCCCACCAGGATATTACACCGGAACTCCGACACTTCTGGTTGTAGAAGACGGCGAAATTGTCGATGAAATTACAGGAGCCACTGACATCCCCTTATTCTTTGATGATGTAAACAGCGGCGCTTACGAGGTGAAATAATGGCTTTGGACAATGGGACAATCAAACGACTTGCAAAGACCCTTTCGATGGATGAGAAGCGCATAAACACCGTTCTCAATCTGCTCAAGGACAATACCGTACCGTTCATCGCCCGCTACCGTAAGGAAATGACCGGTAGCATGGACGAGGAAACCATCAGAAGCATTTCTGAAACCTATGAATATGAGAAGAACCTTGAAGAGCGTAAGGAAGCGGTTATCCGCCTCATCGATGAAAAAGGACTTTTGACCGATGAGCTTGCAGCGTCCATCAAGGGTGCCAAGAAGCTTGTCGATGTTGAAGACCTTTACCGTCCTTTCAAGGAAAAGAAGAAAACCAAAGCGACCAAGGCTATCAAACTCGGCCTTGAACCGCTTGCGGACACAATCATGGCCTTCAGCAACCTTGACTTGAACGCTGAAGCGAAAAAGTATCTGAGTGAAGAAGTCACAAGCGCTGAAGACGCCCTTCAGGGCGCGCGTGACATCATCGCCGAGAGAATCAGCGACGAGGCGCTCTACCGCAAATGGATCCGTGATTTCACCTATGAAACCGGTGAAATCGTATCAAAACTCAAGAAAAAGGACGCCGACAAAGAAGGCGTCTATGAGATGTATCATGAATTCAGAGAATCCATCAAACGTTCAAAAGCGTTCCGTATCCTTGCGATGAACCGAGGCGAAAAGGAAAAAGCGCTCACAGTCAAGATTGAAGCGGACAATGAAAAAATCCTCAACTACCTCTCAGCGCGTGTCATCAAAAATGCGAATGCCTCTGAAGCCGGACACGTTGTCCTCGCGCTTGAGGATGGGTATAAACGCCTCATCAAACCGTCCATCGAAAGAGACATCCGCAAGGAGCTCTTTGAAGATGCCGAAGAAAAAGCCATTGATCTCTTTAGTGAGAATCTTAAAAATCTTTTACTTCAACCTCCGCTAAACAACAAAAAGATTCTCGGGGTTGACCCAGCGTATCGTACCGGATGCAAACTCGCGGTGCTTGATGAAATGGGAACCCTCAAGAAGACCGATGTGATTTACCCTCACACCCATTCGGGCGATGAAATACATCAACCAAGCAAGGAAAAGCTTCTAAAGCTCATTGAAACACATGATATTGACGTTATCGCCATCGGTAACGGGACGGCTTCAAGGGAAACCGAAGCGCTTGTTGCAAAAACCATCAAGGAAAGCAAACGCACAGTCGTCTACACCATCGTCGATGAAGCGGGCGCATCCGTCTATAGCGCCAGCAAACTCGCCAAGCAGGAGTTTCCGAATCTGAACGTCGAACACAGAAGCGCCGTAAGCATCGCAAGAAGACTGCTCGATCCACTGAGCGAACTTGTTAAGATTGATCCTAAATCCATCGGCGTGGGTCAGTATCAGCATGACCTTTCACAAAAGAAACTCAATGACGCCCTCACCTTCACCGTTGAAACCGTTGTCAACCGCGTAGGTGTCGATGTTAATGTCGCGAGTGCCTCCCTGCTTGAGTACGTATCAGGCATAAGCACGCGCGTGAGTAAAAATGTCGTTGAAATGCGTGAAACAAAAGGGAAATTCAAAAACCGAAAGGAACTCCGGGAAATCGCTGGAATGGGCGCTAAAACCTATGAACAGTCTGTAGGGTTCCTACGTGTTATCGGTGGAGAAAACCCGCTCGATAAAACGCCGATTCACCCTGAGAGTTATTCTGTTGCAAAACAGATACTTTCACGTTTTGACTTCACGCTTGAAGACGTTGGCACGAAAGAATTGAGAGACAAAATTAAAGACGTCAACATAAATGAACTCGCTGGTGAACTCGAAGTCGGCGTTCCAACACTCGAAGACATTCTCGATTCTCTTAAGAGACCGTTGAGAGACCCCAGAGACAGTGCACCGGCTCCCATACTGAAAAGCGATGTTCTTAGTCTTGAAGACCTGAAAGAAGGCATGGCCCTCAAAGGCACTGTAAGAAACGTCGTCGATTTCGGCGCGTTCGTTGATTGCGGTGTCAAAGAGGACGGACTCGTTCACATTTCCAAACTTAAAAAAGGGTTCGTAAAGCATCCTATGGACGTCGTGAGCGTCGGTGACGTGGTCGATGTATGGGTGCTTGGCGTTGATCTGAAGAGAAAAAGACTGCAGCTATCCATGGTTGATCCTACGAATAAGGGTTAATGGGATAATCTGTATTGACAAGGCAGGCGAAATATAATATTATATAGTAGCTTGTCATTTTGGAGTAGTACTCAAGTTGGCTGAAGAGGTGCCCCTGCTAAGGGTATAGGTCGGCAACCCCGGCGCGAGGGTTCAAATCCCTCCTACTCCGCCATCTGGCCCGTTGGAGAAGCGGTTCAACTCACTAGCCTTTCACGCTAGCATTCACGGGTTCAAATCCCGTACGGGTCACCAATCTTGAAATCAAAACACCACTGGTTTTCAGTGGTGTTTTTTATAGGGGATTTTCAAATGAAAGCCACCCTTAAATGTTTGTATAGCCTGTGAAAAATGCTATAATGGATGAGAAAATGATAATTACAGGGAGGTATTGTATGCATCGGGCAGAAGAAACATCTAGAATCTCCACCATTATCGGTCTTGTTTTTGAAGGGATCGGCATGTTTTTAACACTCAGTTTTTCAGCAGGGATCAACGTTGCGAACGTATTTGATGAACAGCTTTTCTTAGACGAAGGGTTCACGACAAGTGAAGTTGAAATGATGATGAATATTATTGATGTGCTTGGCATTGTAACGCTTGTTCTTGGTGGCATCCTGCTTGTCGTATTTCTAATCAATCTTGTCCTTTTCAAGAAACTTATAAATGGAAAACTGGACATCAATACCGCAGCCAATGTGTATCTTTATCAGATCATATGGGGTGCGCTCAACCTATTCTTCAACCAGATCGCCGGGATTCTCTACTTGATCAGCGGCATTAAGGGTAGAACAAAGAAAAAGACAATCGATGACAAGGAAACGGCATAAAAAAACTAGCTGATGGCTAGTTTTTTTTATGGTCAGTAGGCTTTAGTATTTTCCTCATAGGCAAGGCCCTTGAAGAAAAGTTCGGCAGATACGAAGTTGGAAGCAAGGGGGATTTCATAGACATCCACCAGTCTGAAAAACGCACTTACATCAGGCTCGTGGGGCTGTGGGGTAAGCGGATCTCTGAAGAAAAGGACCATGTCGACTTTTCCCTGCGCAATTCTTGCGCCGATTTCCTGGTCTCCACCAAGAGGTCCAGATTGAAATCGTCTTACTTCAAGGCCGGTGGCTTCTACAACTTTCGTACCGGTGGTCCCTGTAGCTATCAGTCTGTGATGAGAAAGAATTGTCTTGTACTTCTTGCAAAAGCGAATCATGGCGTCTTTTTTCTTGTCATGGGCAATCAGTGCTATATTCATAGTATCAGCTCCTCATTTTCATTATACATGAAGAAGGTCACTTATGATATACTTACATAGAGGTGAAGGCTATGTATGAACGTACTTATCAGATTGAAAGATTTCTCACAGACAAAAAAGGAAGGGTGAAACCACCAATTCTTTTCAACATGTTAAGCGATATTATGGAAAGAAACGCAAACAGCTATGGTGCAGGGGCGAAATTTCACCTCTCACGCAATCTTGCATGGGTTCTGACTGAATACCAGATTGACTTCAAAAGTTGGCCCAGAAGTGAAGAAACGGTGTCTGTAGGCACGCTTCCCTATTCATTCAAGAAAATGTATGGGTTCAGAATCTACAGCGGCAAGAACACTCAAAATGAAACGCTATTTGAGGGCAAGGGCAAGTTTGTCCTGATAGACATCCATTCGAAAAAACTCGTTAAACCCTCAGAGGATATTCTGGATTTGTTTACCGATGCGAAAAAGGACCCTGAAGTGCTTCCCTTTGCAAAATGGCGTCTTAAGAAAGAAAAGCCGCTATTAAGCAAACAAGCGAGCATATCGCATGATTACATTGATGTGAATGGACATCTTAACAATGCGCATAGCGTGACACTGGCCTACAAGGTATTGGATCCTGAGATAATTGGCGAGAATGCGATCAAATCCATCTATGTAAAATACAAAAAAGAAGCGTTCAAGGATGATGAAGTAACAGTCACTCTTTATAAAGAAGACAACTTTGCGTACGGTGTCGCGATAACGAGAGACGATGAGACTATCAGCGAGCTATTGATCACTTTTTAATAGGACCTGAAAGCCATTTGTCCAACTTGAGAAAAAATTTATGGAATTTACCCGGAATATGTTTATAATGAAGGTATCTTAGATAAAAGGAGGCCATTCATGCCAAGTCGGGACAGAGAGTATTTCAACTGTTCTGAACAACATGAGATTGAATACCTTGCTGGTAAGTTCAAAGAGCCCAAAGAAGACGTCATTGCGAAAATAAAAGAACTGTGTAAAAACAAGACAATCCATTATTCAACCCATGTTCAAGCAGAGCAGGCATTGATTGAAGCTGGATTCCACAAG
>JASMTQ010000094.1:0-42103 GCA_041694275.1 Caryophanales bacterium
CTGTTATCGAAGAACTTTGGACCACAGACGAGGTTAAGGATGCAGATAATGATACAGTAGTATTTGTAGAAGGTACAGTTACATCAATCTACAAATCACAACATTTCTTCATTCAGGATTCTGCTGGCGGTATTAGCATCTACGATTACGATGAAGCATATATCGGAGACCTTGAACCTGGCGACAGAGTTCGTGTAAAAGGTGAACGTGGTGAATACAACGGTCTATTACAAGTCGATTATCTTACTTCTGTTGAAGTGATTGAAGAAGGCGGCGACTTGCCTGAAGCAGTTAACTTGAGCGAAACAGATGGTGCACTCGATAGTCTTCTTGATTACCAAGGCAGCCTTGTTTCACTTAACAACTACATTGTTAGTAGCATGCCTTCAGATCCAGCAAGCGGAAGTAGTTTTAATGTAGATCTTGTCAGTTATGACAACGGTCACACAATTACTATGCGCTACGACGGATTTGCTGAACTAGCTGACGATGACATGATCCATTCTTTAGAAGAAGGCGACATTATCAATGTTTCTTCTGAAGTACTCGGCTGGTATAATGGTGCTCAAATCGTTTACACTGGCGGATCTGTTTCTATGGCTGACATGGGTAGCGATTCACTCGCCGCTTATCGTGTAGACAGTTATATTTCAGCTACACACACTATCCCATGGGCTGACGTTCTTGAAACTGAAAGAGGAGAAACTTATTCATATGCTTCTTCGAACACTGATGTAGCGACTGTTGATGGTTCTACCATTACAGGCGTAGCTGAAGGTGCTGCAATTATTACTGTTACAAACAGTGATACTGAAGTTGTATCTCATATTTTCGTTGTTATTCATCCGCTTGAAGTTCAAGTGAATGATGCCCTTAACGATGATGATCAACTCCGTTTAAGAACTACTGAAGAGTTTGCGCTCGATTATACAGTACTTCCAGGCGAAGCAGTTTCACAAGCCATTAGCATCACTATAGATTCACAAACACCTGATGATACCAATGATACTGATGTAGTTACCGTTAATGCAGAAGGTGAATTGGTTGCAGCTGCTGAAGGTGTTGCTACAATAACAATCAAATCCGATGCTGATCCAAATGCTACACTTACTCTAGAAATCCTCGTTGAAGATTCTGTACCTACACTTGATTATTTCGATAGCTATACTGTTTATCAAAATGATCCAGACTTCGACGTACTTCAAGATGTCGTTGCCTCTGACTACATTGATGGTGACATCACAGCTGATGTAGTACAAGATGGTACTGTTGATCTATCAACAATCGGTGAATATACAGTAGACATCAGTGTCACCAACAGCTTTGGAAACACAGCTGAGGGTACAATCACTGTTGAAGTTGTAGAAGAAGGCGCAGTCATTGCTCCTACTGGTACTTACAACTTCCAATATGTAGATTCACACACTCGTCACACTCTGTTCGCTGCTGCTGAACGTTACCTAATGGAAACAGCTTACGGAGGAATTCCTGCCACAATCAACGCTGGGTACGCACTTTACAGTGCACGTACTCAACTTCCAGTTGAAGAACCTGTACCTGTAATGAACTATGGTGCACTTATGTTCTCAACTTTCTCAGAAGACGATTCCAACGTTACTATGGACGATGGTAGTGCTGGTGAAGTTGGCGAATACACTTATCGTGTAGCTGAAACCAATGACCCAGGTCAATACAACCAATGGCTATATGACGACTCAATTTCTTCTGATCTTCTAACCATTATGCTTGACTCTCTATACTACTTTGACTTCAACGAAGACAACACAGGATATGCCGTTCTTCCTTCAATGGCAGAAGGTATGCCTAATGCAGTTGATGGCGAAGTCAACGAATACGGTGTAGAACTTTCTAAAACATGGGAAGTTAACATTAAAGACAACCTAGAATGGTACTTTGATGAAGACATCGACTATCCAAGTGATAGCAGTAGTTACGAAACAGAGATTACTCCAGATGACTTTATTGCTACTTACAAACTAGCACTTGAAGAAAACTGGTTCCGCGCGATTTCCGGTGGAGGCGACTTCACAACTGCTCCACAAGCAATTGTCGGTGCACAAGAATTTGCTGATGGTGAAGGCAGCTGGGAAGATGTAGGACTAAAAGCAGTAGATACAGATTCTGATGGTACAAATGATTCATTAGAATTTGAATTCATTGGAGACATGTCAGAATGGAACATAATCTACTGGTTAAGTTCATTTGTTACTACTCCAATCCATATGGGTCTATATGACGAAGTTGGCGATCAATATGGAACCAGTCCTGAAACTACAGCTACTCATGGGGCTTACTATCTAAGCTACTATGAACCAGACAAAACCATCCGTTTCAGAGAAAACCCAACTTTCCATGATCCAGACCGCTATTTCTTCACTGGTTATGACTATTCAATCATTGCCGATACAGAAATCATGTTCCAAGAATTCCTATCAGGAAAACTTGAAGCAGCTGCGGTACCTGGTGCTCAATATGAAGCTTACCAAAATGACCCACGCATCAAAGCTGTTCCAGGTGCAACTACCTTCCGTGCCTCAATCAACTCGCTCGGTACTGTAGAAGCACAACAAGAACAGTTCCCAGGAAGCGAATTCGTACCTGAACCGCTCCTTGCTTGGGAAAATGATGAAGCGTCATTCCGTAACGCATTGTTCCATGCTTTCGACAGACAAACTATCGCAAGTGAAGTTCAAGTAACCGCACAACCTGGATTCTTCTACTTCTCAGAAGCGTACCTTGTAGCACCTCAAGAAGGTGTATCATTCCGCGAATGGGATAACTTAGAAGCAAACAGACGTGCATACATTGAAACACTAGATAATGTAGACAGCATGTACGATGACGACTACGACGAAACTGCTTTCCAAACATGGTTGGAAGACAACCGTGATCCAGAAGCTACAGTCGTAGGTGAAGGTCTAGGTATGGATACACTTGGTTACAACCCTGACCTTGCTACAAGAATCTTCGAAGATGCAATTGAAGACCTAACTTCTGATGGTACATATGATATGGGAACTGCTGACGAACCACTTGTCATCCCAATTCAGTTCACCATTCAGGCAGGTAGTTCCGCTCAATCCTCATATGCTGAATTCCTGAAAGATGAATTCCAACGTATCTTCAGTTACGAAGATGACAATGGAGACGTACTCGCTTATGTCGACATTGAAATCGATCCTGTTGAATTCCCTGACAACTACTATACACGTATCCTTGTTGGTGCTACCGACATGGGTCAAGGTGGTATCTCAGGTTCAACACTTGACGCTGCTAGCTTCCTAGATGTATTCGCTGACGACAACCGCGGTGGATTCACTATGGACTGGGGCATCGATACCTCAACTGCTAACATCGAAGTAACATATGTTAACAGAAGTGGTGTTGAAGTCACTGAGCTTTGGTCATACAACGCTTTGGTTACCGCTCTTAACGGTACAGCACAAGTTCAAGACGGTGAAGAAGTAGAGTAACAACCAGACGTCAATAATTTTCTCTGTATTCTCTTAAGGATATAGAACAATGAGGTGGCACCGGATTTCCGGTGCCACTTTATTTTTTTAATAGCTGATTTCTATTTATAATTATTATTCATTTTACTCAATCAACCAGAAAACACCTTGTTGAAATTAGCAAAGTATAGTATAATTTAAACAGTGTCATTAATAATTATTATCGGTAATTATACCCTTAGAGCAGTTTACAGATTTATGGCAGGCATGCGTATGGATTTGCCGTGTCCTATCTTTAACCAGGTAGAGACACTTTTGTTTTCTTTTCATCATGTGTGGCACACGATGATGACTGGATTGCTTGCATTTATATGTAAAATGTTTTAAGATATATAAAATACTTTTTTGACACGATCATTCACAAGGAGGAGTTTTTTCATGATACGGTATACTATCGTAAGAACAGTCTGGATTTTCGTAATCCTATTCACTGTCGTATCAATCAGCTTTACGTTGCTCAGAGTCGCACCCGAGTATCCACCACCTACCCAGGAAGAGCGTGAAATTTATTATGAGCGCCAGGTAAGTGACGGGTTGATGACAAGACGTGTTGAAAGAGATGAAGACACAGTCGAAGCCATCAAGAACAAGGAAATCTTGTTGCACGAAAAAGCTTTTTATTTCGATGAAAGCGAACCAGGTGAACCACAACTTAGGATCTATGAACCGATTCCTATTCCAAGACAGTACCTGACCTTCATCAATAATCTGTTTACTGAATTCAACTGGGGTGTATCTCAAACGATTCAACCGAATGTTGAAGTGTTTGAGGTAGTTAGAAGCAGAATCCCAGTTACCATGATGCTTAACCTTATCGCACTTGTTTTTTATATTCCTATCGGATTTACTTTAGGAATCATTGCTGCGCTGCGCAAAAACGGAGTTGTGGATAATGTCATTTCATTCAGTGTCATGATATTCATCTCCATTCCAAGTTTCGTAATCATGTCCTTGCTGCTGTTATTCTTCGGGTATGAGCTCGGGTGGTTCCTCACCCAGTATCCGTCACAGGATATCACCGGCTGGGTAAGAATAAGCTCCATTTTCTTACCAGTACTAGGACTTTCTTTTGGAGCGCTCGCCAGCCTTACACGTGTCACGCGTGCAGAGCTTTCTGAGGTTCTGACTTCAGAATTCCTTCTACTTGCTAGAACCAAAGGACTTACTAAAACACAAGCCGTCATCAAGCATGCGATGAGAAACTCGATGGTGCCATTGGTACCGGGAATCATTTTCTCATTCGTCGGACTATTGAGCGGTTCTGTCGTTATTGAAAGAATTTATGGTATTCCTGGTACGGGTCGTATCTATGTTGATGCGATGCAGGAAAACGACTATAACCTCGTACTTGGTATCACCGCATTCTATACGATTGTCAGTCTGTTTGCCGTACTTCTGGTTGACCTCTCGTATGGCCTGGTTGATCCACGTATCAGAATGGGGGCTAAGAAATGAGTAAAGAGACAGATAAAAACAAAGATCTCAAAAATGAACATATCTCCAAGGACAAGTTCCGTTTTGTTCAAAAAGACGAGAAAATCTTTGACAAGAAATTTGAAACCAAACCTGTTGGGTATTTTAAAGATGCAATGACACGCTTTGCAAAAAACAAGACCAACGTGTATGCGACCATTATCATGTTCACACTCATCCTTCTTGCAATTATCGTGCCGATTACCACCAACAAACGCTACGAAGGTGAAGAGTTCCAGCTTCGTTTTCTCCCACCGAGAGTGCCTATTCTTGAAAACTGGGGCATCCTTGATGGTAAAACCAGCGTAAGCGATCAACGTGTTGTTATTGACACAATCGATCCTGAAACCGGACTCGGTCTTCCATCGGAAGAAAATTACGATCATAATCTAATTGACATGGACACACTTGAAAACTACACAGTAGGGTGTTCCGATAAACAGGAGTACTGCCTGAACGGGACTTCAAGACTCACAATCACCGAGTCTGACATCGATTCCGCCTTTTTGGAATCAACCACTCAGTTTGGGATGACCGTTGGCGAAAATCCTGTATTCACAGTAGATATCGTAGACATTGCACAAGGTGCTGAAGTTAATTTCTATATCAATGACCCAGCGACTACAGACCTTGATCTTATTGGATCAGTTGACAGTGCGGGTGAGCATCAATTTGATGTTGCCGATGCACTTGGTACAAACAGTTTCTATATTGGCTCATCCCTCACCATCGAACTTGTTGGAGATGACGGCGACCATGTGGAACTAGAGAGTATAGAACTTTTTGATGATACATCGGAAGATCCGATTGAGGAAGATAGCGGATACGAACTTTCCATGTATACATCTGACAACAACTCCAGATACAATCGTATTGATGCTGAATTGATCATGGCATCATTCGAGTATGACAAATATGAAGAAGTCTTTGGTGAGAAGGAAATTCAATCCTATTCTGCCGAAGATTATGATGATATCATGGCAGAGTATGGTGATTCCTGTGAAAAACAGCCACACCCTGATGATCCCGATAACGATGAAATGTGGGTATTTGATGAAGGCTGTCCTGTCGTAGAGGTTCTTGGACAATCCGAACCCCTTGAATACGGCGGAGAAGAATTCTTCACCTACCACCTCGTTGTGGATTATGCACTACTCAGTGGTTATGATGAAGTACCGTATTTCTATTTCGGTACTGATGCATCGGGACGCGACCTCTTCGCACTTAGCTGGGTGGCGCTTCGTACTTCCCTCTTTATCGCAGTAGCGGTAAACCTTATCAATATCACCATTGGTATTCTATATGGTGCGATCGAAGGGTATTATGGAGGTAAAACCGACCTTCTCATGGAACGTTTTGCAGAAATTGTCGGACGGATTCCATGGCTTGTGACACTCAGTATATTCGTAGCCTTGCTGGGGTCAAGCATAACAACACTTATGTTCATTCTCATATTCTCTGGTTGGATTGGCATATCGAGTATTACACGGACCCAGTTCTACAGATACAAAAGGCGTGAATATGTCCTTGCATCCAGAACCCTCGGTGCAAAAGACTCAAGACTTATTTTCCGTCATATCCTTCCAAATGGTATTGGAACAATCATCACCACAAGTATCTTGTCCATACCTCTTGTAATTTTCGCAGAATCCACGATTTCATACCTTGGATTCGGTATCGGACACGGTGTGTCATTCAATATACTAGGCGTTGAATTCTCCGGTGTTTCCATCGGGGTCCTACTAGCCGACGCACGTACTCACATGTTCGCTAGACCTTATCTAACCGTATTCCCAGCCATCATCATTTCAATCTTGATGATTACCTTCAATATGTTCGGGAACGCGCTTAGAGATGCATTCAATCCTTCGTTGAGGGGAGCTGACGAATAATGGCAGAAGAAAAACAATACAAATTAAAAGTTGAAGATCTCACCATTAGCTTCCGTACGAACCAGGGTATGGTTCGCGCTGTTCGCGGGGTTGACTTCGACCTTAACAAAGGTGAAACGCTTGCCATCGTTGGTGAGTCTGGTTCCGGTAAATCCGTAACCAGTAAAGCCATCATGGGAATCTTGGCTGGAAACTCAGTCATTGACAAGGGACGCATCATTTATGAAGACCAGGACCTAACAAAAATCAAAGAAGAGGATTTCCACAAACTTCGTGGTGACAAAATCGGTATGATCTTCCAGGATCCAATGTCCTCTTTGAACCCTATCATGCGTCTTGGGAAACAGATTACCGAGGGTATGATTATCAACGGTAAACACCTTAAAAACCGTAAAAAAGCTTTGTATCAGTCAGCTCAACAGCGTTATTACAACGCCAAGTCCGATAAGAAACAAATGAAAATCGACTATAAACAGGCGGTTGCGGACGCCAAGGAAAATGGCGATACGAGCAAGCTCGAAACATTGAAAGCGGAGTTTAACAAAAACCTCGCCAAGCAAAAAGAAGAAATCAAAGTCGCCAGAAAAGCCTATTTTGAGAAACGCAAAGAAGCACGCAAAACAGTAAAAGAGGAATGGGCTAACGAAAAGGCGAAATATGCTGAAAAAATTGAAAAAGTGAAAACGGAGCTCAAAGCGACAGACGACGTCGAGAAACAACAATCTCTCAAAGAGAAGATTGAAGACCTAAAAGAGCAAAGAGCCCGCTATAAGAAGGTTACCAAGAAACAAGCCAAGGAACGTGCGATTGAGGTTATGGGTGAAGTTGGTATCCCTGAACCTGAAAAACGTCTGCGTCAATACCCATTCCAGTTTTCTGGTGGGATGCGACAAAGAATCGTTATCGCCATCGCCCTCACTGCAGACCCTGATCTTCTCATCTGTGATGAGCCTACTACGGCGCTTGATGTAACCATTCAGTCACAAATTCTCGAACTTATCAAACGGCTTAAAGAAGAACGCGATCTGACCGTTATATTCATTACCCATGACCTTGGTGTGGTTGCCAATATGGCTGATCGTATCGCTGTCATGTACGCGGGTAAAATCGTAGAAATCGGTACAGTCAATGATATTTTCTACAATCCGAAGCATCCATACACATGGGCATTGCTCTCAAGTGTACCGGATATCGATTCTGCGGATAGACTCATGGCCATTCCTGGCACCCCTCCAAATATGCTTTTCCCTCCTGAGGGCGATGCATTTGCTGAGAGAAACGAATACGCCATGGAAATTGATTTTGAAAAACAGCCACCATTCTTCAAAGTCAGCGAGTCACATTATGCGGCAACTTGGCTTCTGCATGAAGATGCACCTGAAGTTGAAATGCCCAAAGTGCTCAAAGACCGTTTAGCCAAAATGAAGAGCGCTTCGAGAGGAGTGAACCAATAATGGCAGAAGAAAGAGAAACCATACTGAGTGTAAGAAATCTCAAAACCCACTTCTCAACAGGCATCGGTAAGAACAAACTTACCGTCAAGGCGGTTGATGGTGTAAGCTTTGATATCTTTAAAGGCGAAGTATTCGGACTTGTTGGTGAATCCGGCTGTGGAAAAACAACAACCGGAAGAACCATTATCAAACTCTATACGCCAACGGATGGTGAAGTCTATTTCAAAGGCAAACGCATCACGGCCGGAACCGACTCCATCAGACAACAGCTCAAAGACACTAAAAAAGAAGGCAAGAACAAAATCAAGGAACTAAAAGAAGAACAGAAACAGGCCCTTGAAAAAAGTTCTAACCCTGAACAGACAAAAGCTGAGTATGAAAAGAAAATAGAAGAAATCCGGAATGTCATGGACAAGGAAATTCATGAATTCAAAGATGAGATCAAGCGTCGTAAATATGAATCCCTTAAAGATTACAAACGCAAAGACACCAAGGATCTCATGAAAAAAATGCAAATGATTTTCCAAGACCCGATTGCATCACTCAATCCACGTATGACGGTTAAAGAAATCATCGCTGAAGGTCTCTACATCGCAGGAGAAAGTGACCAGAAAATCATTACTGAAAAGGTCAATGAGGTTCTTGAGACCGTAGGTCTGCTTCCTGAACACGCCAACCGCTATCCCCATGAGTTCTCAGGTGGACAGCGTCAGCGTATCGGTGTGGCTCGTGCCCTTATCGTTTCTCCTGAATTCATCATCGCCGACGAACCTATCAGTGCGCTTGATGTTTCCATTCAGGCACAGGTCATCAACCTTCTAAATGATCTACGTGACGAGTTTGGTCTTACCATCCTATTCATAGCCCATGACCTTTCTGTCGTACAGTATTTCTCAGACAGGATTGCGGTTATGTACTTCGGTAAAATGGTTGAGCTTGCGCCTACAAAAGAGCTTTTCAAAAACCCGCTGCATCCTTATACCAAGTCTCTTCTGAGTGCGGTTCCGGTTCCAGACCCTGATTTTGAAAAAAGCAGGGAAAGAATCACGTATGATCCGTCCGTTCATAACTATGAAGACGATCAACCCGAACTGCATGAAATCAAGAAAGACCACTTCATTTATTGCAACAAAGCGGAGCTTGAAGCTCACAAGAAGGAATTAAAAGAGTAATGAAAAAATTTCTCACCATCTTGATTCTTACCGGCGCGATTTTCTACCTGATCATGACGTTTCACTACAACCGGGATTACGATCCCCATTATGTGAGCAATGCGCTATTTCTTGTTGGACTGCCACTGTTTCTAATCAGTGTCATGATGATTACATCAGCCACGGACATCTTCATCTCGGTTGGCTATTCCTTCAAGAAAATCTTCTCCAAAGACGATGCTTACGTCGGCATCACACTTCACGAATACAAGCAAGCGCAAAAAGAAAAGGTCGATTTGACAGGCATCGCCATCGCCGGCATCCTGGTGAGTCTGATTGTGAACGGCGTATCGCTTTATCTGGCATACCTTTAGTTCCAATAATCATAGGCGCCGTCACTAAGTGTGGCGGCGCTTTCTTAAAACCTACTGGAGGCAACAAGTATGATCACTCAAACACTTAAACGTCTCACCATATTAGTCCTGATGCTTGCAGCGAGCATGACGATGGTCGCCTGCGACAATGAAGAGGCCATTGATGAAGCGCTCAAGGAAAAAGTAGAAGCGTATACAAACGCCACAAGTTACACCATGGACTTTACAATGAAACTCAGAAATGATACTAACAGTATAGAAATCATCAACAAGGTTGAGAACAATAAGGAATACGTGTCCTTTTCCGGTGAAGAATACTACCAGCAGTTCAACACAGGCACCATGGTACGCTATTTCAAAGATGAGGATACCGGTGAGTGGGACAAGCGCGTCATTCAACTTCAAGACGAACCCGCCAAAGGCTTCATCAGCCCCGATAACATTGACATCGAATGGTTTACTAAAGGCGATGGTGGATACTACGTGCTTGATAAGGACCATCATATTGACATGTTTGGTGAAGCGAACGAAAATTCGATTGATATCGCGACCATAAGGACCGTTGATGAAGGTCTGGAAGTGGCCTATTCATTCAGAAAAACGATCGAAGCCTCAACAGTCACATTTGATTACACCGCAATCATTCATAGTTTCAATGAAACAACCATCGATCTTCCGGTGGTCGGTACACAATGAGACCTTTTATAAAAAAGTCCCTTTTGGTGTTGATGCTAAGCCTTTCACTGACACTTCTAAGCGCCTGTTCCAATCCTTTGGAGGATGCGCTTACGACGCTCAGTGAACGGGACGTTTACGCTTTTACCTATGAAATCGAGATGGAAAACTACACCATTGACAGCGTATACAAACGCGATGGAGACAAAAGCTATTACAGTTTTGACGGGGATGAAATGTATCAGGAAACGACTGAAACAAAAACGGTTAGAATTACTCGCAATCAGGCGGCCAGATGGCAAAGAGAAACGCTCGCTGAACATGACCATCTGATACCCGAAGATACCGTTATTCTCAATCCCATTCTCTTAGAGACATCGATGTTTGAAAAAGAAGACGAAGAAGGTACGTACCATCTCAAGGAGTCAGAGTATGAAACCGTATTTGGAGACAAGGCAGAGACCATTCAGAGTTTCACCTTCGATCCAGAAAGCGACCCGCTTACGTTTACTTACACCTTCACCCATGAAGGAACGCTGGTGCCGGTAAAAGTAGAAGTTACTTATGACGATGTTTCCGTATCATTGCCCATTTAAAAAAAGCCCTTCACTTTAAGTTTGAAAGTGAAGGGCTTTTGTCTTTTAAATCAGCCGATTTTACGTGCTACATACGCGAGCATTTTAGGGCCTGTGTGAATGCCTAAAACCGGTGTCAACTGTGAAAGCACGAGTTCTTTGATGTTGAGGGCGCTTTTAAGTTTTTCACCTTGTTCTTTAGCTTTATCGGGATTGTTGCCGTAGTGGATGGTAAGATGAATGGGCGAATCACCAAACTTCTTGACCAATAATTTTTTCATCGACAACATGGCTCTTTGAAAGGATCCGATGGTTTTTGACAATGTCACATAAACGCCGTCGTCATTGACGGTAATGACGGGTTTGACTCTGAGCGCACCACCAATCGCACCTTCAACCTTCCCGATGCGTCCTCCGCGTCGTAGGTACTTGAGCGTATCAATTGAATAAATTGCAAGGGAATCCTTGAAACGAAGGGTGTTGAGTTCTTCTACAAGGGTGTCCTCGTCAACACCTTCAGAAAGTCTGGTGTGTGCATGGGTCGCAAGGTAGCCTTCTCCGGCAGCCAGTGTGAGTGAATCATAAAGGGTTACTTCAATGGACCCTTCATACGCCTCAAGCGCGTTTCTCATCGCATTGTACGTCCCACTCAGTCCAGAAGATACAGTGACGAAGAATGCTTTTTCATAGCCTTTTTCCTGAAGATCATCGAGCAGGGAAAAGAAATCTTCGGTACTTGGAAGACTGGTTGAAACCTTGTGCGTATCAAGTTGAGCATAAACTTCTTCGCTTGTAATGTCTACCTGATCGCGGAAACTTTTACCATCAATCATGATAAGCAGAGGAATCGTGTATAGGTGAGGGTGTTTTTCCAGTGTTTTTTTGTCAAGGTTTGAGGCTGAATCGGTAATGATTGCTGTTTTCATTTTTAATTACTCCTTTTTACTTCAAATTACTTCTAACAGGGCATATTAAGGCTATCATATATTACTACGCGTGTCAAAGTAATTACATTGTTTTTACACTAGCATAGTAGTTTTTTATACCAACGTATCGTGTTAGAATAAATATATAAATAAACCCCATTATAACGTAGAAAGAGTGATCTTATGATAATCAAACCATCCATTCGTTCAAATGTATTCACAAACGCACATCCAAAAGGCAGTAAAGCCTATGTTCAGTCTCTCATTGATGAAACCAAAGGCCTTGATAGTTTTGAAGGTCCCAAAAACGTTTTAATCATCGGAGGCTCCTCGGGCTACGGGCTCGCTTCACGTGTGGCCCTCGCATTTGGCGCAAAAGCCAATACCATCAACGTATCCTTTGAAAGACAGCCCAAAAACGAAAAGACAGGCAGCGCCGGCTGGTGGAACAACATTCACTTCCAGACACTCGCTAGCGCGCTTGGCACCACGCACAAGGATTTCGTGATGGACGCCTTCTCTGATCAGACCAAGCAAGAGGTATCCGACTACATCAAAAAACATCTTGGGTCCATAGACCTGGTCATCTATTCGCTTGCGGCCGGCGCCAGACCCGCAGAAGACGGCACACTCGTGAAATCAAAAATTCTACCAATTGGAACGCCTGAAAAGGGTAAAACCATCGATGTGGCTAAAAAAGAAGTGAAAGAACTAAAACTGAATCCAGCCAGTGAACAGGATATCAAGGATACGGTGTTCGTCATGGGCGGAGAAGACTGGCAAAAGTGGATGGAACATCTAAACAGTCAAAACGTCCTCGCAAACAAGGCAAAAACCATCTCTTATACCTATATTGGCAGTGAAGTAACCTACCCTATCTACCGTGGCGGCACGCTCGGCAAAGCCAAAGAGGATTTGGAAAGACGCGCAAGGACCATCAACACACTGCTTAAGGACACCTTGCAAGGAGAAGCACTCATCTCATCATCCAAGGCCGTCGTTACCAAAGCCAGCGTATTCATCCCACAAATGCCCTTGTACGTATCCTGTCTATTTGATGTCATGAAATCCCACGGGGTTCATGAAACGATACTAAAACACAAATATAGACTCTTCAAGGACATGGTTTATGGCAACAACCGTCAATTGGATCCGAAGGGAAGACTCAGAATGGACGCTTTTGAGCTCGATGAGACCATTCAAAAAGAAACCATCAACCTCATGACGTCATTGACTGATGAACAGATATTGAACCTTCAGGGGACACAGGATTTTTACACGCTATTTTATAACATCCACGGATTCAAGTTAAATGCCGTAGATTATGACGCCCCGATCGATATGACGCGCTACCAGCAAATGAAACCTGAATAAGGAGAAGAGTGCTTATGAAAACAATAAGACTTTATTTATTTGGCAGAGTTCAAGGTGTCGGCATGCGATTTACCGTTATGCAGATTGCAAAAAAAGTCGGTGTAAAAGGCTATGTCAAAAATCTGAGTGACGGATCGGTTGAAATCGTTGCCCAGGGAAAAAGCGCCCAGGTGGATGATTTCATCAAGCGCGCAAAAAATGCCCGTACCGGCAATATCACCGATACCTCCCTCGAGGTTCTTGATACCAGAAAAACATTCAATGGCTTCAACGTGGAATTCTAGTTATCGCACAAAAAAAGTCTGCACATCCTGACTCACAGGCGTGCAGACTTTTTTCATTAAGCGAAAACCGTCGGTTTTCCGTTGAGAATAATGGTAATGATGTCAATAACCCAGAAAATAGCCCATCCTACCGCAATCCAGACAATGCCGGCGATTATGAGCCCAAGGTCATTTTTATGAATCCCTTTGGCCAACCGGTAAATGCCCCATGCCAGGCTGTCAATGCCAGGGAGTGCAAGGATGAGTTTGACAATGAATGGAAGCCCGTCGAAGAATTTTACTACATCGTTCATACAGTCACCTCCTAATCTCTATACTTTCATTATGCACCAGTTCTCTTCATTTTAAAAGGATTATCGTTTTAAAAGCGCATTGAAAGCCACGCCTCTATGTTATAATAAGGGCCAAAGGAAGGGTGAGACCATGAAAGAAACACTGCAGTTTAGACCTTTTGAAAAGACTGATCTCGCTGATTTTGAAAACACACTTGAAAAAGTGTGGAGTTATAAAGAATATTCGGACAATGAAACCATACGAAAAGCCTTTGTCAAGACCGATGTCTACATGTCGCTTTATGAAAGTGACTACAAGGAAGCCGTCTATGTCAACGGAGCGTTCGCAGGCATCGCCCTTGGCCGCATCAGTTTAATCAAAGCGGCTCTTAAAAACATGCCATACTATTTCAAATTCATGAAATATGGGCTTAAACTGAAATTTCACTCAAAAGAATCCCGCAAACTTTTAAAAAACTTCAAAAAGATGTACAAGGAATACAAAAAACTATTGAAGCAGAAGAAAAAGCATCTTAAAAACGAATTGATTCTTTTTCTGGTCGATCCGACATACCATAGAAGAGGACTGGGAAAAGCACTCATTGAAAGATTCGAAGCTACGCTCATCAAGAAAAAGAAGGCACACTACTACCTATTCACCGACACGACATGCGTCTATCGGTTTTATGACGCCAACGGATTTCAAAAGGAAAATGAAACAAGCATGATAGAACCGCTTAAAAACGGTGAGAGAACCCTCACCATCATGCTTTATTCCAAACGCCTGAAAGAGGTGGTCTGACATGTGTGGCCGTTTCTCTCTAGCCATGGACAAAGAAACATTCGAATCGACGATGCAAAGCGCATTCAATCTTGATGTGGATTATGAATCCTTAGGGCTTCCCAGATACAACATCGCTCCCTCGCAAAGCGTTTTAGCGCTCATTCATGATGGTGAGAAGTACAGAATTGGAACCTTGAAGTGGGGCTTCAGACCAGCTTTTATCGATAAGCCCAATTTCACCCTCATCAATGCGAGAAGCGAATCCATATCCACCAAGCCCCTATTCAAATCGGCATTCGCTTCAAAGCGCTGTCTGATTCTTGCGGATGGGTTTTATGAATGGCAACAAAAGGGTGAGAAGAAAATCCCCATGCGTTTCACGCATGAAAAACAATCCATTTTCACCATGGCGGGCATTTATACGGAGTCCAAAACCAAAGAGGGAGAGCGCTATTATTCCGTAGCCATCCTCACTCAAAAAGCAAACGAGGACATGTTGGCCGTTCATGATAGAATGCCGGTTCTTTTGGATGAATCAGACCGTCTTTCATGGGTCCATCCAAAAAACAATGCCTCACCCGAACGCCTGGGGGATCTCTTGAAGCCAAAAGAAACGGGGCTTTTGAACCATTATCCCGTGTCTTTTGCGGTGAACAATCCGAAAAATGACACATCCGAGTGTCTTAGACCATATTCTGAAGTTAGGTGAAATTCATGGAAACCCTCGCTTTTACATTGAATGCCATAGGCCCGTTGCTGCTGCTTGGAGCCATTGGCTATTTTCTTAGAAAAAGTCACGTTCTAAATGAAGCGTTTACTGACAAACTCAATCGATTTGTCTTCACAGTAGCGCTACCGGTACTTATTTTTACGACGATCGCAGCGATTGACTCCTTTGACGCTTTAAAATGGGACGTCGTTCTTTTTACTGTCGCCGTCATTATCCTTATAGCCTTGCTAGCCACCATCATACTCCCTCTTTTTAACCTTAAATGGCCTCATGGTGCCGTACTTCACCAGGCCATTCACAGAGGAAACTTCGTCTTTATAGGCATTCCCCTTGCGATGAGACTTGGGGGCCAAAGCGCCCTTGAGGTTATTGTCGTGTTCAATGCGTTTTTAATTCCTATCACGAATGCCATCGCACTTTTCATGTTTGATCACTGGTCAAGGGATGAAGAAAAAGAAGTGATGACCGTGAAGGCCATCCTCAACTCAACCATCGTCAACCCCATCATGATTTCAACGCTGCTTGGGCTGTTCATGCACTTTGTGCTTGCATCATTTGATGCGATGTTTTCAGATCTCGGTGTCATCGCAGAAACCCTTGAGATGATTGCGAGTACCGCAACCCCACTCGCACTCATTGCGATAGGCGGTCAGTTTTATTTCAAACGAATGGGTCATTTCAAAAAACCACTGGCGTTCGCAGTGATTGGCAGAATGGTCATGGTGCCTATCATTGCGTTTTCACTTGTATACGTGGTGCATTCTTTCATCGATTTCACAGGGACCTGGTCGTCGCTTATCGCCATATTCGCCTCGCCTGTAGCGATAGCGAGCGTGGCCGTATCCAAGGGCATGAACCACGACAGTGAAGTCGCTTCGCACATCGTCGTGCTTACAACACTTGTCTCAGCATTCACACTACTCGTCATTATCACCGTATTCAGATTTTACGGATTGCTGTAAGGAGGATATCAATGAACAGAATTACCCATGCCATCATAAAAATGCTCATTGCAAGTCTGGCCTCTACAGGCATTGCGCTACTCTTGAATGTCGAGAGCGCAATAACCGCAGGCATTCTGGCCGTGCTTTCCATCAAACTAACCAAGGCCGACTCCATCGATCTCGCGCTCAGGCGTTTCATCGACGCATTGCTTGCCCTTATGCTTGCGACATTGCTTTTTGTTCTACTTGATTACTCCATGCCCGTTTTCTTCCTCTTTACAGTCATTTTCATTAGTCTATCGTATCTTCTCAAACTGGAAGAAGGCATTGTGCCAAGCCTCGTACTTGCGAACATCCTCCTTCAAAATGGAGCCTTCGATACCGGGGTGTTGTTAAACACTTTCGCCCTGATTGCTATCGCAATATCGGTTGCGCTTATCCTCAACATCTTCTATCCTGTCAACTCGCAAAAGGAATTAAGGCAGTTCACCAAGGACATTGATGCCCTCATCAAGGAAGACATAAGCCTTCTGGAAAGGAGCCTCAGGGACGAAGCTTCATACATTAGAGATCATAAGCCTCTCAAAGAAAGACTTAAAAAAATACTTGATGAAGCAATGCAAACCAACAAGGATATCCTCTTTGACAATGACGAACGCTACGTTGATTATCTAAGGATGAGACGCGCTCAGATGAAACGGTTGAGCCAAGCGCATGAACACGTACTGAGACTTGATTGTCATCACAAACACGCGCTCACCATTGCCAATTATCTGAGCAATCTTATTGAAGACATCGGGTATGCCAACAAGGCAGAAGCCCAACTAGATGAACTGCAGTCCATGCTAAAGGATTTCAGAGAACATTCAAACCTACCAGAAACCAGAAGTGAATTCGAAACAAGAGCCGTTCTCTATCAGATACTTTATGAACTGGAAGCATTCCTTAAAGAAAAGATTGCGTTTCACGAATCCCATCCCGAGTTTTCAAAATCATTTTTCCAGCAATAAAAAAAGCCGCATTTACACTTGAGCGTGTAAAGCGGCTTTTATTGTGGTTAGTCTATGAATATTGAATGAATCTATTCGACTGTATGTGATCCGAGTTTGTCGAATGTATCTTGTGGGTGAACAACCCATTGAGTTGGATCGAACGTGGTTACACCACTAGTTACACTTGGATCTCTTTCGAGTGTGTATTCTGAAGTTGCTCCATCACCAACAGTCCAAGTAGTATCAACACCGACTTCACCAATAATGTCAATTACGGTACCATCGTTGAGAAGTTGTAGGGCGTCGTTACCGTTGTAATGAACAACACTTGGATAAGATTGTTCCAAATCCGCTACATCTAAAACAGTCTGAACTGATTGGTCAGCAGCTATAACGTATACTTCGCCAGCTACCAATGTACCTGTAAGGTCAAGTGTCTGAGTTACATCTGTTGCGCCATTTGAATAAAGCTCGACAGTATAAGGAGTCAAATCCACATCAGATCCTGTTGGATTGTAGATTTCAATAGCCTTGTTGTTACTTGTTCCTTCGATGTATTCAGAAATGAACAGGTCACTTGCACTTACTGTTTCCAAAGAAGCTTCGGCATCGGCTTTATTGTCAAACTTCTCATCATTGACTGTAATGTAAACATCATCAAGAGTGTCAAGAAGAATATCACCGGTTTGAACACCGTCTCCAGCACCGTTAAAGATTATGTTGAACCCTTTTGCATCTTCAGTGTCTGTTGGTGCAATGTAGTCTTCTGTGAAGTCCACAGGTACTTCAACATACCACCAGTCGGAATCTCCGTCCTGAGTAGCGGCAGTTCCAGGCCAAGCGCCCAAAATCTCGTTGAAAGTCTCTGATTTTGCGCCATCTGACCAGTTGTAACCGTTAATGTCAGTCCAGCCTTCAGAGTTGTAGAAGTATACTTTGATAGGGTCCATCGCCATGGCTTCTTCAGCTGAGGCTTTGTCCGCATGTTTTCCACCATTGGCGGTCATGTATACATCCGTATTGTTTTCAAGTGGGATGTTTGAAGTTTGGTTGCCATCAGCACCATTGAAGATAATGGTGAAATCCGATGTTGAGAAGTCTGCTGGAATGTCAATGCTCCACCAGTCAGTCTCACCATCTTGAGTGAGTGTCATACCTGGCCAAGCACCTAGGATTTGGTACTCACCGAAAATGTATGCGTTCAAGTCAGTCCATCCCTCGGAGTTATAGAACCAGACTGTGTTGTAATCTCCGGCTTCTGCGTTCATCCATGTTTCAGCCTGATCGATATTGTTGTAGCGTTCAGCAGCTGTCATGGTCAATACGGTTTGATTGCCATCAGAGACAGTAACCGTTTCAGAAGTAGCGGTGTCCCCGTCAGTGAATGTTACGTTGTAGGCTTCACTGTCAAAGTTCGTTGGGATTTCAACACTCCACCAGTCGGTATCGCCGTCTTGAGTCGCTGCAGCGTCAAACATCGTTCTAGGTGTGTCTGAATCAGTTACGATATTTGCATGGACTGAAGACCAGGCTTCAGAGTTATAGAACGTAATGGTCGTGCGTGCAGTGTAAACGATGGTTGCATCTGAGGTGAAGATGTTGCCAACGTTATCGCTTGTTACCGCAAGAACATCACTTTCATTTGTATCATTGTCTGAGAAGGTTACATTGTAGGCTTCGTTATCAAAATCTGTAGGAACGTCTACACTCCAGTAATCCGTATCGCCGTCTTGAGTGGCCTGAACATTGTCAAGAACGGTTCTAGGAGTATCGGCGTCTGTTTCAACATCAGCGTGTACTGTAGACCAACCATCCGCATTGTAGAACCAAAGGGTATTTCTACTTGCATACGTGAGATCAGAATCAGTAGTGAGATAAAGATCCTTGTTGTCGTCAGTCACAGTGATTACATCGCTAGTAGCGCTGTCTCCATCAGAGAAGGTAAGGTTAACTGTGCCTTCCATGGCAGTTTGTGGAACTTCAACAGTGTAAAAACGTGAATCCCCATCTTGTTCGATGGTTACGCCTTCAATCGCTGCGTCATCACCGTCAACTGCAGAAACGTTAACAGTATCCCAGTTCTGGTCGTTATAGAAGTTCAGACGAACAGAAGGATTTTCAGCTTCTTCAAAAGAGCTGTACTTGCTTGCTGGAATGTTGGTATCTCCATCAGGTTCGTTGTAGGTTAGATAGAGATCTTCAGCATTGGAAATCTCAGTGTCACCTGTTTGTGCTCCATTGCCGCCATTGTTGAAGATAATCATGAACTCATCACCAGGGTTTACATCAGGAACGATGACTTTGAACCAGTTATCATGTCCTTCAACGGCAGTAGTGTTCGCACCTGGCCAAGAGGTGCCTTCAAGGTTGTCATTGCCCCAGTAGTGAGCAGTTACGGTTTCCCATCCTGGTGTATTGTAGAAATACACTTCAGTGAAATTACCGGAAACTTTTGCTTCTGCTTCAGAGAATGAACCATATAGGCCATCTTCTTGAACCGTCAGATAAGTTTGAGATGGGTCGTCGAGCGTAGTCGCTGTTTCATCATCAATCGTACCATCATTGAATGTTACCGTGATGGATGATTTTGATAGGTTGACCGGTACTTGAATGCTGTACCAGTTGTCCTGATCAGGATGCGCGTCAACCTCAGGGTTGTCGCTGAGCATTGCTACATCGTCACTGCTCACATGAACAGCGTCCCAGCTTTCAGAATTAAAGAAATAAAGGGTGGTGTTCATGAAATCTTCGGCCCCACCTCTGGAACCAAATATGCCATCACTATAGACAGTCGTATAGACTTGTCTAGGATGGTTGATTTCAAGTTCTTCAGACTCCAGGTCTCCACCATTGTTGAATGTAATGGTGATAGGGTTTCTTAGAACATCACGTTCAAATTCAACCGCGTACCATTTGTCCTCACCGCTTTCTGCAGTGGCCTGTAGACCATCTGTTAAATCATCGTGGTCATCACTTTGTACATACACTTCGTCCCAGCCCTCGCTGTTATAGAAGTGAACTTCAACTGTTTCTGTTTCTTCTTCGTTGTTAGGATCGTCATTTGGATCATCTGTTTCTTCTGTGTCACATGCTGCGAACAGAGCTACAAACGCCAAAGACGCAACGAATAGAAAACTTTTCCAACTTTTTCTCATAGTTTCTCCTCTCATTTATGTGGTGAATTTTTGTTGCCAATAGGGTGGTAAAAATAATTGAAACCGTTTACACTTAAAATCATCACGGCTCTTTACAGAGTCTTTGGAATGTGATCAACCCCTTTGTTAAAGCGTTTTGATTTCATTAAAAATGGAAACATTCACGATTTTTAAAAATTGATGAAAATCGCACGGTAAGTCTTTCCATTACTTATGATAGCGTTTTTCTAGTGTTTATGCAAGGTGCCTGGCCAATAAAGATGTCCAAATGAAACGGTTTTGGACAGAAAACGTTTTCAAGCATTTCCAGTTTACAAAATTTTGTTGCTGGTTTATTATATAGACGTACATAAATATAGATTATAGTGAATGGAGAGATAGGATGTCAATTATCAATGAACCCGATTTTGATACACTTGCAAAGTTGCTCAAGGTAATATCGGTAAGCACAAGGCTCAAAATACTAAGCAGAATCAAACAAGAAGAAGTGTGTGCGTGCGATCTTCTGACATGTTTGAATGTTACCCAGCCTACGTTGTCACACCACTTGAAGGTTTTAAGAGAGCATGGCCTGGTAAAGTATAGACAAATTGGTACAAGAACCCTATATACCCTAGAAGACAATGCAATAAAGAACATCCTCACCCTGTTTGATACGCTGATGGACAGAGAAATTACATGTTAGGAGCCCTATTATGCGATTTTTTGAAAAATACTTAACAGTTTTCGTCATCCTTGCGATGATTGTTGGTGTATTCATCGGAGAGACATTTTCTGCTGTTCCCGAGTTTTTGAACCGCCTAACCATCGCAAGGATTTCCTTGCCTATCGGCGTTCTCATATGGTTTATGATTTATCCGAGTATGCTCAAGGTGGATTTCAATGCGCTTGGGAAGATTAAAGAGAATCCAAAAGGTCTTTATCTTACCTGGATTGTCAATTGGATTATCAAGCCGATGTCCATGTTCTTGATCGCCGGAGTTTTCTTCCTTGTGCTTTTTACTGCATTTATTGAAAGAGACATTGCCGTAAGGTATCTTGCAGGCGCTGTGATTCTCGGTGCAGCCCCTTGTACGGCGATGGTGTTCGTATGGTCCAACCTTTCAAAAGGCAATCCTGCCTACACGCTTGTTCAGGTTGCAACCAACAACATCATCCTGCTTGTTTTGTTCGTTCCGATTGTCAAACTCCTCCTTTCCTTGATTCCAAACGTGGAAGGAAACAGTGTTTTCATTCCCTGGTCGACCCTTTTTCTTTCCGTTGTGCTCTTTGTGGTTGTCCCACTTGTAGCGGCGTCTCTCACAAGGCACTTCGTCATCAAGAAGAAAAGTGTAGAGTATCTGAACGAACGCGTGATTCCCAAATTTTCCAAAGTCACCATGACAGGGCTCATGCTTACGCTCGTTTTAATATTCACGCTTCAAAGCGACATCATCATGAACAATCCAGGACACATTCTTCTCATAAGCATTCCACTTGTCATTCAGACATTCTTCATTTTCACCATCACCTACCTGACAGCGAAAAAAATGAAACTGCCACACACCATCAGTGCCCCTGCAGGCTTCATAGGCGCGTCGAATTTCTTTGAACTCGCCGTCGCGGTCGCCATCACCATCGGTCCAGTCGTCGCCCTTGCGACGGTCGTGGGTCTGCTTGTGGAAGTCCCTGTCATGCTTGCGCTCGTCGCCATTGCCAACAGAACCAAAAAATATTTCGTGAAGGCGAGGCGTTAACCCATGGCGGAATTCTTTGAATCGCTTTTAAACATTGTTATGGAGGGCCTTCGTTTCTTAATAGAGTATGCGTTCTACCCCAAAGATGGTGAAACCTTCTCACTCATGCGTATCGCATCATTGTTCATCGCGTTCTCGATTTCAGGCGCCATCGCGCTTTTCATGTCAAAAGGCGCGGTCGTCAAGCATTTCGGACCCGGTGCCAACAAGTTAAAAGCGTACCTTGTCGCTTCGGTTTCAGGCACCATACTCGCAGTATGCTCGTGTTCAGTGCTTCCCATGTTCGCCTCGATCAGAAAAAAGGGGGCGGGCCTCGGACCTGCCATCGCCTTTCTTTTCTCAGGCCCCGCAATCAACGTGCTTGCAATCACCCTCACCTTTACCGATCTCGGTGTGAGAATAGGGATTATAAGAATCGTGGCGGCTGTACTAATCGCACTCACTCTTGGCATTGTAATGGCCTTCATCTACGCCAAAGGTGAAAAACAATCAAGCAATGGAACTTTGTTCAAAGATGATACTGAAGATTCTTTCAAGCCCTGGCAGAAAGGCATGTTCTTTATTACGCTCATTCTCATCCTCGTCTTCAGTGTATACAAACCATGGCCTACGCTTATTCTCATCGGGCTGCTCATCATCCAGATGGTTTTATTCCTGAGTCTCGCAGACATGAAAGCGTGGGGCGGTGAAATCTGGAGTCTTTCAAAGAAAATACTCCCTTTGTTCATTGTAGGTATCTTTTTCGCGGGCGTTCTTCAGTCCGTCCTGAGTGAAGCATTTTTGTCTGCCTACGTTGGAGAGAACACAGTGAGTGCGAACATGCTTGCTTCAGTTGCGGGCGCACTCATGTACTTTGCGACTCTGACAGAAATCCCCATCATCGTCTCACTGCTTGAAACCGGCATGCAAAGAGGCCCTGCAGTCGCCTTGCTTTTGGCGGGGCCTACACTAAGTCTTCCCAACATGATAGTCGTAGGCAAGGTGCTCGGTATTAAAAAAACACTTACCTATGTCACGCTAGTTGCCACTTTAGCTGCGGCTGTAGGGTACCTGAGTGGATTATGGATACTATAATAAGGAGGGCATTCAATGGACATCAAAGTACTTGGAAAAGGGTGCAAGAAATGCAAACTTCTTGAAACCCATGCAAAAGAAGCTCTGGACACGCTTGGTCTTGAAGGGACTGTCTCAAAAGTCACCGATATCAACGACATTGCGGATTACGGTGTATTTGAAACACCCGCATTGGTGGTAGATGGTGAAGTCAAGGCCTCGGGGAAAGTGCTTTCCACAAAAAACATCATCAAATTGCTAAGCTAGGCGTGTGCACGGACTCAAATGTCCGTGCTTTTTTCTTGTTAAGTCATCAAACGCTTTCAATAATAATAATTTGTGATATAATTTTTATGTGAAAATGGGGTGTATATATGAAAAGAGATACCATTGAGTGGCTTGAAAACGAGCACGGACTTGATATTTATGAGGACGTCCTGTTCAAGGATGAACGTCGACTCAAGTTCATTTTTGATCTGAGCGAGAAACCCGTAAACATCCGTCTTATTTCAGGCAACCCGACGTTTCTGGGCTTTGAAAATGCGTCTGTTTTTCCCTTTGATACTATTAAAAGCCGCATTGAAACCAACAATGCCCTTGCGGAAGTGCAGGGAAGAAAGACGTTCATTGAAGATTTTGTAAGCTACCTTCATGATATCAGGGAGTCTGAAATACTGAGTCTGCCATTCAAGGCCAATGGAAAAACCTACTGGCTTCAGATTACCTTTCAGGTCATCACTGAAAAACACGGAGAGCCCGCCCTCGTATACGGATCGACCAATCGCATCTATGACTATACCCCTAAATCCATACTCTATTACAAAAGGACCCATCAAGACGCGCTTACCAAGCTTTTTACCAGAGAAACCCTCAAGAAACATCTTACAAAACCTGAACATACTGAGAGTGCTTATGGTCTTTATGTCGATCTTGACGGCTTTAAAAGAGTCAATGACACTTACGGACACCAGGAAGGGGACGCTTTTTTAATCAGTCTTGCCCAGGTGTTCATTGGTGAATGGGAATACAATGTCATATATTATCGACTCGGTGGCGATGAATTCTTCGTCTATATCTATGATTTCGATGAAAAAGAAGCCATAATCAAAGCACGGGAAATCATCCGAAAAATAGAGGGTGTTGGCAATGCCAAAGGTTTTGACATCAGTGCATCCGTCGGCATGATCCCAATTAGGCAGAACATGAGCTACCACACCATCCTGAATCGTTCTGACATGGCCATGTACGCTTCCAAGGAAAGAGGTCCTGGAAACATCACACTGCTTAAAAAGAATGAAACCATCATCAGTGATTTTCCCGAGCAGTTCAAAAAAATATCCGCAAAAGAAAGTGAAAAAACCTATCAAATCAAATTCAATTCTTTAAAAAGGAGCAATCTATGAATATAAACGCCTTGTCACCAAACGCCGTATTCAAGCATTTCAAAACCCTGAGTTCAGTCCCGCACTGTTCACATGATGAAAAAAGAATCAGTGACAAAATTGTTGAATTCGCAAATGAAAACAGTCTTGAAGTCATTCAGGATGATGCGTACAACGTCATTATCAAAAAACCTGCAAGCAAGGGCTATGAAGACGCACCCACTGTCATTCTTCAGGGCCATATGGACATGGTCTGCGCCAAGGTGAAGGGCAGTGACTTCGACTTTTCAAGCGATCCTCTCACCCTTGAAGTCAAGGATGACTACCTCACGGCCAAAGACACCACACTCGGTGCGGACAATGGCATCGCCGTCGCCATGATCATGGCCATTCTCGAAGACAATCAAATCAAGCACCCCGCGATTGAAGGCCTTATCACCGTTGGCGAGGAAGTCGGCATGCTCGGAGTCTCAAAACTTGACGCAAAACACCTCACCGGTGACATACTAATTAATATCGACGCGGAGGATGAAGGCGTCTTTTTCGCATCCTGCGCAGGCGGCGCTAGAAGCCTGCTTACATTCACAGGCGAAAAGGAACTCGATGAACGCCTCGCCTACACCCTGAGCATAGAAGGGCTCAAAGGGGGCCACTCCGGCATGGAAATCGACAAAGGAAGAGCCAACGCCATTCATTTGCTCGGACGCGTGCTTGATACTCTAAAAAACGAAGTGGACTACAAGCTTCACCATGTCGAAGGTGGCGAGAAAATGAACGCCATCGCCAAAATCGCTTCTGCGGAACTCTCGTTTGAAGAAGGCGACAAGGCGAAAGTCGAAAACGCCCTCAAAGCCATGACGCTCACGTTCAAAGACGAATACGAGGCCACCGACAAAGACATCACGCTGGCCTTGTCCAAGGATAGCACCCCTTCATCGCCTTTCACAGATGTTTCAAAAGCGAAACTCATAGGCATTCTTAGACTCATGCCAACGGGCATCAACACCTACAGCCATGAAATCGAAGGCCTTGTCGAAAGCTCCACCAATCTCGGTGTCCTCACAACCGATGGCAACGAGGTCACATTCGAAAGTGCCATCAGAAGCTCAAAAGGCACCCATAAAACTGAAATACTAAACAGAATCGACCACGTGGCTCAAGCCTTCGGCGCAAAGACCCTCGTCACTGCGTCCTACCCCGAATGGGCCTACAAGAAGGATTCCAAAATCCGTAAGCTTTTTCGAGAAACCTACGAAAGACTCACTGGAAAAGAAAGCCATGTCGAGGCCATTCACGCTGGACTTGAATGCGGCTTTTTACAGGAAAAACTCGGTGATATCGACATCATCGCCTTCGGCCCCAATATACTGGACGTCCATACACCAGGTGAAAAACTCGACATCGCCTCAACTGAAAGAAGCTATATTCTACTAAAAGAAACCCTCGCGTCCATCACAAAAGATTACTGAAATTGCGGCTCGTGCGAGCCGCTTTTTCATGATTAATTGTCAAACGCATTGAAAAGCTTGCTTTTTTTATATACAATACGGAAGAGAAAACTGATACAAAAGGAGACACGCATGGAAAGAAAATACTGGCAGGATACCGTAATATATCAAATTTATCTTAGAAGTTTCAATGATTCGAACAATGACGGCATTGGCGACATTAGAGGCGTCATAGAGAAACTCGACTACCTTCAAAACCTTGGAGCTGAGACCCTCTGGCTATCACCCCACTACGATTCACCAATGGATGACAATGGCTATGACATTCGCGATCACTGGAAAGTCAGTCCTGATTATGGGACCATCGACGATTTCAAGGAACTCCTTGATAAAGCGCACAAAAGAGGCATGTATGTCATTACCGACCTCGTCTTGAACCATACAAGTGACGAACACCCCTGGTTTGAAGCCGCCAAGGACCCAAACCATCCCGATCATGAAAAATACCATGACTACTACATATGGCACAAGGGCAGCTACGATGAGGCGGGCAACAGACAGATCCCAACACGCTGGCGTTCATGGTTCGGTGGCTCCGTATGGACTTACAACGAACCGACAGATGAATACTATCTTCACATTTTCAGCAAGAAGATGCCTGACTTGAACTGGCGCAACAAAGCCATGCAGGAAGACTTGAAAGCCATGATCAATTGGTGGGTTGATCTTGGTGTGGACGGTTTTAGAATCGATGCGGCCAACCATCTTGAGAAAAACTGGGACTTCCCAGATGGACACCCCGGTTATGAAAACTTCTCAAGTCTCCCCAAACACCATGAATACCTGGAGATGCTTGGCAAGGAGATATTTACACCGAACAACCTCATGACAATAGGTGAATCAGGAGGCGCGTCAAAAGAAGAAGCGCTCCAATACGCAGGCTTTGATTCCAACGAATTCGACATGCTCATTCAGTTCGAACACTGCTGGGTCGATACGGACGATTCCAACGAACTTACTCCTGGCAAATGGGCCAAAGGGGAAGTCGACGTCCCTGCAATCAAGCACAGTTTCAGCAAATGGAATGAAATATTGAAAGGCGAAGGGTGGAACGTCATCTACTGGCACAACCACGACCAGCCTAGAATCGTCTCCCATTATGGCGACGATTCCAAGGAATACTGGAAAAAAAGCGCAAAAATGCTTGCCTACACCCTTTACATGCTTCCAGGCACCCCGATTGTCTATTACGGTGAAGAAATCGGCATGACCAATGTCGATTATGAACACCTTGAGGATTTCAAGGACGTCGAAGTCTTCACCGAATACAAGAACTTCATGGAACTGGGCGCGTCCCACGAAACCGCCATGCAGGCTCTTAGAGACCGTTCGCGTGACAACGCGAGAAGCCCGATGCAGTGGGACGATTCATCCTACGCGGGCTTTTCAGAGAAAAAACCGTGGATGCCTGTCAATGGCAACTACAAAACGCTCAATGTGAACAATCAAAAAGAAGACGCATCCTCAATTCTCTCCACCTACAAGACGCTTCTTTCCCTGAGAAAAGAAGAAGCGCTCGCCCATGGAGATCTCACCTTCCATGACCTTGATGATCCAAAGAACTTCGTTTATGAAACCACAGGAAAACACCATGACTATCTGGTGGTTGCAAACTTCAAAAAAGAAACGGCAGCGTTTGATAAGACGCTCCTTGAAGGCTACACGCTTTTCCTTAGCAATCAAAGCGATGTGGACGCTTCCAGCGCTACATTAAGTGCTTATGAAGCGCGCATCTACAGAAAAACGAAATAACCTGGCGCACCTGCAGCATTGCAGGTGTGTTTTTATTCACCAGGAAGGGTGAAGTGGTATAATGAAATCAAACTGCGAGGTGAAATCATGAAAAAACTCATGCGTGAAATCAAGGAAGAACTGCTCACCGTACTAAAAGGAAAAACGCTCGATGTGCTTGTACCTCCGATTCTTTTCGCCATATTGAGCGGAAGACTCGATCTGATTTACACTGTCGCCATCGCCTTTTTAGCGTCTTTTTTCTTCACAGTCTATAGAATCATCAAGGGCGCCAACTTCTTTTACGCCCTCGGTGGAATGGGCGGTGTCGCTATCGCGACCGCACTTGCGCTTATCAGTGCGAATGCATCGAGTTATTTCATCCCCGACATCATCGGAAGCACCGTGCTCATCATCACGACGATTGTAAGCATCATCCTGAAAAGGCCTATCGCCGCGTGGGTCTCACACATCGTTCGCGGATGGGAAAAAGCATGGTTTTTCAGAGACGACGTACGCCCTGCCTATAGTGAAGTCAGTATTTTCTGGGGCGTGATGCTCACCATCAGGCTCGCACTTGAAATCGTCCTCTATTTAAGGGGGAATGCACAGACACTCGCCTGGGCGAACGTGGTCCTTGGCGTGCCCGCGACCGTCATTGTGCTCGTTATTACCTATATTTACGGCATATGGCGGCTACATACCATGAAAGGCCCCGGTGTCGAAGAATTTAGAAGAGGAGACAAACCCCCTTACAAAGGACAGACTCGTGGGTTTTAGTGGAAATATGGGGCGCTTTGTTTTATAATTGAAGTAACATGTTCAAGGAGGGGTATTTTGACATTCACGATGTGGAGTTTTGGCCATTTTTTCTTTATCGCGTCCCCTATCATTCTTGCGTTTTTGCTTTATTTTTCAACCAGGCATCAGACGTTTGAGAATAAAAGACGTATCGGAATCATCATGATGGTGTTCGCGGTGGTGCTTTTGCTTCTTAGAAACATTGAAATCTGGATCAACAAGGATTTCCAGTTTCACTTTGAAATCATCCCACTACAGATCTGTCATTTCGCAAACTTCGTGCTGCTTGCGGCGTACATGAAAAACGACAAGATGCTTTTCGCCTTTGCCTTTACCCTGAATCTTCCTGCGGCGTACGCCTCCATCGTCTTTGCGAACGGGCTTGAAAACTATGAGACCCTTCTCACCTACAGAGGTGTTGCCTACATTCTAGGTCACATGCTCATCGTATCCATGACGCTTTTTGCCTATGCAAACAAATTCGTAGTGCTTAAAAAACGCATCATAATTAAGCTTTTCAAGGTCCTTGTACCGCTTTACATCATAGCGCACCTCATCAACAACCTTTTCATTCTCCTTTTTTCTCAAAGGGCGAATTACTTCTACACCATCAAACCTGAACCTGGAACCCCGCTTGAAACCTTCTATGACATGGGAAGGGTATTTAGCGTGGGCACATTTGAAATCAACGCACTTTACATGGGTTTAACAGGACTGCTCGCTTCAGCTATGATACTGGTGCTTTTCATGGTTGATCAGAGCATCAGAAGAAAAGACATTATAATCTATCAGGAAAACGAGGGATAACATGAAAACCGCAAAAATATTCGCGTGGCTAAGCCTTGCTGCCATGACATACGCTTTATTTCAAGGTTTTCTTTTTGGCAGCTTCTTCGAAGACGGAGGAGAACTGATGCAAAACCCCTGGGGTATTGTTTCACTTATCGATTTGTACGCGGGCTTCACCCTTTTCGCCATCTGGGTCGCCTACAAGGAAGACACGCTTTTAAAGGCCGTTATCTGGATTGTACTTCTCATGATCTTTGGCTTTTTCATCGGAAGCATCTATGTGCTTAAAGCCCTGTATCAATCCGATGGTACTTTCAAGAGTGCACTTTTAAGACCGAATGACTTGGAACACTAAAAGGATGGATGCTATAATTGAATTAGATTAGGAGGCTAATCATGAAAGGATTGCTCATTGTACACAGTGATAATGAAGATTTGGAAGTCGTCGGTACTAGAGATTTGCTCATCCGAGCTGATTTTGACGTCACCATGGCCACGTACGGAGACACGCTTGATATTGAACTGGCTTACGGCACGAAAACAAAGGCCGACTCGTTCATGGACGGCGTCAACGAAGACGACTATGATTTCGTCGTCATACCTGGTGGTAAATTCGTGAAACACAACGTGGACAAGGACACGGAAATCAAGGCACTTGTCACCCGGTTTCACAACCAGGGCAAACTCGTCGCAGCGATTTGCGCAGGTCCTAGATTCCTGGGACAGGCAGGGCTTCTTGACAACAGACGCTTCACAGCCTTTACAGGCGCTCAGTCGGATATGCCAAAAGGCTATTATCATCCCGATGAAAAAGCCGTCACCGATAAAAACATCATCACCGCAAGAGGCGCAGGCGCCGTGCATGAATTCGCCTATCACATCACTTACTATCTAAAAGGCGAACACCACGCCAAGGCACTACTAAAATCAATACTTTACTAAGAGAGGCCACTATGGATAACCAAAAAAGAAGCGCCATCAAAATCGGATCAAGAGTGGAAGTCGTTGAAAAACTGAACCAAAGAAGCGGCACACTCACAGAAGGCATCGTAGAGAAACTGCTCACAAACTCCAAAACCCATCCCCACGGCATCAAGGTCCGTCTTGAAGACGGCACCGTGGGCAGGGTCAAAAACATCCTTGATTGATTTGACACCAGACATGTTCCATGCTAAACTTACGCTAACACATTGAATGGAAGAAGTAATCATTTTAGTCATTTGAAGAGACTTCGTGGTGCTGAGAATGAAGAATGACCCATGATGAAATGGATCCATGAGTGCAGACCCGAACACAGTACGGCCTGCCGGAAGCCCCCGTTAAAGGGCCAGGATATGTTGGTATCCGAGGACTGTTTTTTACAGTTGAACTGAGGTGGCACCGCGTTGTAAACGACGCCCTCTGCAGGCATTTTTGCTTGCAGAGGGCTTTTTTAATTCCAAAAAAGGAGGGATTCCCCATGACTTGAAAGCATAGAAACACTCAAAGCATCATCAAGCAAACCATACAAAAAACTAAAAACACTAAGGAGAATCCCTCATGCATGAATTTGGAAACTACGGAGGACAATACGTCCCAGAACCTTTGAAAGTCGCACTTGATGAACTAGCAGAAACCTTTGAAGCCGCAAAAAAAGACCCGGAGTTCGACAAGGAACTCAGGTATTATTTCAAAAACTATATCGGTAGAAAATCCCCTCTCTTTTTAGCAGAGAGACTTACAGAAAGCGTTGGGGGTGCCAAAATCTATCTCAAGCGAGAGGATCTCAATCACATGGGCGCTCATAAAATCAACAACACCATTGGACAGATTCTGCTGGCAAAACGTATGGGCAAAACACGCATCATAGCAGAAACGGGCGCAGGACAGCATGGTGTGGCTACTGCCACGGCAGCTGCGCTTTTCGGCATGGAGTGCATCATCTACCAGGGTGAAGAAGACATGAAGCGTCAAAGACTCAATGTGTTTAGAATGGAACTTCTGGGTGCGGAAGTAAGAGCGGCCAAATCAGGCAAACGCACCCTTAAAGACGCCGTTGACGCAGCCATTGGCGATTGGATGGAAAATATTGAAGACACCTTTTATCTGCTTGGAAGTGCAGTAGGCCCCCACCCTTTCCCTTCCATCGTCAAATACTTCCAGTCCGTGATCGGTGAGGAAGCGAGAGAACAGTTCCTGACCATGAATGACAAGCTCCCTGACGCACTTGTTGCCTGCGTCGGAGGAGGCAGCAACGCCATTGGCCTTTTCACCGCATTCCTGCAGGATGAAACCGTTAAAATGTATGGCGCCGAGGCCTCGGGTAAAGGCCTTGATACGAAAGAACACGCCGCGACCATGTCCCTTGGGAAACCCGGTGTCATTCACGGTATGAAGACAATTGGCCTGTTTGAAGAAGACGGTGAAATCCAGGATGTCTATTCCATCTCGGCAGGGCTTGATTATCCGGGGGTCGGACCGGAGCACGCATTTTTAAAAGACACAAACCGTGTAAGCTATGAAAGTATCACAGACAAAGAAGCACTTGAAGCGTTCAGCTTCCTTAGTAAAAAAGAAGGCATCATTCCTGCGCTTGAAAGCGCCCATGCCATCGCCTTCGCAATGAAACTCGCAAAAACAATGGACAAGGACCAGTCCATCATCGTCAATTTATCGGGGCGTGGGGACAAGGACGTTGAAACGGTCGCAAAGCTTCACGCAAATGCTTGAACTTGAATGATGAATGTGTTATAGTTTCTTTATACTTGAAAGGTGTGTTGAACATGAAAAGACACAACGAATGGTATTATCCCCATAATTTAAAATAGGATTGCGAAAGCAAGCCTTTTAAGTACTTGGGGCAAACCGAATGTATACATTATGCATCCTGTGGGGGACCCCATGGGATGTTTTTTTATTATAAGAAGGAGCGATACTATGATTGTCAAAATGCGAAAAGCCGTCACCAAAAAGGAACTGGATTCGTTCAAAAACTATCTGAGACACAAAGGGTTTGAGCTAAAGGATGTAAGCAGTGACACGGTAAAAATATTCGGTATCATCGGCGATACTTCAAAACTCGATCCCGCGGATCTGCGCGTGTTTGAAGGCGTTGAGAACGTCATCCGCGTTCAAAGTCCTTTCAAACAGGTCAGCCGGGATTTCAAAAGTGAAGACACCATCGTCAAAGTGAGTGAAAACATTTCAATCGGGGATGGGTCCATCACCATGATCAGCGGGCCTTGTTCAGTCGAATCCTACGACCAGCTCAAAACCATCGCGACGCACCTTAAAAAGCGGGGCGTGCATGTCTTAAGAGGAGGCGCCTACAAACCAAGAACGTCGCCCTACACTTTCCAGGGCCTTGGACTTGAAGGCCTCAAACTGCTTAGAAAAGTCGCTGATGATCTTGATATGGCTGTTATCAGCGAAATCCCAAGTGCGGACTTGCTTGAGACATTTGAAGCGTATGTCGATATCATCCAGGTCGGGGCTCGCAACATGCAAAACTTCCACCTGCTCAAAGCACTTGGTAGAACCAAGACACCCATCATGCTCAAAAGAGGCATGGCCTCAACCATTGAAGAATGGCTTATGAGCGCAGAATATATCGTCTCTTCAGGCAATGAGAACGTCATCCTTTGCGAGCGTGGCATCCGTACGTTTGAAACCTACACAAGAAACACGCTTGATCTCTCCGCCGTGCTTGCGGTCAAAAACCTATCACATCTTCCCGTCATTGTCGATCCCTCCCATGCGGCTGGAAGATACAACATGGTTGCCAAACTTTCTCGCGCATCTTTGGGAGTTGATAGCGACGGTCTCATGGTCGAAGTCCATCATAAACCAGAAGAAGCCCTGAGTGATGGGGCTCAATCATTAAAACTGGACACCTTTGACGACATGATGGAAGATCTGCATGCCATGGCCAAGGCACTGGGTCGGAGCCTTTCATGAAAATCGGCATCATAGGCCTTGGCCTTATTGGCGCATCTTACGCCAAAAGGCTTTCAAAAACTTACGATATCTATGGCTACGATATCGATGCGTCCGTGATGAAAAGGATGCAAAAAGACAGTTTGAAAGGCAACGCGCTTGAACACCTAGCTTCTCTGGACATCGTGGTTCTGGCGCTTAACCCTTCCATTGCGAAGACGTTTATGGAAAACCATGGGGACAAACTGAAAGACACAGTTCTCTTGACAGACGTGTGTGGTGTTAAAAAACCAGTGGTTTCCTTTATTGAAAGCCGGCTTGGTGAAAAACAGAGCTACCTTTCCCACCACCCCATGTCAGGCAATCCTGAAGGGGGCTTTGAAAACAGCTCACCTACACTCTTTGAAAATGCCAACCTCGTTTATGTCACCACTGAAAAAACAAAGGAAAGCGATCTCGGCAGATTGAATTCAGTGCTCGAGAAACTCGGCTTTTCAAGTTTCTCCGTGATGGACGCCACTACGCACGATACCCATATCGCCCACACAAGTCAGCTTACCCACCTCATCTCTTCAGCACTCGTGCTTTCAAATGACGCTCCCTTGCCAAAAGAAGTGATGGGCAACTCCTACAGGGATCTGACGAGAATCGCCGATATCGAACCCGATATGTGGAGTGAGCTCTTCATGGAAAACAAACAAGCGCTCATTCATACACTCGATGATTTTCAAACCGCCATTGAAACGTTTAAAACACACCTTGAAAACAATGACAAAGCGTCCATTAAAACACTGCTTGAGAAAACGAGAAATCGCTATAGACAAAATAAATAATGCAATTTATCACTTCAGCTGTTAACATTCATTCCATTTGTGATATAATGCATTTGTTTTGAAAGTGGTGAGAACATGGATCAAAAAAAGACAAATCTCTTAAGCCTTAGCTGGCCGATATACATAGAACTCCTTTTTACAATGTTTCTCGGAGTCGCGGATACGCTTATGCTTGCTCGCTATTCTGATTTTTCAGTCGCGGCGGTTGGAAACGCGCAACGTGTCATCGGACTATTCATCGTCATCTTGAATGTCGCTTCGCTTGGTGTAGGTGTCGTCGTTAGTCAGTATCTTGGCGCAGGGGATGAAGATCAGGCTAAAAAAGCCATGAAAACAGGGCTTTTTGGAAATGTGCTGGTCGCGCTTTTACTGGCGGTGTTACTGCAGATATTCGGAGCACTCCTTTTTACCATCATCAATACCGATCAGACCATTTTCAATGAATCCCTTTATTACCTTAGGGTTGTGTCTACGGGACTCCTTTTTGTAGCGCTCACGCAGGCGGCAGGAGCGGGATTCAAGGCATTTGGAAGACCCAAGGTGGTCATGTACATCGTTGCTGCGATGAATATATTGAATGTCCTGCTTAACTTCCTTCTCATATTCGGCATTGGCTTCTTTCCAGAACTCGGATCAAGAGGTGCGGCATACGCCACACTGACTTCAAGAATATTCGCGTTCGCACTGACGCTTTACTTTCTTTGGAAATACCTCCGCATACAGCCCTTTTTCCTCAAGTTCGCTCCGCTTAAAAAGTACTACGTCAAAATCATGAAGATAGGCCTTCCAGGTGCAGGCGAACGGTTCGTGTATCAGTTTTCACAAGTCGTCGTACTCGGATTTTTAAACACGATAGGCACCCTTGCAGTCACGACCCAGATCTATGTCCACAATCTCATGATGCCCGTCATGATTTTCTCACTCGCCGTCGCTCAGGGCAACCAGGTCATCGTAGGGTGGCGCGTAGGTGCCAAGGATTATGAGGACGCGCATCACCGAACGCTTAAAACCGTGAGACTCGCTTTCATATTCGTCATATTCGCATCAAGTTTCATGTACTTCAATTCCGGGTGGCTGCTTTCCTTGTTCACAGACAACCAAGATATCATAGCGATGGGACAGCGCGCCATGCTAATCGGTATTTTCCTTGAAATGGGAAGAATGACGAATCTCGTAGTCATCCAGGCACTGCGTGCAAGCGGAGACGTCATTTTCCCTGTCGTCATCGCCATTTTCAGCATGATCAGTGCGATGATTGGTCTTTCCTATCTATTTGGGATTCATTTCGGATTGGGACTTGCAGGAATATTCATAGGACTTGCCGCAGATGAAATACTAAGAGCCATACTTGTTTTAATCCGGTGGCTCAGAGGCGAATGGAGAGGTAAACGCGTGGCTTCATAGTATTTGGTAGTGATTTTAAACCGCATTGAATGTACTTTATTCAGTGCGGTTTTTTTTAACGCGTGATTATTGACATATGTCATTTATGCGGTACAATTGAGCTGGATGCAAAAGAGGTGAAAACATGCCAAGACCAAGAAAGAGAAAAAGAGTCTGTCAGGAGCCCAAAAGAAAACTTTTTGGTTCACTCGACGGAGCTACTCCCCATAAGGACCCCATCGTCATGCTCGTAGAAGAATACGAAACCATCCGTCTCATTGATTACGAAGGGTTCACCCAGGCTGAGTGCGCTGTTCAGATGGCGGTGGCGAGAACCACAGTGCAAAGTCTTTATGAAAAAGCGCGCAAGAAACTTGCAGCGACCCTCATAGACAACAGACCCATCAAGATTGAAGGCGGGTTTTACCGCTTTTGCACTGAAGAAGACATCTGCAATCAAAAGGGATGCGACTTCATAAAAGAAAGAGAACACACTAACAATCATTCATAATATTTTTAGGAGGCAACACTCATGGAAAACAAAGTAGACATACTGGTCATTGGAGGCAGTGCCGCAGGAACCGTGGCAGCATCAACGGCCAAAAGCAAACATCCAGACAAATCAATCATGCTTGTAAGAAAAGAACCAAAAGCCGTTGTACCTTGCGGCATTCCCTATATTTTTGGAACCCTGGGTTCATCTGAAAAGGACATCATGCCGGATACCGGCCTTGAAAATGCCGGCATCGCCATCAGAATCGATACGGTTGAATCCATCGATAAAAAAGAAAAGATCGCAACGTTTGAAAATGGAGAAACCATTCAGTTTGACAAGTTGGTGCTCGGTACAGGCTCAAAACCATTCAAACCTACGTGGCTCAAAGGTGCAGAGCTTGAAAATGTCTTTACCATCCCCAAAAACAAAATCTATCTCGATCAACTTCAAAAAAACCTTTCAGACAAGAAACACATCACCGTCGTAGGCGCCGGGTTCATCGGCGTGGAAATGTCAGATGAACTTACAAAAAGCGGCTTTGATGTCACCCTCGTAGAAATCCAGCCAAGAATTCTCGGTCTTGCGTTTGACGAAGAAATTGCCAAGCACGCTGAAGAAAAACTTGTTCAGGACGGCATTGACGTGAAAACCGGTGTCGGCGTTAAAGAAATCCTAGGAAACGGAAAAGTCGATAGCGTGCTTCTAAGCGATGATACATCATTCAAAACGGACGCTGTCATTCTATCAATGGGCTACAGACCGAATGCGGATCTGGCCAAAGCCATGGGTCTTAAGATTAACGAACACGGCTTTATTAGTGTAGACGCCTACATGCGCACGAGCGAAAAGGATATTTTCGCAGCAGGAGACTGTGCTGAGAAACGCGACTTCGCAACCAGCAGACTCTCCACAACCATGCTCGCATCCACCGCAGCCGCTGAAGCACGTGTTGCAGGACTCAATCTTTATTCACTCTCAACGTATCGCTCATTCAAAGGCACCATCGGCATTTACTCTACCATGATTGGAAATACCGTCTATGGGGTGGCCGGCATCACTGAAGAAGCGGCGAAAAAAGAAGGTTTCAACGTTATCGGCACCCTTTTCAAAGGCATGGACAGACACCCGGGAAAACTCCCTGGCATGCATGAACAAACCGTGAAACTCGTCGTATCCAAAGCAACGGGCACCATTCTCGGTGGCGAAGTCATCGGCGGCGAATCCGCAGGAGAACTCATCAATGTTCTTGGTGTCATCATCCAGACAGGCTCTACAATCAACGATGTTCTCACCATGCAAATCGGTACTCAGCCGATGCTCACCGCATCTCCTGGGAAATACCCAATCATCAAGGCTGCGGAAATCGCTTCAAGAAATCTAAACGGCTGCTGCGCGCCGAATGAATACTGCTAGTGTTAGTCTGCACTTACATTATAGTTGAAAGACTGTTTTGATAGTGTTATAATTAGATTGTAAACAAATTTTAGGAGGGATTTTATGGCAACGGATCAATACCATGAACCGATTGAACTGCTCGATGAAAAAACGAGAGACATCACGCGTATCATCAAAAGCATTCAAGAGGAATTCGAAGCAGTAGACTGGTACAACCAACGCATGGCTGCGACCAGCGATGAAGAACTGCGCGACATCCTCAAGCACAATCGGGACGAAGAACTTGAACATGCTGCAATGGGCATCGAATGGCTACGTCGTCAAATGCCTGAGTTCGACAGCGAACTCCAGGAAAATCTTTTCACTGAAGGCCCTATCGGTCATCACGAAGAAGATGAAGGCGAAGCGGAAGATGCTCCGGCAGAAAGTCTCAACATTGGTAAGATTAAACGCTAGGAGGGATTTTTAATGGATTTGTTCAAACAATCACTTGCACCCATTCCAACTGAAGGTTGGGAAGAAATCAACGACCGCGCAAAAGAAGTCATTTTATCACAACTCACAGCACGAAGCGTACTATTTGTCGATGGCCCTCACGGACTTGAGAAAAACAGTGTGGGACATGGACGCCTGAAACTTCTGAACAAGCCAAAAACTGGCGAAGTCGGATCAAGTCTTTACGATGTCCAGCCACTTCTTGAAAACAGCATTAACTTCAAGCTTTCCCGCTGGGAACTTGACAACATCCTAAGAGGCGAAAAAGACGCAGAACTGGACAATCTTGAAGACGCCGCGGAGAAACTCGCTCTCTTTGAAGAAGACGTTGTCTATAACGGAAAAAAAGACGCCGGCATCAAAGGACTCAATGATGTTGCTGAAAAACGCATCAACATCTCTAATGATCCAAACAAAGTCATGAAAGCAGTCAGTGAAGCGGCATGCGCTCTTAAAGACGCGTACGCAGAACGTCCGTTTGACATGATTGTTTCCGATGAATTACTCAAGATACTCAACCAGATGTATCAAGGTGGCTTGCTTCGTAAAAACGTAGAAGCTGTGATTGGCGGGTCAATCATTCGTTCACGCGCCGTCAAGGGCGGATTCCTGATTCCACGCGATCATGAAGATCTTGAACTCACCATCGGTCAGGATTACACCGTTGGCTATCACGCACACGACAGTGAAAACGTTGAACTCTACATCATGAACAGTTTCACTTTCAGATGCCTCGATGAAGCCATCGTAGTCGCATTTGATCTTCAGTAACACCAACCAAGCAAGAAGGTCCATTTCGGGCCTTCTTTTTTTAAACCCTTTGTTTGTTAAGACTCTGTTAAGAAAATGTTTTCTTGTTTACAATCGTGCGTCTTGTGGTAAAATCAAGGTGAAAAAATCATTCCTCCTAAGGAAGTGACGTAGTGAGTAAAATACTGGTCATTGAAGATGAACTGAGTATTCAAAAAATGATTGAGTATGACCTGAGGCAGCTCGGCATCCCTGTCGTCTGTGAAAGTGATGGACAAAAAGGGTATGACCTTGCCAAATCAGGAGATTTTTCGATTATCATTTTGGATTTGATGCTGCCGTCCATGAGCGGGTTTGACATCAGTGAAAAACTATCGATGATGAACCCCAGACCCTACATTCTCATGCTTACCGCCATGGATGAAGAGGTCAACAAAATCCAGGGATTTGACGTTGGTGCGGATGATTACGTCACAAAGCCTTTTTCTCCAAGAGAGCTGACGGCTCGCGTAAAAGCCGTTTTAAGACGTCAAAAGGAAACCCGCGCAAAAAGCGGTCATCTCAGATATGAAACGATAGAAATTGATCTTGAATCCTATAGTGTCAAAGACGGTGGAACGTCCGTGACACTCACACTCAAGGAATTCGAACTGCTCAAACACTTCATTGAAAACACTGGCAAGGTGCTCTCAAGAGATCAACTGCTAGTCCATCTTTGGGGCTATCAGTACGACGGAGATTCACGTGTGGTTGATGTGCATATTTTCAATCTGAGAGAAAAACTTCCAATTCTTCAGGAAAAAATGAAAACCATAAGAGGCGTAGGCTATCAACTCGTTTGATGGCCTTTTTTTTATAATCAAAGCTTAACAGAAACTTTACACAAATCCAATTGAGAGAAAATATTCAAAGTGTAGACTATGGTTGCAATTAAAAAAATTAGGAGGCTACACTTAATGAAAAAAGTATTCTTGGCACTAACATTTGTTTTGGCACTTTCTCTTTATGGATGCAGTGAACCTGAAACAGGGTTTGACACTGAAGCAGACATCAATCCTTATACAAGAGACACTTCAAGTGGAACCCGTGATGGGTTCATGAGCGGGATTGGGTTTTCAGACGCTGCGACTGACAATTCCCTACTTGGTGAAAACGTCACTGTAAGCGCAGGAAACGATGAAGTGCTCCAATCAGTAAATACTGACCGTTTCGGTATCGGCTATATTTCCCTATATAGCGTGAACGATGATATCAAACCCGTGAAATTCGAAGGGGTCGATCCTGAAATTGAAAACGTAGTGGATGAGTCCTATGCACTCACAAGACCGTTTAACTACATTACCCGTCTTGAAGATGATTATGCAAACGATACGGAAAAACAAATCGCAGAGGCATTTGTTGCGTTCATGCTTTCAAGTGAAGGCGCAGACATCATCAATGACAACGGTGCAGTGGCCGTATCAAACAATGGATACTGGGACGACATAAGTGCAGACCATCCTGTGTGTGATCAGGATAACTCTGGTGAAACCATCAACTTTGGCGGATCAAACTCCGTAGAAGGCATTGCCAAGGACCTCGCCACCGCATTCTCTTCAAGATGTGGCGATGTACAAACTGTCAACAACCACACCGGAAGCTCAGATGGATTCAAACGCACGCAAGGTGATGAAAAAGACGGTACGAACATGGCCCACGTCGGGTTCGCGTCACGTCCGTTCAAAGAAGATGAAAAAGTAAACGGCGAAGCATACTATGGTACTCTTGCCCAGGATGCCATCGTAATCGTAGTAAACAACGAAAACCCACTCGAAGACATTGATGCGGACACCCTCAAGAAACTTTATCAAGGGGACTATTCAACATGGGCAGACATTCTGGATTGAGCATCAACAGTCCCTCTGGTAAAGAAACAAGTCATCAACGGTTTCAAAAAGTGATCAACACGGTTGTGAAGCGCCTCGTATTTCTGAGTGCGCTTCTTTCCGCATCATTCATCATCATCGTGGTCGTATTCGTTGCCCTGGCCGGCATTGAACCGTTCATCAGTGACAACGAAGGACTGGGCAGTGTATCGTTTTTTGGGTTTATCACAAGAACCATCTGGCTTGATGGACCGACATTCGCCTCTAACATGTATGGGGCTGGATATTTGATTATCAATACGCTTTACATCGCATTTTTGACGCTCGCGCTTTCGCTCCCACTAGGCGTCCTAACGGCACTATTCATCGCAAAAATCGCAAGCAGAAAAACCGCAACAGTTCTAAGAAGCATCGTGGAGCTGCTCGCAGCCATTCCCTCAATCGTATACGGACTCGTTGGCGCGGGCCTTGTCCTACCGCTTATATACAACGCAGCGCTTTCTTTCGGCATTCAGACAAACGGTGGGAACTCTACGCTCGCAGCGGTAATCGTCCTTACCTTCATGAGCATCCCGACCCTTACCACCGTCAGTGAAGTGGCGATTAGAAATGTAAATCCTTCCCTCGAAGAAGCCTCGCTCGCTCTCGGTGCTTCCAAAACGCAAACGCATTTCAGTGTACTCCTTCCAGCCGCAAAATCAGGGATTTTCTCTGCAGCCATCCTCGCCATTGGAAGGGCGCTTGGTGAAGCGACGGCGATTTCTCTTGTTGCAGGAAACGCGTTGAGTGGTCCGACATTCTCACTTTTCAACAGAACCGCAACCCTCACAACTGCCATGCTTCAGGGCATGAAGGAAACCACGGGCCTAGATTATGACATTCGCTTTTCCCTTGGAATCGTCCTCATCGTGGTTATACTCATCACGAACTTCGCCCTGAACACCCTCAAGAAGAAAGTAGGCAATGTCCATGCACAGTAAAAGAAAAGTCATTGACGGCACATTAAAAGGCATGACCATAGGTGCAGCACTTACTACGGCGTCCGCCCTTTTCATTGTTTTCTACTTCGTCTTCACTACAGGGTTTTCTTTGCTTAGCTTTGATTTACTTGTGACCGATTACAACTCGGTTCAATACAACGCAGTCCTTGAAACACCCAATCAAACCATGGAGTTTGAAAAACCTGAAGTCATCGACAGTCCTTTTTCCTATAAATATGGGATTGCGCTTGAAGACAGCCGTAACAAGGATGGTGAGTCAATCATATCCATCGCATATGTTGATGACAATTCCCCATTAAAGACCCTCCTAGACAAGGAAAGCGGAGAACCAATAGAAGCCACCAAAAACAACGTCATCACCCGCATTTCCTATGAAGCCTCT
>JASMTQ010000095.1:0-14326 GCA_041694275.1 Caryophanales bacterium
GCCAGTATGGCCGCAGTGACCATCCAAATAATGAGGGAAGCGTCCATCTAATCACGCTCCTGTTCATGGATGGGTCGCTGTGGTGAGAAGATAAACGCGCAGAGGACAAAGCCAATAACGGCTCCACCAATTCCCATGAAAAGCCCAAGGGTTTCATTGTCTCTGGGCGCAAGCAAGTGTGCGCCCATTGTAAATGCAGTGATGATGGCAATTGAAAAAACAAGGGCTCTGGTCTCAACGACGTCGCCCCAAATAAGAAGCAATGCTTTTTTCATCTATAGTGCACCTCTTTAATTGTATTTTATATAAATAACAATAATATTATACCGTATATTAAGTATAAACCAAACCCAAACACTGTCTTTTCCAAATAAAAAGCCCCTCACATTGTGAGGGGTGGTCTGTTCAATAGAAATTGTTCATGGCGCCTGCTGCACTCGATTCATTGTCTGAATCATCATCACTTTTCACTACGGCAGCTTCAGTCGTAATGAACATACCGGCGATGGACGCAGCATTTTGGACGGCGTTTCGTGTAACTTTCGTAGGATCGATGATACCTTCTTTAAGCATATCAACCCATTGTCCTTTTTTGGCATCGAAGCCCATGTTTTTCTTGGCGCTCTTTTGCATGTCTACGATTTCGTTGCCATCATATCCTGCATTTTCGGCAATAATGTATATTGGTTTCAAAAGCGCGTTCAGCACGATGTTGATGCCTTTTTGAACATCGACCGTTTCGTCTTTGAGTGAATCCTTCAATACATTGTAGGCATTCACAAGCACCGCACCGCCACCAAGCACAATGCCTTCTTCAACGGCGGCTTTTGTTGCGTTCAATGCATCTTCAATTCGTAGTTTCTTTTCTTTTAGTTCAGTTTCGGTGGTCGCACCAACTTTTATGATTGCAACTCCATCGGTAAGTTTTCCAAGCCGTTCTCTTAGTTTTTTTACGTCGTGCTCATTTTCAGAGTTCTCGATTTTGTGTCGGATTTCTTCAACGCGCTCTTCAATGGCAGAAGCGTTTCCTCCACCTTCCAGGATCGTGGTACTGTCTTTGGTAACCACAATTTTCTTTGCAAGTCCAAGTGTTTCTGTAGAAGCTTCCTTGATATCCATATCCAGATCCTTGGAGTAGAAAGTAGCCCCCGTAAGGGTCGCAATATCTGCAAGCATCGCCTTTTGATTGTCTCCAAAGGAAGGCGCCTTGGTTGCAACTACGTTGAATGTGCCACGAAGTTTATTGACAACGAGCGTTGAGACGACTTCATTTTCAATATCGCTTGCAATAATGAAAAGCGGTTTGTTTTCTTCGACAACCTGTTCAAGAACCGGAAGCACATCCTTGATGGTGGCAATTTTCTGGTCTGTAACCAGTACGTAGGCATCTTCCAGCTCTACGTTCATCTTCTCACGGTCACTGACCATGTAAGGGCTGATATATCCTTTATCGTATTGCATGCCTTCTACAACTTCCAGCTCCGTTTCAAAGCCTTTGGATTCATCCACCGTAATGACACCATTTTTACCCACCTTGTCCATGGCTTTGGCAATGATGTCACCGACTTCGGAAGATCCACTTGATACCGTCGCTACGCTGGCAATATCCCTTGATGTGTCAATGGTTCTTGAAAACTCAAGTATTTTTTCACGTACGGCTTTGCTGGCTTTATCGATACCTTCCCTTAAAAACACTGGATTGGCACCTTTATCAAGAGCCTCCATGCCGTTTTCAATCATGCTTCTCGCAAGCATGGTTGCCGTAGTGGTTCCATCACCTGCCTGGTCGTTGGTTTTTGAAGCAACTTCCTTTACGAGTTGTGCGCCCATGTTTTCATAGCGATCCTCAAAATCAATCTCCTTGGCGATGGTTACGCCATCATTGGTGATTAGCGGAGACCCGTAGCTCTTTTCAAGCACCACATTGCGACCCTTTGGCCCAAGGGTCACACCAAGTGTGTCAGCAAGCTTGTCGACACCGTTTTTCATGCGGTTTCGCGCAGTAGCGGAATAAAGAATCTTCTTACTCATTGGTTTCACCCTCCACTTTGGCAAGTATATCCTTGTCCTCAACAATCAAATAGGTTTTTCCATCCATGTCCACATCGGTAGTCGCATAGGTGCGGTAAATCACAAAATCACCCACGCTAACAGACATTTCGGAATCTCCCTTTCCAGGCCCAACAGCAATGACTTTCGCCGTTTTCGGCGCTTCTTGATCATCACTGCTCAAAATAATGCCACTTTTTGTTTTCTTCTGTGGTGTGGCCTTTTCGAGTACAACAAAATTGTGCAAAGGTTGAATCATTGTATTTCCCTCCAATTAATGTTTTAGCACTCGGATTGCTCCTCTGCTAATATAAAAATACAAAAAAACAAAATTCTTGTCAAGTCCTTAATTTCATTTTTCTATAAGTAGCCGATACAAGCAACTAAACACGCTTAAACCGACAATTTATCAAAATGATTGACTTTATGGAACGCAAATCCTATAATACAAGTGTAATATCTTCAGGGCAGGGTGAAAGTCCCTACCGGCGGTAAAGTCCGCGAGCTAACGCTGAATGGGTGCGATTCCCATACCGACAGTATAGTCTGGATGGAAGAAGATAGACATTTTTTTGTCTTCCGTTTTTACATGCCCTGATTTTCAGGGCATTTTTTGTTTTTAAGGAGGCTTGCATGGACACTAAGTTTATGAAAAGAGCGCTGGAGCTGGCCAAAAAGGGCGAGGGGTTAGCTAATCCGAATCCTTTGGTTGGCGCGGTAATTGTCAAAGATGGCGAGATCATTGGCGAAGGATACCACGCCAAATTCGGTGAAAATCATGCTGAAATCAATGCCATAAACAGTGCAGAAAAAAGTATTGAAGGGGCAACAATGTATGTCACGCTCGAACCCTGCAGCCATTATGGAAAAACGCCGCCTTGTGCACTCGCACTAGTCAAAGGTGGACTGAAGCGCGTCGTCATCGCTTCTTTGGACCCCAATCCATTGGTCGCAGGCCGTGGCATTAAAATGCTCAAAGACGCGGGCATTGAAGTCGAAAGTGGCCTGATGGACAGTGAAAACAAAGCCCTTAACGAAATATTCTTTCACTACATAAGCACCAAACGTCCCTTTGTGATTGTGAAATCCGCCATGAGCGCCGATGGCAAGACAGCAACCCATGCCTTTGATTCGAAATGGATCACGAATGAACGCTCTCGCCAAGAAGTTCATGCCATCAGAAACCGCGTATCAGGCATCATGGTCGGTGTGAACACGGTAATCAAGGACAACCCAAGACTCAACGTTCGCCTTGAACACCAGCCTGTGTCCAATCCTGTTCCGATTATACTGGACAACCTTTGTGAGACACCGCTTGAATCAACGTTACTGAATAGTGAAACAACACCGATTGTAGCAGTGACCAAGTACGCACCCAAAGATAGATTTAACGCCTTGAAGAAAAAAGGGGCGGATGTTCTCACAATCAAGGACAAAGACGGTTTGATTGATCTTGAGAGTCTCATGGACACCCTTGGTGAAAAAGGCATCGACAGCATCCTTCTAGAAGGCGGAAGTGCGGTCAACGACAGCGCCTTCAAAGCAGGCATCGTACAAAGGTATTATGTATTCATCGCACCTAAAATCATCGGTGGCAAAGACGCACTCACGCCTGTTGGCGGCACCGGATTCAAAACCATCGACGAATGCGTCAAACTCAAAAGAACATCCATCACCGAGATCGGTGAAGACATCCTTGTAACCTACAAAGTGGGAGGCTAGAAAATGTTTACAGGCATCATAGAAGAAAAAGGCACTTTGAAAGCCATTCAAAGTGATCAGAAATCAGCCAAATTAACCATACAGGCAGAAAAAGTGCTGAAAGAGACTAAAATCGGAGACTCAATCGCGACAAACGGAGTCTGCCTTACAGTTACCGACATGAAAGCAAGCACCTTCACCGTCGATGTCATGTTCGAAACTCTAAAAAGAAGCACCCTCTTTAAGCTCAAAAAAGGGGACACCCTTAATCTCGAGAGAGCCCTTAAAGCAAGTGATCGCCTCGGCGGACACATGATGAGCGGTCATGTGGACGATGTAGGCACTTTGGAATCATTGAAAGATGAAGGCATCGCAACGGTATACACATTCAAAACCGACCCTTCAATCACACGCTACATCACAGAAAAAGGCTCAATCGGCATCAACGGCGTAAGCCTCACGGTTATAGATGTGGATGAGGACACCTTCAGCGTATCGCTCATCCCCGAGACGAAACGAGAAACCAACATCGGTGACCTGGTCGTCGGCTCAAAGGTCAACCTCGAAGTTGACATGATCGCAAAGTACGTTGAAAAACTATTAAAACCCCACAAGAAGAAAAGCGCCATCACAAAGAGTTTTCTAGAAGAAAACGGGTATATATAAGGAGGCCAATCATGGCACTTGATACGATTGAAGAAGCCATTCAGGCTATAAAAGAAGGAAAAATGGTCATCGTCGTGGACGACGAAGACAGGGAAAACGAAGGCGACCTTGTCATGGCCGCAGAGAAGGCCACCCAGGAAAGCATCAATTTCATGGCCAAATACGGCCGCGGGCTTATCTGCCTTCCCATGCAGAAAGACGATTTGAACGCCATCGGCCTCGATGAAATGGTCAAGGAAAACACAGATACCTACAAGACCGCATTCACCACATCCATCGATGCGGCACAAACCACCACCGGCATCAGCGCTCATGAACGTGCCCTCACCATCCAAAAGGCCGTTGAAGAAGGCTCATCGCCAAGCGATTTCAAGAAACCGGGTCACGTTTTCCCTCTCATCGCGAAAAAGGGCGGCGTATTGAAAAGAGCCGGCCACACCGAAGCGGCCGTCGACCTTGCGAGACTGGCTGGGATGAAACCCGCAGGCGTCATCTGTGAAATCATGAATGAAGACGGCACCATGGCGAGACTTGATGATCTTGAAATCTACAAAAAGACCCATGACCTCAAAATGATATCAATTGAAGCCCTTATCAAATACCGCTCAGAAAAGGAAAAAAGCCATATAAAAAAAGCCGCAAGCTCGAAAATGCCGACGGACTTCGGATACTTTGAAATGATTGGCTTTGAAAACACGCTGAATGGTGAACACCACGTAGCCCTCGTAAAAGGCGAGATCAAAGAAGACGACGAAGTCCTCGTCCGCGTCCACTCCGAATGCCTCACGGGCGACGCTTTCGCTTCAAAACGCTGTGACTGCGGCGATCAGCTGCATGCGGCGATGAAACGCATAGACGACGAAGGCAAGGGAGTGATTCTCTACATGCGCCAGGAAGGCAGAGGCATCGGTCTCATCAACAAAATCCGCGCGTACAACCTGCAAGACCAGGGCATGGACACCGTGGAAGCGAACATCGCGCTAGGCTTTCCTGATGATCTCAGAGACTACGGCATCGGCGCTCAGATTCTCAAGTCTCTCGGGGTTGGAAAAATACGCCTGATGACCAACAACCCGAAAAAGATAAACGGACTCAGTGGTCACGGACTTGAAATCACAGAGCGCGTACCGATTCAGATGAACCACAACGAACGAAACGAATTTTACTTGAAAACCAAAAAAGAAAAAATGGGCCATATGCTCAAATTCGAGGAGGAATAACATGACAACATTTGAAGGACAGTTTCAAGGTGAAGGGCTGAAAATCGCCATCATCGTAGGAAGATTCAACGAATTCATCGGTTCCAAGCTTAAAGACGGTGCATTTGACGCACTGAGAAGACACGGTGTCAAGGAAGACGACATCGATACCATCTGGGTTCCAGGGGCTTACGAAATCCCCCTAATCGCAAAGAAAACCGCGAATCTCAAACGCTATGACGCCGTCATTACACTTGGTGCGGTCATCCGTGGTGCGACTCCGCATTTTGACATGGTCGCAAACGAAGTCTCAAAAGGCATCGCAAATGTAGGGCTTGAAACCGGCGTTCCCGTCATTTTCGGTATTCTGACCACAGACAGCATCGAACAAGCCATTGAAAGAAGCGGCACAAAAGCCGGCAACAAGGGCTCTGATGCAGCAATGAGCGCCATCGAAATGGCAAACCTTTTAAAGACCCTCAAATAATGAAAGCCTTAAAAGACGTAAAAACAATCTTTCTGGATTACGACGGGACACTTCATGACAGCTTGAACCTCTACGCGCCAGCGTTCAGGAAAGCCTACAAGACACTTGTCGAAGAACATGGCGCACGTGATCGCACATGGAGTGATGAAGAAATTTCAGGTTTCATGGGTCAGACACCAAGCGAGATGTGGGCGAGTTTCGGGCCTTCCATCGGTGAACACGCGAAACAGCAGGCAAGCAAACTCATCAGCCAGGAAATGCAAAAAGGCATAGAAAACGGAAAGGCCGTTCTTTATGACGGTGCGCTTGAAACACTGAAGACGCTTAAAGACCGTGGCTACAAGCTCGTATTCATCAGCAACTGCAAGAACTACTATATGCACGCCCATACGAAGCAATTCAAGCTTGATGAGTACTTCGACGCAATGGTTTGTTCACAAACTTATGAGGGTATTGAACGCAAGGCCGATGTTTTAAATGAAATCAAAAAGGATTTCAAAGGCCCTATGGCCATCGTTGGTGACCGTCACCACGACATGGAAGCCGGAAAAGAAAACGGTCTTACAACCATCGGTACCACATACGGTTTTGCAAAAGAAGGCGAACTTGACCATGCGGATTATCTCATTGATGACATCAAGGCGTTAAAAGACCTCTTCAAATAGGTTTAAAGCATCAAAATGACGTGAATTCTTGAAAGACACTTCACATAGGTGTATACTATATAACGTAGAAACAATGATTCATGCATTTGAAGGAGGTATGTGATACCTTGAAAAAAGATATCAGTGTAAAATTCAACAAGAATCACAAAGAATCTTGGTGGGAAGTCAATTACAAGGGAGACCCAACGCCTTTCAAGTACACACAATCCCTTGATGACGCTATCAAAGTCGCCAAGGAAAAGGCGAAGAAGGATGGCACAAACCTATTCATCTATAATATGAATGGTGACATGCAGTACAAGTATTCCTACAAATAATTTCTTTTGAGAAACGCAAAAACCGGGCCGCTTACTTGCTGTGAGCGGCCCGGTTTTATATAGTATGTCATAAATAAACTGTTATTTGCAAGGCGGATTCACACACTCGCGTCCCGGACGTTCGGTTTCGATGGTGATGTGTTCAATCCCGTATTTGTTGAGAAGCATTCTGACAGAATCCTTGAGGGCATCGAGTTCTCTTCTTTTGAATGTTTCTTCAATGACAAGGTGCATTGAAATCATCGGGGTGTGCCCGTCCAAGGACCAAAGATGAATGTGATGCACATCCACAATTCCGTTGAACTGACCGATTTTTTTCTTGAGATCGGATATTTTGAAATTGGATGGCGCTTTTTGAAGCAGAACGTTGAATACCTGTCTCAGATTTTTAAGCACATGAAGAACAATGTAGGTTGTAATCAAGATGGAAAGAAGAGGATCGAGGAAGTACCAATCAACAAAAAGCAGGACGACGCTTGTGATGAGTACGGCTATCCAACCAAGAAAATCCTCCATGAGGTGCCAGGTGATGACCTTTTCGTGAAGACTTGTCCCTTTGACAACACGCAGCACCGCAAAGCCATTGAAAAGTACGCCAAGCCCCGCAAAGACAATCATGCCCTGTGTATCAACCGCCTCAGGGCTCATCAGTCTCGGAATGGCCTGGGTAAGCACGAACACGGACGCACCGAACAGCACAAAACTGCTTATGACTGCGCCAAGAAGTGAAAAACGGTCGTATCCGAATGTATAGGATTCATCCGCTTTTTTCTTTGAAAACTTCTCGAAGAATGCGGACATTCCAAGAGAAATCGTATCGCCCAGATCGTGAACGGCATCTGAGAGTATTGCTATAGAGTTGGTATAAAGCCCTCCGAAGAGCTCGATAATAGTAAAAAACAAATTGATGAAAAATGCGCTTTTAATGTTTTTTTCGCTATGGGAATGTGAGTGATCGTGAGTGTGTGCCACGTTACCCCGCCTTTCATATGTCAAGAGTCATACGTATATTATAAGATATTTTCAATTTCTTACAAGAGGAAAGACGCGTGAAATCAATACAAATATGATACTATGGTTTAAAGGAGTGATTCCATGGCAAAGATACTCGTTGTTGGAAGTTTGAATACGGACTATGTGATTGATGTGAAAAAAATCGTATCACCGGGCGAAACCATCCTCGGGCATTCAAGTGAAAAGCACTTTGGAGGCAAGGGAGCCAACCAGGCCGTTGCTCTTGCACGCCTTGGTGCGAGGGTCACCATGGTGGGCGCCGTAGGCAAAGATGCAGAAGGCGAAGCCCTTCTAAAGGCTTTAAAGGAAGAAGGCATCGACACTTCAAACATCCAGTCTCTGAGTGAACCAAGTGGAAAAGCCTTCATTCAAAGGACGAAAGAGGACAACGCCATCGTTGTTGCACCTGGAGCGAACATGGCGTTTGATTTCGATATTGAGACGCTTGACCTTGAGGCATATGACATGGTTGTTCTTCAAAACGAAATTCCATTTGAACTAAACGAGCGTATCATCGATACCGCCTACAAGCAGGGTGTGAAGGTGCTTTACAACCCAGCACCCGCAAGCCAGGTCGGTGAGGAAATCCTTAAAAAAGTCAATCTGCTTGTCCTCAATGAAACAGAAGCACGCACCCTTACCAACATGAGTGTTGCTTCAAAAGAAAGCATCAATACTATGCTTTCATCGCTTTTTAAGAAAACTGGAGGCGACATTGTGCTTACGAGAGGTTCAAAAGGCGCAAGTTACATTTCGAATAATACATTTAGGCACGAACCTGCCTACAAAATCAAGCCGCTTGATACGACCGGTTCAGGAGACGCTACTGTGGCAGGCCTTGCCTACAGTCTTGGTGAAGGAAATACCATAAAAGATAGTGTTGACTTCGCACAGAAGTGCGGAGCGCTTGCGGCTACCATAAGAGGGGCGCAGCCTTCCCTTCCAACCAGGGAAAAGGTGTTCGAAACCAAACTTCTGAAATATTCTTGAAATTAGTCGATATTTCTTTATCGAATATGTTAAAATGACTTCATGAAAGCATACTCTCGGAGGTTTATTTATGAAAAACATAGATTTCAAAGCACTTGGAAAACGTTTGCTCGAATACCTTATCAAAACACTGAACGGCATGGCACTCGGACTTTTCTCCACATTGATCATCGGTGTGATCGTCGATCAGATAGGCGTTTTGGTAGGAAGCACCCAGATTCAGGAGCTTGCGAGCATCCTGAAAGGCTTCATGGGTATCGGAATCGGTATTGGAATCGCATGGAGTCTGGATCTCAAAGGACTCTCACTCATCAGTGGGGCGATTGCCGGTGGTATCGCCACGCAAGTCAGCAATGATCCCGTAGTGGCTTACGTGACAAGCATCGCGGCCATGGAGGGACTTCGCCACATTCTAAGAAAACGCACCCCGGTAGACATCATTTTGATTCCCCTCATTTCCGCAAGCATCGCCTTCCTCGTCGCCAATTTGATTGGTGAACCGGTGGCGCTTGCGATGCAGGGCATTGGCACTTTCATCAACAACGCAACGAATTACCAGCCTTTCTTCATGGGTATCGTCATCGCCGCAGTCATGGGCATGGCACTCACCTCGCCAATATCAAGCGCGGCCATTGCGATAAGCATCGGGCTTGAAGGCATCGCAGGCGGGGCAGCCGTCGTGGGATGCAGTGTCCAGATGATCGGCTTTGCGGTGATGTCAAGGAAAGACAATTCGATTGGCACCGTGTTATCGATTGCGATTGGTACAAGCATGCTTCAGTTCAAAAACATCCTGAGAAAGCCCATAATCTGGATTCCACCCATCATTGTTTCCGCCCTTCTCGGTCCGTTTTCAACGCTTTTGTTCAAACTTGAAAGCACTCCGATAGGCAGTGGAATGGGCACGAGCGGCTTTATCGGACAAATCGGCGTACTGGACGCGATGGGATACGATTTCTTCGTATTCCTGGGCATTGCGCTTCTCCATTTCATTTTTCCAATCCTTCTCATGGTCATCCTTGACTTTGTCTTCAGGCAAAAAGGCTACCTCAAAGAAGGCGACTTCACACTATAATCTAAACCCTCGACAAGAGGGTTTTATTTTAACAAGTTATTGACATATGCCAGTAACATGATACAATTAGTTATCAACATATGCCAATAACAGGAGTGATACTATGCCAAAAGGCGACGGAACAGGACCAAACGGAAACGGACCGGCCAACGAAAGCGGACGCTGCGAAGGGCGCGGACGCGGTCGCAACAAAGCCCATCAGTGCCAGGGGCATCACGAAGGTGAGCACCACCATCACCACGACCATGATCATGACCATGAGCACTGCGACCATCATGAAGGCAGAAGACGCCATCGTGACAGACAAAGAGATTAGAAATCGCACGAATAAGGAGGTTTCTCATGCCAAGACCACGCAAATGCAGACGCGTTGAAGGACCGCCACGTCATACGCGTTTCGCCCCTGAAGGACAAAGAGGCAAGGGAAGACACGTCATCCTTCATGTGGACGAATATGAAGCCATAAGACTCATTGACGCGCTCAAGCACACCCAGCAGGAAGCTGCGAACATGATGCAAATAGGGCGCTCGACCGTCCAGACCATCTACGACAAGGCCCGCGAAAAAATTGCGCTTGCCCTTGTCAATGGGTATGGAATAAGGATTGAAGGCGGCGATGTTGAATTCTCAGAGTGTCGTCATCATGAAAAAGGACAAGGAAGCGCCCACAGAAAATAGGCGCTTCCTTTTTTGAAACATAAGACCGTTTGATTTATAATGAATACGAGGTGATAGGATGAAAATAGTCACATTGGTTGAAAACAGTGCTCTAAGTGAAGACTTCAAGAGTGTTCACGGCGTCAGTTTTTACATCGAAACCAAAAAGCACAGGATTCTTTTTGACCTGGGACCCGATGAGACCTTCATCAAAAACGCTGAAAAGAAGGGGATTGATCTCAAAACCGTGGACATGGCCATAATCTCACACGGACACAATGACCATGGTGGGGCGCTTGAACGCTTCCTCGATTTAAATGACAAGGCAAAAGTCTACATCAGGGAAAACGCGTTTGCGAACCTATATTCAGAAAAACCTTCAAAAGAGAAAGTCTATATCGGCTTGAAACAGATTTTAAGGCACGACAAGCGTATCGTATTCACAAAAAACTTCACGCATCTTGACAAGGGGGTCGAGCTCTTTAGCGGCGTAGAAGCCAAGAGATTCAACCCGCTTGGCAATGACCACCTATATAGACAACATGGAAAAACACTTGAAAAAGACGACTTTATTCACGAACAGAACCTCATTATAAAAGAAGATGACAGGCACACCCTTTTCTCAGGATGCGCCCACAAAGGCATTGTCAATATCATGGATCATTTTTACAGGCTCAAAAACCGCTACCCTGATACTGTCATTGGAGGGTTCCACCTCAAAAATGGTCTCAAGGAGACGGATGGCGAGACATTCGAGGCGTTTACCACCGTGCTCAAAAGCACGAACGCCCGTTTCATCACAGGCCACTGCACGGGTGAACCAATGCTTGAGCGATTGAAAGAAGCCCTTGGTGAAGCCATGGATTCATTTAAAAGCGGTAAAACGTTCGAAATCTGACATTCTCAAAAAGAAGGCATCCCGACCTGGGATGCCTTCTTTTTGACTATTTTCCGAGGATCTTGTTGATGGCGTCCATGCGCTCTTTGAGACTGCGTTCATATTTGCCTGTTTTGGCTGGTTTGTAATACCTCGTTTGCGCCAATTCATCTGGAAGATACTGCTGTTTAACCACATGGTGGTCGTAATCATGCGGATAGAGATACGCATCCTTGTCTTCGAAGTTGGCCACGTTGATCAAATGGTTCGGCACTTTGCCCATTTTACCTTTTTCAATATCCTCAAGCGCCTTGTCAAGGGCCGTGTAGGCACTGTTTGATTTTGGTGACAGGGCCATTTCCACGGTCAAATCCGCCAGAGGGATTCTCGCTTCAGGAAATCCCACGCGCTCACACGCGCGTGCGCACGCATCCATTTTAGAGAATATCGAAGGATTCGCAAGGCCAACATCTTCGTAGGCAATGACCGTAAGGCGCCTTAATATGCTATCAAGGTCCTCCATTTTGATAAGTCTCGCTAGATAATGTAGCGCCGCATCGACATCGCTTCCACGAATCGACTTCTGAAGAGCCGAGAGAATGTTATAGTAGTTGTCTTCGTTCTTGTCAAGATCGAGTGCGGGTTTCAAAATGACCTTTTTAGCCATCTCAAGATTGATGGTCGCATCCTCATAAGCGATATTGAGAAGCTCGAGCATGTTGATCGCCGTCCTGATTTCCCGGTTTGAAGTCTGCACCACATATCTTATGACATCATCGTCAAAGTTTGCACTCAAATCATCTGGATTGTTCTTTATCAGTCGTTTGAGAAAGGAAAAAAGTTCTTCATTTTCAATTTCTTTTAGTTTCAACACATGAGTTCGTGAACGAACTGCCGGGTTCACACTGTGGTATGGATTGTTTGTGGTCAAACCTATCAAAGTGACGTTCCCAGATTCAACATGTGGCAGCAAATAATCCTGAATATCCTTTTTCATCCTGTGAATTTCATCCACAATCAACAACGCACCATATCTTTTTGCGGATTCAATGATTTCCTTAAGGGTTGCCTTGTTGTCAGTACTGGCATTGAATGTAAACGTATTGAGACCAAACGCCTCTCCGATCACGGTTGCGATGGTGGTTTTGCCGATGCCGGGCTTCCCATAAAGAATGAGGGAAAAGTACTGTTCACGCTTGATCATCTTTCGAATGACGCCATCAGGGCCTACAAGGTGCTCCTGACCGACGACATCATCAAGGGTTTTCGGGCGTACGCGGTACGCCAGGGGCCGTTTTTGCATATCATCACTCCTCGTAGCCTAGTATAACATTAATATGGCTATAATGTCGCTGGAGTTGATGGATTCCTGCAATCCGCTCCTACATACAATCAAAAGCCTTATAATTTGCATTCTAAGCTGTTTTTATATACACTTCGAGTAAAGACACTTATCAAGGATTAAAATCTCAGAAAGAGTGATTCTATGAAGAAAAACTACCATACGCACCATGAACTGTGCAGACATGCCAAAGGAACGGCCGAAGACTATGTTAAAAAGGCCATAGAAGCGAATCTTGAAGTCCTCGGGTTCTCAGATCACGCCCCAAGCGCCGTCATCACCCATGATCAGCGCATGCGCTTCGATGAACTTGAAACCTACCTCGAAGACGTGGAAGCCATGAAAAGGAAATACAAGAACCAAATAGAGATTCACACGGGCCTTGAAATAGAATACCTTGATTCAAATCACGAATACTACCGTGATCTAGGCCGAAAGGTCGAGTACTTCATCCTCGGACAGCATTACATCCGTCCAGAAGACGAAAAATCCCGCTTAAGAGGCTCCGTAGGTCTTAAGAAGGGTGAAGACATCATCAACTATGCAAAAAGCGTCAAACGCGCAATTGAGACCGGTATGTTCAACCTGGTGGCGCATCCCGATATCTATCTTTCCTCCTATCCACGCTTTGACGAAGTCGCAGAAGAAGCCGCGAACATCATCATAGACGCCGCCATCAAAAACGATGTGCCCCTTGAATTCAACGCAAACGGCACAAGAAGAGGCATCGTGATAAGTGAAGCCGGCACCCACTACAAATACCCGAGAAAGGAATTTTGGGATATCGCGGTAGAAAAAGGCGCCAAAGCCATATTGAGTGCGGACGCTCACCACCCAGATCAGCTTGGTGACAAGGCCATAGAAGAAAGCGAAGCGCTTATAAAAGACTGGGGAGTCACCATCATCGATACGCTTAAGTTCTGAGGCCATGAAATTTCGTCTCTAAGGACATTTTGGAGTTTGAACGATTCAGTATTCTTCATACCATTTAAAATCGTTTCTGAGTCCAATCGACCCTCTCGATTCAACCGAAAAGAAGCACCCTAAAATAAACATAGTCAAAGTTCAAAAATGACTATGTTTATTTTTTATTGCCCCTATAAATCACGTCACATAACGGGGTCATCATATTCAACCCCGCCCCTATTCACACGAAAGAAGCCAAAATGCATAGTTGTGTTTTACTTCCGATAATATATATTATGTTAACTAATGTATATATAGCAATTGGGCGGAGTATGGTTTATGCACGGTATCTATGAATGTGTACTTGATGAACTTGTCTTG
>JASMTQ010000096.1:0-41599 GCA_041694275.1 Caryophanales bacterium
GCATAATCCTTTTGGAAAACACGTACATAGTCAATTTCCATCTTGGTTGGGAACGCCTCAGGGTCAACACCCTGTGCACCGCCCCAGTTGCCGCCGACCGCGACATTTAAAATCAGATGGAATGGCTGGTCGAACGGTCAGGCTTCAGAATTCGCTGTCCCGACGTTTGCATCGGGATTGACAAACGCTACATGCGTAAGGTCCGATTCGCTTTTTGATTCAATGCGCTTCGCGCCTGGCATGACGTGTTTTGAGAAATGTGCGATGGCGTAATAGGAAACGTTGTAGTTCAGTGTCAACTGGTTCGTATCCGCAATGATTGGCGCGTCGCAGTAGTTCCCTACATGGTTGGGTCCTCCGATTTCATTCAGCGTGAGGTTCCAGTCGAGATACCCTTCACAGTAGTTGGCAATGTCACCGATCATGTTTCTCGCGTAGCGTTCCCCGTTTTCAAATACATTGAGTTGAACCCCGCCTTCGATGCAGCCTTCAGTGAATAGAAGATGTTTGTCAGGGTGAAGATCGTGAACGATTTTGAGGTTTTCAAACGCTTCACTGACATACCAGTGAATGCCTGTTCCCCAAACGTATTTGCGTGCTTCACTGTCTTTCAAAATGGTGTTGGCTCTATCTACAAGCACGTCACGGTTGTGGTCCCATACAATGATGTTGATGGCTTCATGGCCGGTTTTTTCCAGGATTGGCCCGAGACTGTTTTTCACAAAATCGCGTTCCTCTTCAGCCGTGTATTCACATGAATCCCAGGTTTGTTTTGCAGCGGGTTCGTTTTGAACGGTGACTGCGAATATGTTCAGATCTTCCGCTTGGTAGGCATCGATGAATTTCGCGTAATACTTTGCCCAGAGATCGTAGTATTTCGGTAGAAGTTTTCCACCATTGTTCATTTCGCCCGTATCCTTCATCCATCCGGGAGGGCTCCATGGAGATGCGAGCAGATCAATCTTCTCGCCACGAATTTTTTCGGCATCCTTGATCATCGGGATGACCCACTGTTTTTCTCTTGAGATGTCGAATGTTTCAAGGGTTTCATCATACTCATCCACGTACGTGTAATTCTCAAGGGAGAAATCACAGCTGTTCATGTGAACGCGCCCGATGGAATAATTGAGCCCTTCCTCTTTATCGAAATAGGCTTTGAGCACTTCTTCTCTTTTTGAAGAAGGCATTTTGGAAAGCGTATAAGCCGCAGCCTCTGTAAAAGCGCCGCCAAACCCAAGCATGGTTTGAAAGGGTTTTTCCTTGTTTACTGTGATTTTAGTATTGGTTTCTTCAGTTGTTCGATCAACTTCCTGGTGTCGTTTCCCCTCATATAATGAGGTTTCGTAATGTTTAATCATGATATCCTCCAATTTTCGAAAACGTTTGCGATTTTAGAATATCATAAATGTATGCGTTTTACTATAACGTTTTCGATTTTTTTTGAATTTTTTGATTTTTATAAAATAAGGCGGTTTTTCCAAATAAAAAAGAGGGCCTTTATCAAGCCCTCCATGTGGTTTTTGTATATTAGGTGTATTGTTTGAACCAGTCGGTCATTTCCTGAAGCCGCTTGATTCTTGCCTGTGGTTTACCGCTTCTTGAAAGTTCGTGGGTTTCTTCTTTGATCCATACGAGTCTTGAGTGGACGTTTTGTGTCTTCACGACCGCGTAAAGCTGTTGCGCCTGTTCGATGGGACACCGGTAGTCCTTGTCGGAATGAATGAATAAAAGCGGCGTCTTTATATTTCTCGCATATTTTATCGGAGATTGTTCGTAGAGTTTTTCCATGTCGTCAATCGGATGGCCGTCGGTCTGGTCACTTGCGAAATAATACCCGATATCGGAGGTGCCGTAAAATGAAATCCAGTTGGAGATTGAACGTTGGGTTGCGGCCGCTTTGAAACGGTCGGTGTGACCGACGATCCAGTTGGTCATGAATCCACCATAAGACCCTCCTGTAACAAACAGTCTGTCCTGATCGATGCCTGAATAGGTTTCAAGTACTTTGTCCGTGAAATCCATGAGATCTTCATAATCGATGGTACCGTATTTGCCCCTGATGTCGGCGAAGGCATTTCCCTTGCCATCAGAGCCTCTTGGATTGGCGAAGAAGACGGCGTAGCCTTCATTCACCCAGTACTGCATTTCATGGTAGTAGATCTGACCATAGACGGTTTTCGGTCCTCCGTGGATATCCAGAATTGCAGGAACCTTGGAGCCTGGCGTGTAGTCTTTTGGAAGAAGGACAAAGCCTTTGATCTCTACACCGTCTTTTTCAATGGTGAGGACGCTTGGTTCACTGATGAAGTGGTCTTTGAAGAGCAATGTGTTGAACGTGGTGATTCTTTTTTTCTGCACGGTTTTCAAGTTGAGACGGTAAAGTTCCTGAAGGTTCTGTTTTTCCATGCCGATCATCACGATTGAATCCTTCATGCCCATGACACCATCCATCGCGCCGTCCATTTCATAGACGCTTTTGAGACTTCCATCTTCGCTTAGTTCATATAGCTCGTTGTGATCATCAATCGTCGTTACGAAGTAGAATTTGTTGTCTTTGACGAAGGATGAAGGGGAAGGCAAGAACCTGGCGTCCGTCCCGACGGTGTTGCCCATGGCCTGTCCGTGCGCTGCCAAGTGCTCAAGCGTATTGTTTTTCAAGGTGTAGAAATCGGGATTCTCGTTGAGTCCGTATTTCTGCATGTCCTTGGCCGCGAGCACCACTTTGTTGTCAAATTCGATGATTTTGGAGATGCTGTAATCGAGTTTGTCGTATAAAACGGTGTGCTCAAGGGTGTCAAGATCAACTTTGAAGACGCGTGAAGTGAAACTCATGACGTCTTCTCTTGGGGTTCCGGTATAAAAAAGGGTCTTCTTGTCTTTTGAAAGCGTCGTAGTGTCTACTGTGAAATTTTTGGTGAAAAGAGGTGTAATCTCACCTGATTCGATTTTGTATATGAAACGCTGAGACGTTTCATTCGTCTTGAAGCCACGCCCGTTGAAGTAATAAGGAAGTTCATCGATGGTTTCAAAGGCGGTTTCCTTTTTCCTTGTCTTTAGATAGTCTTCTCTTTGTTTCTTTGTGCCTTCATAAAGAACGTGGGCGTCCTCTGTAAGATTCGCAGACAACAAAACAGTGTCTTCATCGATGATTTCTTCAATGGTTGCGGGGAAAGGCAGGGTGAAGGCTTTTTCAAGCGAGCGCTCAAGCACATTGAAACGGTAAAAGCTCTGACGCTGCTTTTCCTTTAGTTCTGTACGTTCTTGTTTGTTTTTCTGCATGTTGATGATGAGTTCATAATTGTTCAGAAATCTGAAGTCGTTGTTTTTGCCGATTTTTCTGAGCTTTGAAACGGTGCCGTTTTCATAAAGATGCAGGGTCTGTTCATACGCGTTTTCTTCAAGAACCGCACGCGATGTCACAAATGCTGCGCGTTCTTTGTTTGGTGATACGTCAAGTTTACCAAGATAGGTGAACTTTAGAAATGTATCAAGTTTCATGTCTGCCAAAGGTCTCATCTCCTAAATAGTGGGGTATACTAGTATCATATCAAATAAGTTAGGGTTGCCCTAATCATTTTGCGTACTTTTTTGAAGCCACGTGTGAAAATCGGGAATGGCTTTGCTGCCAATGTCTTTCAAAGTAAATGTTTTATGGGACGGCGTGCTCATGACGGTGAATGAAAAACTCATGAGATCCTTTCGTTTTTGCAGAATGTTTTGTGAAAGGGTGACGTCCTGGGTGGTGCGTCTTTTTGCAAGAACGGTTCTTTTGGCTATTAAGCGCGTTCTTTGAACGAGCATGGTGTCATCCAGGCCAAACCCTCCGTCTTTATATCTTAGAATGCCAAGATAGATGCTCACAGGAAGCGTCAGCAATATAAGGAGGCTCTCAATGAAGAAGAAAAACACGGGGATGACAAATAAATAAGGAATGATCGATCGGAGGATGTAGCGTCTTAGGGATGCGCCCGGTAAAGGTGTCACTTCGGGCGTGCCCACGTACTCTGGCACGAGTTTTTCAAGGTATCTGTTCAATTCGTTTTTCTTGCATAGAGGAATGAGCGTCACCTTGAAATCGGGCTCATAGGAGCCTCCCCCTGCGACTTCGCATGATACACTCGCAAGATCAAATGGCTGTCTTAAAAGGCCTTCTGTGATGTTGATGGCCTGGATTCTGTGTCTTTTGAGTCTAAAAGTCCTTTTGACGAGCAAGCCTCTAGTAATGGTGAGTTCATCGCCGCTTACTTCGACTTTGAAAAGCGCGAACCTCAGGACGTAGCGTACGATGGAGATGACCCACGAGACAATCAATACGATTACCACGGCCACAAGGATTGCGAGCATGCCTTCTGTTATCAGTGATCCGTAATAGGAATTGACCAGGTTTTCTGGTAAGAGGTCCATGATTTCAAATGAAAACGCCAATAGGAAAAAGAAGACGACGCCCACGCGTCCAGAGGTCAAGGCCGCAATAAATAGATTTTTGAGTCCGATTTCTATATACGGGGCTTCCTCATTTTCTGTCTCTTCACTTTTTTCAACCACGTGGTCGCCTTTAAGATACGCCTTGATGGTTTCGGCTTCTTCTTTTTTCAGGGCGGCCAGCGTGAATTCCGCATCTTTTTTCGACCCTGCGGTTTCAACCTTGAGGCTCATAAGCCCGCTGATTCTAAGCAGAATTCCCGCTTCAAGGCTTGTCGTTTGAACCCTTTCAGGTTTGATATAGCGGCGTTTTTTTACAAAGACACCTGATTTCACTATCAGTGCGTCCTCCTGAAGACGGTAAGTGTAAAAGACCCACTTGAAAATGCTGTAAACAACGCTTAAAACAACCACGCCAAGCGTGATGCCAAGGAACACGAGATTCTCCGTGCTGCCGGCTGCGCCCTGGTCTTGAAAAATGAAAATAAGCACAATCGGTATGATCAGTGACTTGAGCTGGCCCATCAAAGACAGAAGAATCATGAACGGATGCTGGCGCTTGTACTCAGACATCGTCATCACTCAGTGCCGCAAGAGAGGAAATCTTCTTTCGAAGGGTTCTCGCGGTATCGAAATCAAGTGCGGGAATCTTGTGCTCCGTACCTGCGGTCGCAATATTCAAAGTGGCGAGTTCGAACTGTCTCATGATAGGGCCGTGTTCTGTATCGACATGCTGGATCCTCGCCATGGGAATCAAAGTTCTCTTGACCACGATAATGCCGTGCTGGATATCGATTTCATTGTCTTTGATTTCATAGCCCCAGTAGATCATGCGCAGTTTTGGGACAACGAGTATCTGAATAATCCCAAGGAGTAGAGAAACCCCTGTAAGAACGAGGCCTATTTCCAAAGGCATGGAAATGAATATCCGCGTAATGAAAAACGCGGCTGTCAAAATAACATAAACGGAAAAATAAAGGGTCCCTTTTATTCGCCATGCCTTGATGGCTTTTGGATTCAGTCTTTCTTTTGGTGGTGTGAGTGTCATAAATGCCTCCTGTATGATTTTGAAATATAAAGCAGTACATTCATTATAGCACGCTCACAGGGTTTGGTGAACAAACAAAGCCATTGCACAAATGCTTATAGATTGTATAATGAAACCATAAAGGAGGCAATAAAGTGAAAATACTCATGATTGGTGGCACCGGACGCATTTCCAAGGCAGTAAGCGATGAGATCGTTTCCAGAGGCCATGAACTCTATGTTTTAAACAGAGGCAACCACAACGAAGTCTTAAGGGATTCAGTCAAGACTTTTACATGCGACATTTTCGATGAAGAAGCGGTGAAAAACAAACTTGAAGGGCATACCTTCGACACTGTCGTTGAATGGTTCGCTTTTGTTCCAGAGCACATTGAAAGAGACATCCGCCTTTTCAAAGGCATCACAAAACAGTACGTGTTCATCAGTACGGCGTCTGCATATCAGAAACCACTTCCAAAACTGCCGATCACTGAAGACATTCCCCTTGATAATCCATTCTGGGAGTACAGCAAAAACAAACAGCTTTGTGAAGAAAGACTGCTCGAAGAAAAAAGCGATGATTTCAACGTCACCATTGTAAGACCGAGCCATACCTACGACGATACGTCTCTCGTCTTTCAGCTCAAGCCAAGAGAGGACGCGTTCACACTCATCAAACGCATGCTTGAAAGAGCGCCCGTCGTTGTGCCTGATGAGGGGTCTTCCAAGTGGACTTTGACGTACAACGAGGACTTCGCACCGGGATTTACGGATCTTCTTGGCAATCCTCTTTCGTACAATGAGATCTTCCATCTCACAAGCGACAAGGTCTACAGTTGGAATGACATTGTAAAAAGCTTTTACGATGCGCTTGATATAAAGCCGAATATTCTCCACATTCCAACCGACTTCATCTTGAAATATTTCCCTGATTATGAAGGTGAACTATTAGGAGACAAGAACAACGATGCCTTGTTCGACAATTCGAAAATCAAGGCGGTCGCGCCCAACTACAAAAGTGAAACGGAGTATCCCGATGTCGCAAAAAGAGTGATTGCGCACTACATGGAAAATCCGTCTCTTCAATCCATTGACGAGTCCTTCATAAAGACGTATGAAACGATGATTAGTGATTTTAAAAAGACCCAGTAACAGTAAAGACCGAACCCTTCGACGGGCTCGGTCTTCTTTTATTTGAATACGCGTTTGATCAGTTTGAATTGTTTTTTACCGTAAGGCGGATAAACGATGGGCGGATCAAAAAGCGTCCCTTTTTTGATGATGGATTTGGTGTGGGAGAAGGTGTCAAAAGAGTACTTGCCGTGATAATGGCCGATTCCGCTTTTCCCAACGCCTCCAAAAGGCAGATGGGGATTCGCAACCTGCGTGATGGTGTCGTTGATGGCGACGCTGCCTGAAGAAAGGTCATTCAAGAACCAGTTCTGAACTTTCCTGTTTTCACTGAATATGTACATTGAGAGCGGTTTTTCAAAATCCTTGAGTGTTCCGATGGCCTCTTCATGACTTTTATAGGTAAGAATCGGAAGAATTGGACCGAATATCTCTTCTTGCATCACCTTGTCTTCAAAGCTTGCATTGTCCATGATGATGGGCGTGATTTTCAAAGTGTCATCGTTTGTTTCATAGTCATTGATCACTTTTTTATCATCGATTAGCCCCTTGATGCGTTCATAGTGGCTCTGGTTGACGATACTTCCAATCGTGGAGCCGGTTTTTGGATACATGGTCTCAACCGCTTTTTTGAGTTCTTTAATAAATGTTTCCTTGGAGCCTTCGTCCACATAGACATAATCGGGTGCGATGCAGGTTTGGCCGGCATTGATGAATTTTCCATAGACGATGCGTTTGGCCGCGATTTCAAGGTTTGCGGTCTTTGTGACAATCGCAGGGCTCTTCCCGCCGAGTTCAAGTGTGACGGGCACGAGATTTTTCGCGGCCGCTTCATAGACTTTTTGGCCAGTGGCGATGCTTCCGGTGAAAAAGATGTGGTCAAACGGCAAGCTCGTGAGTTTTTTCGCGACTTCACTGCCTCCTGTGAACACTTTGACAAGACGCTCGTCAAAATATCTGTCCATGAGCGTCTTAATGAGCGTTTCCGTATTGCTTGTGAGTTCACTTGGTTTGAGCATGAGAGTATTGCCTGCGGCCAGTGCGCCAATGAGCGGCTCAACAAGTAAATGAAACGGATAGTTGAATGGTGAGAGTATGAGTACGTTTCCAAGAGGTTCCTTCTTTAGATAACTTTTCGTGAAAAGATGAAAGATCGGGGTTTTCACTCTTTTTTTCTTCATCCACTTTTTAAGGTGCTTGAGTGTGTGTCTGATTGAATAAAGCGTGAAGCCGATCTCGGTTGCATACGACTCAAAAGCGGATTTGGAAAGATCTTTTTCAAGGGCCTCCATGATGGCTTCTTCATTCTCTTCAATGAGCCTTTTGAGTGTAAGCAGGGCCTTTTTTCTGGATTCATAGGATTTGGTGTTCTCTTCTTTAAAGTAGGTGCGTTGTTTGTTCAGATGGTTTTCCATGAGTTCACTCCTTCTTTTAACGCAAAAGGACGGTTAAAACCGTCCTTTTAAGCTTATTGTGCCAGTGATGTAATCTTGGATTGATCGAACGCTACGTCACTGTAGGCGCCACTTGATTCGTTCAAATCATAATCAGCGGTGAGGACGACAGTAAATTCAGTATCCGGTGCATATACACCTGCAAATGTCTCGGTAGAGCCTTCCGTTACGTTTGTGATTATATCGTTTTCTACTCCATCAACGTAAAGGACTAGGGTAAGAGTCGAGACAATGTTATCCGGATCGTCAAGCGGGGCGACGTCTACAGTGAGGTCATTCCCGTCAAATTCAAGGGCTGAAATCTCGCCACTTGGTTCAGTGTAGGCGTCGGTTGTAAACGTGATGGTTTCGGAAATTGTCTGAGGACCCTGGCCGTCATTCAAGTCAAAGGAATAAGTAACGGTGACGGTGTAGGTTTCATCTGAGTAAAGCGTGGTGTAACTGTGAACATCCTCAATGCCTGTAGTGAGTGTTTCGTGTGCATCTACGGTTGAGGCGATGACGTATTCTTCGAGTGTGGCCAATGAATCGGGATCACTCAGACTGACTGTGACATCGGCACCTTCTTTAGTGATATTGGAAGTCGTAATGCTTACACTTGGTTCAGTGTAGGCGTCCGTGGTGAAGGAGTACTCTTTGGTGTCTTCCTGAACGCCCTGGTTGTCGTTCATGTCATAGGTGTAAGTCGCCCTTATGGTGTAGGTGGTATCACTGAGAAGATCTGTGAAATCGTGTGTAGAGAAAGTTGTGGGATCTATGGTTTTCATGACAGTGCCATCCAAAACCAGTTCGATGGCGATAAGCGTATCGAAGCGGGAATCATTGTCAGTCAGACTCACATCAAAGTTGATGGATGTCTCATCTAGTATGTTCTCGGTAATGGTGACGGTTGGGGTTTCATAAGTGAGCGTGCTGAAGGTTTCCTCAACCGTTGCAGTCTGAACACCTTCACCGTCCTGAAGATCATAAGAGTATGTAAGCACAAGTTTATAGGTCGTGTTGGAATAAAGGCCGGTGAAACTGTTAGAGCCTTTTGATGGAGAAGTGGTGCTATTTACCAGTGTACCATCTTTGAATATTTCAACCGTGTCGAGTGTGGCATCGGTCATTGGACTGTCAGGGTCGTTCAGTGCGAGGTTGAAGTCCACTTCTTCATGGTCAGGATTGATGGCATTGATGCTCGCGGTTGGTTCCGTGTAGGCATCGGTTGTGACAGTGTCATTGTAAAGCTCGAGTTCCTTGACGCCATCGCCATCTAGATAGTTCACCTCCGCAAAGTATCTGAATGTGTAGGTATGATCGGCAAGGAGCCCTGAGAGCACGTGTTCAGTTTGATCGTTGACTTCACTGAAGGTTGCCTTGAGCACGCCGGATTCATCATATACTTCAATTTTGCGGCTGATGCTTGCAAACACATCATAAGGATCTGATTCGTTTAGTGTGAACTCGATTCTCGAATGGGTCACATCGTCAATTGTGTAGTTTATATTCGGTGAGACGTCAAGACTGTCAAATGTTTCACTACCGATAGTCTCTGCAGTTCTATTTGTAGTCTCTCCAAAATCAAGATCGCTTTCAAGTTGGACGGTGTATTCAGTGTCGCTGTTGATTTCTGTGAATGTAACAATGTCATCAAGACTTGTCAGCGCAATTCGTTTCACCTCTACGCCGGACTCGTAAAGGACGGCGTCAAGGGTTTCAGGCACCACGGTGTCATATGGGTCTGTGATGGTGTAGTCAACGGATACTTCGCCTTTGTCTGTCGTTGTCGCAATCGTGGATGAAGGGGTCGCATCAAGGGTTGTGAACGTGTTGGTCGTCAGAAGAACATTTTCACGAATGGTCGCCTCGGCGTAATCAAGATTGGAGACCAACTCCACTGTATATTCGCTATCGTTATTGAGGTCTGTGAATGTGACGGTTCCACTTAGGGCGCTTAAAGCGATTCGATTCACTTCAAGGCCTTCATGATAAATCACAGCATCAAAGGACTCCATCAACACAGTGTCATAAGGATCATTCACGGTGTAATCAATGGTGGCTTCACCTTTTTGATCGGTGGTTGTGGCATCAATGGTAGCTGTTGGCGAAACATCAAGACTTGTAAAAGATGCTGAAGCAAGCAATTCTTCTTCTCTTATTGAGGCTTCTTTCAAGTCGACGTCCGCTATGATTTCAAGCTCGTAGGATGTATTGTTCGTGAGTTCTTGGAACGTGACGGTTTCACTCAGGGTATCAAGCGCGACTCGTCTAACTTCAACGCCTCCTTGAAGGAGACGTGCGTATAGTGTGTTTACTTCAATGGTTTCATGTTTGTCTATAACATTTACATCAAATGTCACTTCGCCTTTTGCGGTGGCAACATTGTCTATGGACGCAGTCGATGCGTCTGGGGTGACGTTGATTCTCACGGTATCCGTATCAAGGGATACGGACTCGTGGACGCCTCTAGCATCACGCAGATAATAATCGGTTTCCACTTCGAGAAGGTAGAATTCTCTATATTCCAGTGTGAGTCCTTCAAATTTGAACTGAGGCTCATCAGGATTTTCAGGATCGCCTGGGTTCGCTGGAATTTCCATTGTCTGGTAGAGTTCAAGTTCGCCTGCGGCGTTTTCACGGAACAGTTTCACTGTTGCGTAAAGGCCGTCGCTGATTACGTTGTCAGAATCCGTAACATCAAGATCAAAACCAATGAATCCATCAGCCTTGTCAAATACAACGTTGCCGAGTTCTCCACTAGGTGCTTCATTGGCCACGGTTCTGAAGGCTGTTTCAAATACGATGCCTGACTGTGTGCCGTTGCCAACGTCATAATCTGCAGTAACCGTAAGTTTAATTTCGCGATCTGCAAGCAAACCGTCCACATCATAGATGACACGCTCATTGGAAATGAAGGCATCTGCAAGAATTTCATCATCATATGAAGGATAGGAAATTCTGGTTTCTACAGTGTCAAAATCAACAGTGCCTATCAATTGAGAAAGGTCAAGTGTGCCTTTGAAGCTGTTTTCGGTTATGTCATCTTCGCCCATGTCGAACGTGACGAATTCAGGCACCACAAGGGTTGAAGATGCCAATACGACGTCTTCTTGCACGGTTCCGTCATTCAAGTCGATATCCGCAGTCACTTCAAATTCAAGGGTTTCACCATAAAGGAAAGCGTAATGACTGAGTGTCTGGGTTCCTGCTGCTAGGCTGAACGTTTCAAGAACATCCCCCGCTTCATTTCTGAGCGAAGCGCTGAGGGTTCCTGGTACAAGTGTCTGATCATCATCAAAAACCGAAAGTTCGATTTGTGTGATGCCAGGCTCAATGGTTGAACCATCAACGGTCGAAGTCGCTTCCGTTTTTGCATCTGTGGTGAAGGGTTCTTCTAATGTCAGAGTCTGTTCGCCTTCTCCATCATTAAGATCATAGGAGATGGTTAAAGTAGGCGTGTAGGTGGTGTCAGAGAGAAGCCCGGTTTCACTGATAGTGTCACTTAGTGAAGTGAGCACTTCGGTGTTTCCGTCAAATGTGTATTCAATCGCTGTGATGACATCATCGGTGTCCGTCACTGCGTAGTCGAATTGAATGCTTTCCTGATCAACCACGCCGTTCGTGATGGAGCCGGTTGGCGTTTCTTTCACATTGGTGGTGAAAGCTTGAGTACTGGTAAGCGTCTGATTGCCTTCGCCGTCGTTTAGGTCGTAACCATAGACAACTTCAAGCGTATAGGCTGTGTCACTCATGAGTCCCGTGATGGCCTCGGCTTCATTCCACGAGGACACTTCACTACCGTCTTTGAGAACGGTAATTGTTGTGATGGCTCCCGTACTGTCAAGATCGGTGATGGTGAAGGTTGGCACTTCGAGTCCTTCTTTTGTCGGAGTCAGTGTGTCTATGTTCAAGTTTGGCGTTTCTTTTGACGCTGTGGTGAAGCTTTCTGTGAGCTCAAGTGTCTGTTCGCCTTCACCGTCGTTCAAGTCATAGGTGACGGTAATCGTCACGCTGTAAGTCGTATTGGAAAGAAGCCCGGTTTCACTGATAGTGTCACTTAGTGGAGTGAGCACTTTGGTGTTCCCCTCAAATGTGTATTCAATCGCTGTGATGACACCATCGGTGTCCGTCACTGCGTAGTCGAATGTGATGCTTTCCTGGTTGGTCACGCTGTTTGTGATGGATCCGGAAGGCATTTCTTTTGCATCGGTTGTGAACGTTTCACTGATGGTCAGGGTCTGTTCGCCTGAACCATCATTAAGATCGTATGTATAGATCACTTCAAGAGTATAGGCCATGTCACTCATAAGACCTGTGATACCCTCGCCTTCATTCCAAGTGGACACTTCACTGCCGTCTTTGAGAACGTTAATGGTTGTGATTGTTCCCGTACTGTCAGGGTCAGTGATGGTGAAAGTCGGTGCAGCGAGGCTTTCTTTAGCAGGTGCAAGAGCATCGATTTCAAGTGTTGGTGTTTCATTTGCTTCTGTTGTGAATGTTTCACTGATAGCAAGGGTCTTTTCACCTTCACCATCGCCTAGGTCATACGTGATGGTCAGTGTGACAACATAGGTTTCACCTGAAAGGAGCGTATCGATTTCGAGTGAACTCTCAAGCGCACTACGCGTATAGGTCTCACCATCAATGACAAGTTCGATTCCTTCAGATATGATGGTTTCATCATTATCAAGAATACGGTAATCAATGACTGCACCTTCGTTCGTCGGTGTGATGTCTTCAAAAACCCCTACAGGATCCTTGGCTTTCACATCCCCCGAAACATAGGATGAATCGAGTTCGTAATCCTCGGTTGTTTCTGTATTGTCTCTGAGATTGTAGTTGGTAATGAGTTCGACGGTATAGGCGTTGTCATAATCAATGGTCATTTCATATAGAAAACTTTGAAGTGTTTCATCAAGCACGTAGGTGCCAACAAGTTCAAGACCACTTCCATCATCTTCATAAATGAGCGCACGAAGGGTTCCGGGTACGACGGTTTCATCGGGATCGTTTAGATCTATGGAAAAGCCAAGGCCGCCCTGCATAGGGTCCACACTTTCAACTGTAGCGCTTGGCGCAGAGTTGCTAGTGGTGGTAAAAGACGCTTCATGGAGGACTTCCGTACGCAGGTCCTGTCCGTCTTCCAGATCGTAGGTGACTTCTACATCTATGTCTATGGTCTGATTAGCGTAGAGTTTGGTGATTTCGAAAGTGGACTGTTCATTGAGAAGTCCAGAGGACTTCAGAGTTGTACCTGTTTCACTGTCCACGGCATATACACGCATGGAATCAACGACTACCGAACTATATAGTTCACTGGCGTCAATGCCTATTACAAGGCGGTTTTCACTTGTTTCAATGGCTTCTGTTGCAATGTCTTCTATTTCTCTTTTCGGAGTGGTGAACGTCGTTTGTGCAAGCAGGGTGTCTTCTCTTACGCCTTCGCCATCGTTAAGGTCATAATCCGCATAAATATAGATGGTGTAGTCATTATTGTTGAAAAGCGATTCAAATTGGATATCCTCAAGGGCTTCTATATTGACATCCCTTGTTTCCACAATCGTATTTTCACTGCCTTCGTTGATCTGTTCCAATTCCAGATGAAGCGAGTCATTTATCAAAACATCGCTTGTATCGGTGAAATTGATATCGAATGCATAGCTTGTTTCATTTGCCTGATCATTTTCAACAGAAGCAACAGGCGCGTTTTTCTCCGCAGTTGTATAAGACGCACTCGTCGCGATCACTTCATCCGTAATGGTGCCAGAAGGCACCTGCGGATCATCGGTTTCATAGTCAGCGACAACCCTCAGGTAATAGGTTTCGCCACTAAGAAGTCCTTCAAACGTATCTGAAATGTAGGTTTCTTCAATCGTCTTTACAGACACGACACTCTCATCCGCTTCTTTGACAAGTTCAACGGTTGATGCATTCAAGGTGTCATCTTCATCACTCAAGGCCACTTCGAATTCAAGGGCCGTTTCAAGAGCACTCACCGAAGGGAACTCTCCAGTTGGGGCACTGCTCATGACGAAAATGGAATAGGTGTTGTTTTCCGTGATATCAACGCTTTTAACACCTTCTTCGTCAATGTATTCAATCTGTTCAACCTCAAAAGTGGTCGTATCTGGTTGACGGCCTGCATTGAGGTTCAAAATCAGGGTGTCAGACGTGCTCTCATTTGAGAATCTGTGAGCGCGAAAGGTGGTGCCGTTGATCAAAACGGTATTGAACTCCACATTGTCCGGGTTTGAAAACTGAAGTTCCAATGTGAACTCACCGTTTTTTTCATAGGGAAAAGAAACCAGTTCTCCCTCTTCAGTCGGTTCCTGACCGTCTACTGTGAGAGACTGGAAAGTCGGTGGTTGGCTGATTTCAACTTCATCCTCGCCACATGCGGCGAGCGAAACAATAAATACCATACTGAGTATCAATGCAAATATTTTTTTCATAAACACACTCCCATTGTCCATAGCTTATCGAAATAATTTTACCATATATTGGGTCTAAACAACAGTTTTTATTGGAGCGCGTTCGTTAATAAAAAGAGACTCGGAGTCGAGTCTCTCTCATTCGTTATTGTTTTTGAGTCCTTTTCCAAGGATCTTTTTCCCGTATTGTTTATTAATCGTATCGAGCAAAGTGGATATTTCTTCGTTTTTGTCCTTTGTGTGATCCACTTCATAAATCGTGAGTTGTTTGAAAAGCTGTTCGGTTTTTTCCAGGTTGGACGCGCTCACGCCAAGCAGATGAACGGGTTCATCAGGATTGTAGAGGTCCTCAAACAAACGCTCCACTTCCTCAAAGATCTCATAGAAATGGTTGGTGTGATAATCCAATGTAAAGCCTTTTGAGTGGTTCTCATAGGAGCTGTAACGTACCTGGACAGTAATGGTTTTAGCTGCGAGGTTCTTGTCTTTGAGTCTTTCACTTACACGGTTTGTAAGTGATTCAAGCGCTTGAACCATTTCCTGGTATTCGTGCAGAAAGCCATAATACGTTTTTGAGTTTCCAATACTCTGGTGGCGTTCCTGTCTGGTTGGATCGATGACGCGTTCGTCGTTTCCATGAACTTTTGCAAGAAAGCTTTCTGTGGAATTGCCAAGGAAGTTCCCGAGTTTTTTCAAGTCGCTGTAAGTCGCAAAGTCACCGATGGAATTGATGCCAAGCAGTTTCAAATTGGGCACGGTCTTCTTTCCAATGCCGTGCAGATCCTCAATAGGAAGCGGCCATAGTTTTTCTTTCACGTCTCTTTTTCTTAGAACGGTAATGCCTTTTGGCTTTTTCATGTCCGATGCCATTTTTGCAAGAAACATATTGGGGGCGATGCCGATTGAAACCGGTAGATCATATTTTTCAATAAGGTCAGATTGCATTTTTTTGGCGATGTCCACGGGGTGTTTGTCTCCTATGGCCTCAGTCATGTCCAGATACCCTTCATCTATGGAAGCAGGCTCGAGTTTGTCCGTGTAGGATCTCAGATAATCAAAGAAATGCGTACTGTATTTTCTGTAGAGCTCAAAGTTTGTCGGAAGGACTTTGAGCGTAGGACAGAGTCTTCGCGCTTCCTGAAGTGGCATGGCACTATGAACACCATATTTTCTCGCTTCGTAGTTGGCGGTTGTCAAAATACCTCTGTCAGTGGTTGGGCCAATACCCAGAGGGATTGTTTTGAGTTTCGGGTTCTCCGCCATTTCACAGCTCGCGAAAAACGCATTGAGGTCTATGTGAAAGATAATTCGATATTTTTTCATACAAAACTTTCCTTTTTTCTTCATATGAAGTATAATGGAGTACGAATTTCAGATTTGTTTAAGAGGTGAAAGAATGCCAGAAAGTAAAAAACGCGTCAAGAAAGACAAAGGCGAAAAGAAAGATCCCGTTTACACGAATCCTCTCAAGAAAACCTGGGGAAAAACGGTTGTCCTGATACTCGTTGTAGCCTTCCTACTCGGGTTGGTCGCAACAACCGCCGTCATCATGTGGCAGGTCATGTTTTCCTAGTTTAACGTAAAAAGCGCTCAGGCGCTTTTTTTATTTGAGCAATTCCCTGGCACTTTCAAGGGCTGTTTCACTCACCTTGTCTGAGGATATCATTTCCGCAAGCGCCCGCACGCGACCATCGTGTTCAAGGGCGTCTATGAAGGTCGTTGTTCTTTCGTTGCTGGTCTTTTTGTAGATGTAGTGGTGATGATCGCTTTTCGCAGCAACCTGTGGCAGGTGCGTAATCGCAAGCACCTGGACGGAGGCGCTGATGGCCGCCATTTTTTTCGCAACCTGCGAGGCGACGTAGCCACTCACACCGGTGTCGATTTCATCGAAGATGATGAGATCGAGCGCGTCCCGCATGAGAAGAAGGGTTTTAAGCGCAAGCATGATGCGTGAGAGCTCACCGCCTGAAGCGACGTTTTTAAGAGGTTTCAAAGGTTCGCCCTTGTTGGTGGATAGGTGGAAATCCACCGAATCGATACCACCTTCCTTAAAAGGGGTTCTGTCAAAAGCATCCTTGGTCGCAGGTTCGCTCAATACGATCTTGAAACTCGCATTTGGAAGTTCAAGATCACCAAGTTCCTTTTCAAGGGCCTTTTCGATGGTCTTCGCAGTCTTCTTTCTTTTCTCAAGGAGACTATTCGACGCCGAAACGAGGGCCTTGTGCGCTGTTTTTACAAGCGCTACGCTATCGTCAAGGGCCTGATCGTAGTTTCCGAAGGTATCAAGACGGTTCCTTATTTCATCCTGGTACTCTATGAGTTCGTTGATGGAACGATGGTATTTTCTTTTCAGTTGATCAAGGTCGTATTGGCGTGTTTCCAGTTTTTCGAGTTCATCAGGATCGAAGTCCATGCCGTTTATGACGTCAAAAAGCGACTGGCGAATGTCATCAAGATCATAGTACGCACTTTCAATGCGGTTTTTATAGTCCTTGAAATCCTCGTTGTAGTCTTCGACAGACGAAAGACTTCTGGCACTGTCATAGATGGTTTCGAGGGCACTCGATTCATCGAGGGCGGCGTAAGTCTCTTTCAGGGCGCTGAAGATCTTGTCAAAGTTCTGAAGGGTGGCGAGGCGTTCTTCAATCGCCTCTTCTTCGTCTTTGACAAGACTGTAATTTTCCAGTTCTTCAAGCTGGAACCTTAGCATGTCCATTGTCTCAAGGGTCTTGTCTTTTTCGCTTTTCAATGTTTCATAGTCTTCAAGGGTCTTGATATAGTTTTTTCTTTTTTCCCTGTATACATTTTTAAGAGACGAAATATCGGAATCATACCCATCCAGTAGGTCCTGGTAGGTTTCCGGATTGATCAGTCTTTTCGTATCATGCTGCGTATGAATGTCCGCAAGATATTTGGTGACCTCTTTCAAATCCTGAAGGGTGACGGTTTCGCGGTTGATTTTGACGAGATTGCTGCTGGTTGAAGAAATTCGGCGTTCAATGAGAAGTTCTTCATCCTCGTAAGGAATCTCGAGGGTGTCAAGCACGCTTTTGACCGGCGAAGACAGGGGTGAAAAAAGTGCGCGTACCGTTGCTTGCCTGGCTCCTGAACGGACACTTTCCTTGTTCGCGCGATCCCCAAGCAAAAGTCCGATGGCATCAATAAGAAGACTTTTTCCCGCACCGGTTTCACCGGTAAGCACATTCATGCCCGGTTCAAAAGTCACTTCAAGATCTTCGATGATTGCGAACTCTTTTACCTCTAGATGTCTTAACATTAAAACGCCTCCTACTGCCCTTTTTGGGTTTTTGAAACGATTGATTTTATATTCAGGGGATTGTTCATGTGGTTGATGTGAAGCAGAAATTCCGTGTTGCCGTGCTGCCCCTTTATTGGAGAGGGGATCAAATTCGTATGCGGAATTTCGAGTCTTTCAAGCTGAGCAAGGTAATGGGCGAGTATTCTCTCATGTACTCTTGGGTGTCTTATGACACCTTTTTTTGTTCGCTCGATGTTTTCAAACTGAGGTTTGACAAGGATTACCATCTCAATATCCCCAAACATCCCCCATGCATGCTCGATGAGAGGCAGACTGGATGTGAAACTCACATCCATAACAACGAGGTCTACCGATTCTGAAAACTGATTGATGCTTGTGTCAAGAAAGTTCGTTTGTTCGGATAAATGAAGGTTTTCCCTGATTCTCAGGTCCCCATGCATCTGAAGGGTGCCAACATCCACGGCGTAGACTTCATGTGCGCCATGTCTGAACGCACAGTCAGTGAAACCGCCAGTGGAACTGCCGATATCAAGAACGTGTCTGTCTGTCATGTTTATTGAAAACTTTCTCAAGGCTTCTTCAAGTTTCAAGCCTCCCTGAGAAACATACGGGTTTCTTAGTGTGGAGAGGGTGACTGTATCACTGTCTTTGACTTTGAAACTCGGTTTCATTACAACCGTGCCATTCACCTTGACGCTCCCGGCCTTGATTTCACTTTGCGCTCTGTGTCTTGAAGTGAAATCATCTCGGTTTACAAGGTAAAGATCAAGTCTCATTGACAAGCCCCCTCATTGTTTTTAAGATCCCCTCGACATCAAGACCGAAACGCCTGAGCAGCTTGTCACGATTGCCTTGAGGCACGAACTGGTCTTCAAAACCGAGTCTTTTCACTTTTCCGAGTGGTTTACCCTGTTCAGCGAGATAGGTAATGATCATGGACCCAAGGCCCCCACTGAGCACTGATTCTTCATGAATAATCAGTGGCTTCGTAGTGTCGATGTTATCAAGCATGGCCTTGTCAAGAGGCTTGATAAACCGTGCGTTGACAAGCGTTACATTCAGTTCACTTGAATCAATCGCTTCTTGCAATGGGTCGATGAAATCACCAAACGCGATGATTGTACCATCAAGGCCGTTCAGGCGCTTCTCCCAGGAAGTGTCAATAATCTTTTGCAGGGGCGCATGGTTGTCATCTTTTCTTATCGTTTTTTTAGGGTACCTTATCACGATAGGCCCTTCATGCATGTCAAGTGCGTAATCGATTGTGGCTTTGAGACTGGCAGGATTTTCCGGATGGGCAATGGCCACATTCGGGATATGCGCGAGCATTGGAATATCATAGATGCCCTGGTGGGTTTCTCCATCGCCACCCACGAGTCCTGCGCGGTCCACCCCTATGACAACATGGGCGTTAGTTCTAGCCATGTCATGAATGAGTTGATCATAGGCTCTTTGCAAAAAGGTCGAGTAAATGGTTAAAAAGACTTTCGTGTTTTCAAGAGCCAGATGAGTGGATACGAGCATTGCCGTTGATTCGGCGATGCCGGTATCAATGAGTTTGCCTGGATGCGTCTTTTCAAAGCCAAGCAGGGACGCGCCGCCTTTCATCGCTGGTGTTACGACATGAAAGTTTTCATTCGAAGACGCATAGGTTTCAAGATGATTTGCGACGATTTCACTAAAGTCGATCGTCCCATTTGAACGCTCTTCATGGAATTGACCCGTTTCAATATCAAAGGGCTTTGCGCCATGCCACTTTCCAAGGGTATCCTCTTCTGCAAACCTGTATCCCTTGCCCTTTTGAGTACGTACATGAATCACAGTAGGCTTGTTTGATTTTTTTGCAGTGTTAAGCGCCCTTAAAAGCTGTTTGAAATCGTGTCCGTCAAGAGGGCCGTAGTATTGAAAGCCCATGGATTCGAAATAGGTGTGCCCTGTAAGAAAACCCTTGAGGCGGTTTTCAACTTTCGAAGTGAAAGGACGCAACCCTTTTGGAATGATTCTGCCTGTCTTTCTTTTAAGGGATCGATACGAACCACGCATCCTGATTTTCGTCAGCATCTTTGAAAGGTGACCGATATTCTGTGAAATGCTCATTTCATTGTCGTTGAGAATGATGATGGGGGTCTTTTCCGGAAAATGGCCTAGAAAATTAAGACTCTCAAGTGCGACACCGCTGGCAAGCGCACCATCACCAATCAGTGATACGACGTGCCCCATTGAATCTGTGAAGGGTTTGGCAAAAAGCATGCCCGCAGCCGCTCCAAGCGCGGTTGAAGAATGGCCGGCTTCAAAAACATCATGTGGGCTCTCGTCTCTTTTGAGAAATCCCGAGAGTCCGTCAAGTTTCCTAAGTGTGGAGAATTCACCGGCTCTGCCTGTCAGAATCTTGTGGACGTAGCCCTGATGCCCCACATCGAAAAGCAGACGATCCTTTGGAGAATCAAAGACCTTGTGAAGCGCCATGGTGATTTCGACAACCCCCATGTTGCTTGAAAGATGCCCCCCTGTTTTGGAAAGATTTTCAAGCAAAAAAGTTCGAATGTCCTTTGCAAGACATTCGAGTTCTTCAATTTCAAGATTTTTCAAGAAAGTGGGGTTTTTTATATTCACTACATCCACAAAGCATCATTCCTCGTCTTGTTTAGCCTGATCGTTTAGCTCAAAAGGCTTTTCACCGTCATCCGTCATTTTTTTGGTCAGTGCTTTTTCAGCACTTTCAAGTTTGGATTGGCAGGCTTTTGAAAGCGAAACGCCTTCTTCGTATTTTTTAACGGCTTCTTCCAGTGCGAGTTCGCCGCCTTCTAATTCCTGCACAACGGTTTCAAGCCTGTCCATGAGTTCTTCAAAAGACATTTCTTCTGTGGTTTTTTTCTTTTCAGTCATTGTTTATCCTCCTTGTCAAGAACTTCTACGTTCAACGTACCGTCCTTGAATTGCATTTGCAATCTGTCGCCCTTTTCAACCGAGTCGATGGATTTGATGATGCGTCCCTTTTTCCTGGTCAGAGTGTAGCCTTCATCAAGCAACCGCATCGGATTGTTGAACTTCAGGGCTTCTTTCATGTGATCAAGCTTTGTGGCACTCAGTTCGATATTTCTTTGATACGCTCTTTCAAGCTGCTTTCCAAGGCTCTCAAGACGCTCCGATTGTCTTTTCAGACGTTCTTTCGGATGGAGACTCGATAGTCTTTTCGTAAAGTGATCGAGTTTCTGTTCGAGAGGCTGTATGAGACGAAGCGGATCCTTTAGAGCGTAGCGCTCCATCGCGTAGGACACTCTTCTTTTCCTGTCTTTCAGCAGTCGTTTCAGACTTTCTCTAAGACGCTCTTTGTTGTTTGAGATGTCCTTGAGAAGATTGAACTGGTCGGGAACGGCGATTTCCGCTGCGCCCGAAGGGGTTGGCGCACGTCTATCAGCAACAAAATCGGAGATCGTGAAATCCGTTTCGTGCCCGACCGCTGAAATGATCGGCACCTTGCATGCGTAGATTGCATCGGCGACTTTCTCTTCGTTGAAGGCCCAGAGATCTTCAATCGAACCACCACCTCGACCGAGTATGATAAGATCGTTGGATCCATTTTCCTGTGCGGCTTGAAGGTTTTTCACAATTTCGCCCACAGCGTATTCCCCTTGTACGGTGGTTGGATAAACCAGGATTTTTACAAGCGGATAGCGTCTGTTAATGATGTGGATGATATCGCGTACAGCGGCACCCGTGCCACTTGTAAGGACGGCTATCTGTTTTGGGTATTTTGGAAGAGGCAGTTTGTGCGCATCGTCGAAGTATCCTTTTTTGTCGAGATCCTTTTTTAACTGCAAATAAGCCTGATAGAGATTCCCCAGGCCTGTTTTTTCAATGGTTTCCACGTAAATCTGATAACTACCGGCAACTTCGAAGACACTTACGTAGCCCCTGACGATGATGTTCATGCCGTCTTCAGGACGAAACTGGACGCTTCTTGCCTTGTAGGAAAACATGATGGCACTGATCGACGTCTTGTCGTCTTTCAAAGTGAAATAGAAATGTCCGCGCACATTGCGCTTGAAATTCGAGATTTCCCCTTCGACGAGAACGTCTTTAAGATGTCTGTCATTGTCAAACTTGTATTTGATGTATTTGGTAAGCGCCGTGACGCTTAAAGGATTCTTGCCCATCAAATCACGCTTCTTCCAGTTGTTTTTTAATTGTGTCGAGCACACGGTTGTTGAACGAAACGTGTTTCCTGTCTCCCTCATCGGAATACTTTTTCGTAAGTTTCAAGGCTTCGTCTATGGCAACCTCTTTACCGGTTTCTGTAAACGCCATTTCGTAGACGGCAAGTCTCATGATGGCGCGATCGACAAAAGAAAGGCGTTTGATTGTCCAGCCTTTTAGGTTGTCCGATATGAGAGTATCGATGGCTTCCATCTTTTCGTTGACGGCATCGATGGTGGTATTGACGAATGTGTAAGGGGTGTCTTCAAACGAAGTCTCCCCATGGATATCCATTCGGTATAGTTCTTCAATGATGAGCCCACGCTGCTCAGTTCTGTTTGCGCGGTTTAGTTTTGTTTTTTCCATTGGCTTCACCTACTATTTGTTCACGCTAAATTTTACCACACAATTGCTCAAAGTGAAAGGAAAACCGAGCCGCCTGCATGGAAAAGACGCATGAGAAAATCATGCGCCTTTCATTGTTTTTCTGTCTATTTTCGCTTCCCCTATCGAGTGGTGAAGCCTGGCGTCATGCCAGATAAGTTCGATGGCTTCATCGCTTATTTTCATGGTAAGATACGATTCGGTTTCCATGCCTCTTGACTGTGCGACCGACCCTGGGTTTAAAAGGAATCTTCCCTGACAGTGTTCAAACGTCATCTGATGGGTGTGACCGAACAAGGCAAGCGTTGCATTTTTACCAACCATGTCATGGTAAAGCCTTGATATACCTGAGCGCACCTTATGTCTGTGGCCATGAACGAGAAGGGTATTGACGCCTTTGATATCCATGAGGTGTTCATAGGCAAAGCCCTTGTCAAACGGATAATTGCCCTTGATTGCAATAATATCTCTATCTTGCAGAAATTTCTGTTTTAGTTCACTGTCACCAAGACTTATGACAAGGTTTGCATCTTCGTGGGTCTTAAGTATTTCTTCCAGTCGTTTTCTTTCCCCGTGAACGTCACTTACGACGAGCACTTTCATTGTATCTTCCCCTTTATGTTGAGACATCCATTTCTATGTTTCCGTCTTCCAGCTGAATGATTCTGTCTGTTTTCTCAGCGACGCGTCTGTCATGGGTTATGACTATGAATGTGGTGCCATACGTTTTGTTGATCTTTCTAAGCAGTTCATAGACCTTGTCCGTGGTTCTGCTGTCAAGTGAGCCTGTTGGCTCATCTGCGAGTATGACTCTTGGTTTGTTTAAAAGTGCGCGAGCAATCGCGGTTCTTTGCTGCTGCCCGCCTGACATTTCACCCGCAAGGTTGTCTTTTACATGGCTGATGCCGACGACTTCCATAAGTTCGTCCGCATAATCGCTTACTTCCTTTGGGACCTTGTCCTGTTTGATTCTGTGTGGCATCAAAATGTTTTCCCTTGCGGTGAATTCCGGTAGAAGGTAGTGATACTGAAAAATGAAGCCGATGGTTGAATTTCTGAGTTTCGCAAGGTCTTTCTTATTCATGGAATCCGTTCTGACACCATCCACAACCACGGTCCCTTCGCTAGGCTCATCAAGAGTCCCCATGATGTTTAGAAGCGTAGACTTCCCAGAACCACTCTGACCGATGATGGCGTTGAAGGAATGTTCTTCGAACGTCAGATTAATACCGTGAAGCACTTCGGTTTTGACTTTTTCTCCGTATACTTTCTTTATGTTGTTCAATTCAAGGATGGTCTTAGCCATTGCGAATCACCTCGATGACGGAAAGTTTGGCGCTTTTGCGAGCAGGTATCAAGGCGGCCAGGACGCTTGCGGAAGCCGCAATAAGAGCGGACAGGGCGATGAACGGTGGATTGATATAAAGCGCAACCACCGGAGTGCCGTCGGGATTGACTGCGAACTGTGTGAACATGAATGCAAGGAAAAGCCCGAACAAGACACCTAAAACGGCACCCATGACACCAAGAATAAGCCCTTCACTCAGGAATATGAGACTGGCCTTGCCATCGGTGATGCCCATGGCTTTAAGGATGCCAAGCTGTCTTGATTTTTGAAGTACGGTGATCGCGAGGACACTCGATATGCCAAGCACAACCGATACCATCACGAACACCTGAATCATGTTTGAAGAGATGCTTTGGCCTTCAAGGCCTGATAGCAGATCCTGGTTCTGAGCCTGCCATTCTGTGACAAGCAAATCGGGATAGGCACTTTCCAGATCCTCTTGGACACTTGCGCTTTCAAAGACGTCATCAAGCTGCATTTCATAGGCCGATATGCCAGTCACATCAAGCAGGGATTTGGCGTTTTCAAGGCTTGTGAGCACCCACGAACCATTAAGCGACGCACTGCCCAGATCAAACACCCCTACGATGGTCATTTCTCTACTGACCCCTTCTTCTGGATCAACAAGGACATTGACCGTATCATCAACTGAAAGGTCTCTGTCATCCATGAGAGCAGTTCCTAGCAGTATTTCATTGTCGTTGCTTGGAAGCCGTCCCGTGGTGAGCGAATCATCGATATTGTATATGGGGTCTGATTCATCAAAATTGAATCCTCTCACAATAACTTGGGCGTTGGTGCTCCCCCCGACTATGGTCGCAGGGCTTTCAAGCACTCTGCTTACGACTGTAAGGCGTGAATCAAAATCCCTGAGGGTTTCCAATCTATCCTGATCGTCTTCGATGAGTTCCCCGTCGGTTTCGCTTTGTATGGTTATTTGTGAGCGGTTGCCGATGGTAGTGTCTATAAGATCATTTTGAAGGCCCTGGATCAGTGAGCCTATAAAGACTTGAACACTGACACCTATCGCGATGCCGATGGTTATGAGCGCTGTTTGCATTTTAGATGAGAACAGAAATCTCGCTGCAATTTTAAGAGATATCATTCAAGACCCTCCTCTTTTAGAAGCGTCCTGATGGAGGCGTCATCCGTGATGACAAAGTCCACCTTGTCTTTGAGCGTGCTTTTATGGACTTCAAACCCTCTGCCTGCTCCTATGATTTTAAGAGTGGGGTAGGCCTTTTTAATGTCTTTGATCATCTTGTTGACTTCAAAAAGATGGTATGGATTGGACACACTGATGATGAGGTATTCAATACTAAGGGTGTCAAGTGCGCTCAACACGGTTTCAAGAGGCGTATTGGCACCGACGTAGGTTGTCTTGAACCCATAATAAGCGAGCATTTGGGTCCCGATAATCGCACCAAGTTCATGGTATTCCTCTTTTGGACAAACAATCAGTGCATGGGTATTGTGATGATGGGTCTTTTCTTTCAAAATGTAGGGATAAGTCATTTCAATCAGGGTACGTGCGATGGATGTCATCTGGTGCTCATGCCAGATACAGTCATAGTCATTGGAATCACAGTCGATCGCATGCATGATTGGTGTAATGACCTTCAAGTATAAATCAATTGGTGACAACCCCTCTTCAAGGGCCTTATTAACAAGTTCTACAGATATGTCTTTCTGATTTTTCGTCATGGCTTTTTCAAGCCTGTCTCTTAGTTGTTTCATGATTGGTCCCCTTTCTTCATGTCATGAATGTCAAACTCACGCTTCATTATCCTTGAGAAAATCAATAACTTCTCTCAAGGCTCTTCGTCTATGGGAGATTTTTTCTTTAACCTCGGGACCGAGTGTTGCCAGGGTCTGAGAATGGCCAACGGGAATAAACACGCTGTCGTATCCAAACCCGTGTTCGCCTTCCTGCGTTGTATGGATATACCCGTGTAGCGCCCCTTCGAAACTATACTCGCGGTCATCTTTGAAAAGCAGGACCATCACGGTTTTAAATGTAGCAAAACGGTGGTCCTTGTCTTCCATCTTTTTTAGGAGAAGTGCGTTATTGTCCGCATCCTGCATGGAATCGGAAAACCGTTTGGAATGTACCCCCGGCGCACCGTTAAGGGCGTCAACCTCAAGACCGGAATCATCGGAGAGGACGGTGTATTCCGTGATTTTTCTAACCGCATGCGCCTTGATGCGCGCATTTTCTTTCAGAGTGGCCCCGGTTTCTTCAATATCGGGCACATCAAAATCAAGCAATGAATAGACTTCATAGCCAAGCGCCGTAAGTGGCGTGCGAATCTCTGAAATCTTGTCTTCGTTCTGACTTGCAATGACGATTTTCTTCATAAACGCCTCCCGTGTTGCATCAATGGGTAAATTATATATATTCTATTTTATCATGAAATGAAAACAATCCAAAGACTAAATGGCTTTGTGCGTAGTTTTTATTTAACAAACACCCCCATTATGATATAATGGTTTTCAAAGGAGGGTGAAAAATGCCGTTTAAAAAGCTTTTCAATTCCCTGGACAAGGGAATTGTATTGATATACGTATTCACCTTTGCGCTCATTCCACTCACTCAGATAGTTGCCTTGCTAGTCTTCCCCGATATTCTGAATTCCGATGCCGATATACAGACATTCTCCGCTGGGTTGAATCTGGTTTGGTATGGGGCACTCACACTGCTTCTTTTCAGATTTGCATACATCTATCTTTTCAAAAACCAATGGCTCTATTTCAAGAAAAACCCCCGACGTTCATTCGGACTCGTCCTGCTTGGCATATTCTTGATGCTTTCGATGAACATGTTCATCAATACCGCATTTACCGTGCTTGACCTCAATCTTTCAAGTCAAAACCAGGAATCCCTTGAAACGCTTATGGACGGACGAACATTCGATCTCGTCGCCCTCATCATATTCGCTGGCATTCTTGCGCCAATCGCTGAAGAGATTGTATTCAGAAAAGGTCTGTATGGTCTTATCAACAAAAAGTTTGGAAATCTCGCCGCCATTTTTGGAAGCGGACTCCTGTTCGGGCTCGTGCACGTCACAGGAGAACTCACAAATGTAACAAGTCTCGCGCCTTACTTCGGACTTGGCATCATTTTGGGGTTCATCTATTATTATTCATCGAAAATGATTTTCGTACCGATTGCGGTACACGCAGCGCTCAACATCTTTTCAATCATCAGTCTTCTATCCTTATAAACAAAAGGCAATCATCGAGCAGATGGTTGCCTTTTTGTTTACCAGTTCAGGTTTAAAAAATTCATGTAGTAAGAGATATCATGATGGTAGCGATCTATGTCTTCTTTTTGAATACCGCGCTCCATCAGTGCCTGATAGATTTCATACTGTCTGTGCATCAGCGCATAGTAAACCGGACGGTTTTTATAAGCATCTTTTTGGTCCAGGTTTTTTCCTTCTCTTATGAGTACGAAGGCTTTCTCGAAGTCCTCTTTTCTCAGTGCATTTGAAAGAGGATACGCCTGCATGGCATTGCTGTTTTCAAAGCGTGTGAATTTCATCTCTATATCGCCATAATCATTCCCATACGCCCTGGCAGACATTGAAAACCCGTCTTCTGATTCAGGAGAAAGGCCTCTTTCAAGATAGAACTCTACTAGATCGGCCTTCCCTTTTCTGGAAGCGTGATGAAGGGGCGTTTGTTTATAGTCACTGAATACATGCAGTGGAATTTTATGGGCTTCAAGCGTCTCCACCATTTTTAAAGAGGCATGTTTTGCGGCAATATGGTGGAGGGTTTCTCCTTGATTATTCACGTGGTGGGGATCGGCGCCTGACTCAACTAAGGTTTCAAAGACGAGAGGACTGTCGCTCTCAACTGCGTAAAACAGCACGGAATTTCCAAATTTATCGGTTTTTCCAAGTAAGACGTCCTTTTTCAGGAGTGTTCTTATGGCAGGGTGGGAGCCTTTGCGTGCCGCAGCCATGATTGGAGTCATCCCTTTCTTGTTTTCCAAAGAAGGATCCGCTCCGGCTTCAAGGAGTCTTTTCAAGACTTCGTGGTTTCCTATCGAAGCGGCAACGTGAAGTGCTGTATCTCCATGGCTATTAAGTGCGTTCAAGAAAATCAGGTCCGCAAAGGCGTTCAAAACCCTTAGCGCGTTTTGTCTGACTATGTAAAAAAGCAGGGATTGGTTTTTAGAATCCCTGTGGTCGAAATCCGTACTGTGAAGTGCGGATGGGTCATCGTTTCTGACAGCTTCAATCAAAGTGTGTGGAATGGTTTTTGTTTTCATAAAATCACCTTAAGGTAAGCGTACCACAAACACAAAAAAAATGCCATATCGCTATGGCATTTTTCGTGTAGGAAAAAGGTTTATCTAACTGCTTCTTTGAGAACTTTTCCTGCTTTGAACGCTGGTGATTTTTGTGCAGGAATGGAGATTGATTCGCCAGTTCTAGGGTTGTGTCCTACGCGAGGTTTTCTTTCCCTTACTTCGAAGGTTCCGAAACCAGTAAGTACAACTTTGTCACCTTTTTCAAGGGACTCCTGGATTGCATTAAGTGTTGCGCTCAATGCTGATTCTGCATCTTTTTTTGTAAGTCCTGAAGCATCTGCAACTTTTGCTACTAATTCTGTCTTGTTCATGTTTTAATACCCTCCTTATTTATTTGAACTAAGGTCATTATATCAACTGATTTGGGGCATTGCAAGGAAATATGGCGTTTTAAGGGGAAAAACAACGGTTTTTTGATAAAATCACGGTCTTTTTTCCTCTTTTGAAACCCTACTGAGCAGACGATCGAATATCTGTTTCGCAGAAATTCTATTGAAAACGATGTCATAGACCGCATCGATGATAGGCGTATCAAGGGTTTTCTCCTTTGAAAGGAGGTAGGCGGCTTCCGCACTTCTCGCCCCTTCAACGACCATGGTCATGGAATCGAGAACGGCGTTCAAGTCTTTGCCTTTACCGATTTTATAGCCAGCCTGGAAGTTTCTTGAGTGCTCGCTTGTACATGTCACAATCAAATCTCCGATGCCCGACAACCCCATCAGGGTATCTTTGGAAGCACCGAGCGCTTCGTAAATTTGGCCCATTTCTATGAGCCCGCGCGTCATGAGCGCGGCGACGGCGTTATCACCATGGCCCTGGCCACGCGTGATGCCTGCGGCGAGGGCGAAGATGTTTTTAAGTGAGCCTCCGAGTTCAACCCCCTGGATATCGGTGGATGAATAGACTCTGAAATAGGTGTTGTTATGGAAAAGGTTTTGGACAAAGCATGCGGCATCTTTGTTTTTTGATGCGCTTGTGACAAGTGTTGTCATGCCTTTGATGACTTCTTCCGCATGGGAAGGTCCACTCAATGTGACAAAGTCCTTCAGGTATTCTTCTGGAACCATTTCCTCAAAAATCTGTGAAATTCTCAGGAAGGTTTTCGGTTCCAGGCCTTTTGCGGCATTGATAAAGGTTTTGGGTTTTTTGATGTGTGGAAGCATGCTCCTGATGGCGGGTCTTATCACTTTTGTCGGGATGACAAAAAGCAGGGTATCACTGTGATCAAGAGCCTTTTTGATGTCTGTGGTGGCTTTGATGGTTTCAGGGATGTATTCATTTAACTGAATGCATACGTGAAGTGTGTTGATTTTCTCAACGATTTCTTCGTTCACATCATACACAAGAACGTCGTGCCCGTTATCCGATAAGACCTTGGAAAGACCAAGGCCCCAAGATCCGCCTCCAAATACGCTGATGTTCATATCAGTCACGTCTCCTTAATACGATATTGATGGGTGATCCTTCAAAGCCGAAGGCTTTTCTTATCTGGTTTTGCATGTAGCGTTTGTAGGTGAAGTGCATCCAGTCAACGTTGTTTACAAAAAGCACGAATGTTGGCGGTCTCGAATCAACCTGGGTGGCGTAGTAGACTTTGATGACTCCACCGTTATGACTTTTTGGAGGGTTGAGATGAACGGCGTCATTGATGACGTCGTTCAGAACGCTTGTCTGCACGCGTTTTGTATAGTTGTCAAAAACCCTGTTGATGACTGGGTAAAGCGTACTGACCCTAGCTTTTGTAAGCGCTGAGAGATAGATGATCGGGGCGTAGGAGAGAAACTGGAAATGTGCACGGATTTCGTCTTCCCATTTGTTCATGGTGCGGTTGTTTTTCTCAATGCTGTCCCATTTGTTCACGATGATGATGACGGCCTTCCCGGCTTCATGGGCATAGCCGGCAACTTTTTTATCCTGTTCGATGATACCGACTTCGGCATCGATTAGAACCAGGGCAATGTCACTGCGTTCAATTGCGCTCATGGCTCTTAGAACGCTGTATTTTTCAGCCTTTTCATAGACTTTTCCGCGGCGTCTTAATCCCGCCGTATCGATTATGGCGTATTCCTGGTCTTCTTTTGTGAATACGGAATCGATGGCGTCACGCGTCGTCCCTTCGATTTCACTGACAATGACCCTCTCTTCACCGATCAGGGTGTTCATGAGGGTACTTTTACCTACGTTCGGTCTTCCGATGAGGCAAAGACGAATGGTGTCTTCGTCGTAGGGTTCTTCAGGCATCTCAGGGAAGCTCTTGACGACTTCGTCAAGTACATCTCCAAGGCCTACACCGTGTGCGGCACTGACAGGATAGGGATCACCCAGTCCCAGTGCGTAGAACTCATAAAGGGCATCCTTGAGGATGACGTCATCGACCTTGTTGACGGCGAGGATGACTGGTTTGTCCGCTTTATAAAGCATGCGAGCAACCATCGAATCCTCTTCGGTCACACCGACTTTGACATCAACTGTGAAGATGATGACATCGGCTTCTTCGATGGCAATTTCTGTTTGGGCTTTTATGTCGTGTACAAAAGGGGCATCGTCAAAATCGATGCCCCCGGTGTCTACAATATTGAATGTACGCGTAAGCCACTCGGCGCGGGCATAGATCCTGTCACGGGTGAGACCGGGGGTCTCATCAGTGATAGAAAGCCTTTGGCCGATAATGCGGTTGAAGAGTGTGGACTTCCCTACGTTGGGGCGTCCCACAACAGCAACAGTTGGTATCATGGCAATCACCTACTATTTTTTCATGTTCTTGAATTTGTCCGCAAAGAGTTCACCAAGGGTTTGAGACTGGTCTTCCTTGTTTTCGCTCTTGAGGTGTTTCTTGTATTCGTCACGGATTTTTTCCGCTTCGTGTTGTTTTTTGGAAAGTACCATCTGCCAGTCCTTGCGAGAGAACTTGAGGACTTTGGCATTGATGACGTCGCCTTCTTTTAGAGCGTCTTCGACGTTTGCGATATGTTCTTCACTGATTTCTCCGATTGGAAGGAATCCGTATACGCCGTGCACTTCGACAAGGGCGCCGTTTGATTGGATTTTTGAAACTTCACCGGATACGACTTCGCCGACTTTGACGTTGACATCGTCCCAAGGGTTGTATTCAAGATGTTTTTTCGATAGTTGCATACGGCCTTTTTTAGGATCGATTGATAGAATTTGCGCTTCGATTTCATCGCCGACATTTACGTTGCCTGCTAGGTTGAAGCGTGGATCCCATGAATAGTCGCTTTTGTTGATGATGCCGGCAACGTCTTTTTCCACTTCGACCAGAATGCCGAACTGCATTTTCTTGACGACTTTACCGGTGACCTTTTCGCCGACCTTGTGTTCTTCTGCGAATTTTTCCCACGGAGTTTTTTGAAGGGCTTTTAAAGACAATCCACGTTTTTTGCCTTTGGCTTCGATGATTTTGACTTCAATCTCGTCGCCTTCTTTAAGCAGGTCCGATGGTTGTTTGATACGGTGGTGAGACATTTCTGAAATATGAAGGAGGCCTTCAACCTGGTCAAAACGGATGAATGCACCATAAGGCATGAGTTTTGATACTGTACCTTTTTTAGTGTCGCCTACGTTCAGGGTTTCAAGTTCTTTGTCTTTTTCAATTTTCTGAAGGGCTTTTTGAACGGCTCTATGAGAAACTACGATTTTCTTGCGGCTGATTTCGATGATTTTGACCTGGAGGGTTTTTCCGACAAAATCCTTGAGATTGTCAGTATAGCCTTCCTGGACCTCGCGTGCCGGCATGAACATGTCAAAACCGAATGCTTTTACAATGAGACCGCCTTTGTTGTGTTCTTTTACAACAGCGTCAAAGACTTCATCCTCTTCGAACTTGGTCTGAAGTTCTTCAAATATTTCTCTTTCTTCAAGTTCCAGGCGTGATAAGAGCACAACGCCCGCTTCATCGTCTTTTTTCTTGACAACAGCTTCGATTTCATCGCCTTCTTTAACGATATCCTTCGCGGATTGCACGTTTTTACGTGTCAAATTGTCTAAATAGATGGTGCCTTCTGTGGTGTAGCCAATGTCAACGATGACCTCATCGTCCTTGACCTGGTAAACCTTACCTTTGATGGTTTGGCCTTCCTGAATGTTCTTAAGATTGATTGAATCCATTTGAATCTTCCTCTCTGACTTTCACTTCGATGGTATTGATGACTTCATCAATAGTCATGTTGGATGAATCAATGACTATGGCATCTGAAGCTGGTTTTAAGGGACTGATGGTCCGGTTGGAATCGAACTCGTCCCGTTTGATGATTTCCTGTTTTAAATCTTCCAGGGGAATGTGTATGCCGCGTTTCACGTTTTCCTTGAATCGCCTCTGTGCACGGGTGGTGACGTTGGCGGTTAAAAAGAACTTGAAGTCGGCGTTTGGGAGTACGTTGGTGCCGATGTCCCTGCCATCCATGACGACATTGAGGTTATCGGCGAGTTTCTTCTGGCGGTGTACGAGAATGTCGCGCACCGTTTTGTGAGATGAGACCAGTGATACGTTGTTGGATACTTCACGGGAGCGGATTTCATCACCCAGCGGATCTCCGTCCAGTGTCAAGGATCCTTTTATATAATCAAATCGCGTCTCTGAAAGAAAGTCGAAAGCTTCTTCGTCTTCCAAGTCCACATTGAGTTTCATGGCTTTCCATGTGACAGCCCTATACATGGCGCCGGTATCAAGATAAGCAAAGCCTAAATGATCGGCGAGGCGTTTGGCGATGGTGCTTTTGCCAGCCCCTGCGGGTCCATCAATGGCGATTTGGATTGTTTCCATTCGACCACCCTCTTTACAATCAGTATCATTATATCATACTTGCAGTTTTTTCAATACCACCATTGTACGTTATTTGAGGTCTAATTTCAAAGAATACCTGCATTAAAAAAGCGTTTACGTTTGGTCTTGAATATGAAAGCGTTTTTTGGTATACTTTATATAATTATTCTAAGACTGCCTTTCAAAAGGCAAATACTACACGGAGGTAATTATGACACAACTTATTTTGTTGGCACTGGCGTTTGGCATTATGGCCATGCTATACGCTGCAGTGCTTTTTTACAAAATCAAGAAAATTGAAAAAGGCAATCCAAAAGTCATTGAAATTTCAGGCTACATCAGAGAAGGCGCCATGGCGTACCTCTCAAGACAGTACAAGATCATGGCCATTTTCGTATTCGTGCTTTTCTTTGTCATCGGCTTCGCCATAGGCTTTGACACGGCAGGCGCATTTGCGTTTGGCTCAATTCTTTCAGCAGGTGCAGGCTACCTGGGCATGCGCGGTGCTGTAGCAGCCAACTCGCGTACCGCCACAAGCGCGGAAAAAGAAGGCATCAACAAAGCGCTTGACGTCGCTTTCAGTGGTGGCGCGGTCATGGGCATGGCCGTGGTCGGTCTTGGACTTTCGGGTATGACAATCTATTATTTGATCGGAACCCATTTGTTCAATTTGGAACTTGAAGCCATGATTTCCGTATTGAGCGGATTCGGTCTAGGCGCTTCTTCCATCGCGCTTTTCGGACGCGTTGGCGGTGGTATCTACACCAAAGCCGCGGACGTCGGTGCGGACCTCGTTGGCAAGATCGAAGCGGGTATTCCTGAAGACGACCCCAGAAACCCAGCCGTCATTGCGGATAACGTCGGAGACAATGTCGGGGATGTTGCCGGCATGGGGGCTGACTTGTTCGAATCCTATGTAGGCAGTATTTTAGCTGCCATGACCCTTGGTGTCTTCCTTGAAGGAAGCGGCGGAGAACTCTTCGCAATAGAAGGGGCCATATTTCCGCTTCTGCTAGCCGCAGTAGGAATCATTTCAGCGATTTTCGGTACATTCACGATTCGTACGAAGGAAGCGAGTGAACCGCATACCGTCCTTAAAAAGGGTACGTATGTGGCCGGGGCCATATTTTTGATGTTTTCACTCGGACTCACCTGGTACTACGTTTCACAGGGGTATTTCCAAAACTACGGGCCTTTCCTGGCCATCATCGCAGGGCTCGCAGTGGGAATTATCATCGGGTTCATCACCGAGGTCTACACCTCGAGTGACTATAGAAAAGTCAAAGGCATCGCCAAACAGAGTGAAACGGGCCATGCTACCAATATCATCGGTGGGCTTTCAATCGGTATGGAATCCACTGCGATTCCTATCCTTCTGATCAGTGGCGTCATCGTCATCGCCTACCACGTCGCAGGGCTTTACGGCATCGCACTCAGTGCGGTCGGCATGCTTTCAACAGCCGGCATGACCATTGCGATCGACGCTTATGGTCCGATTGCGGACAATGCGGGAGGCATCGCGGAGATGACCGGCATGGACAAACGCGTGCGTGTCATCACCGATAAACTTGATAGTGTGGGAAATACCACGGCGGCCATTGGTAAAGGTTTCGCGATTTCCAGTGCGGCACTTACCTCTCTTTCGCTCTTCAGTGCGTTCGTCAAGGCCGCGGGCGTAACCGCGATAGACATCACATCACCAAATGTCATCGTTGGTATTTTGATTGGGGCGATGCTACCATTCCTATTCAGTTCCCTGACCATGAGCAGTGTGGGTAGAGCGGCCTCAAAAATGATTGATGAGGTCAGACGCCAGTTCAAGGAAATGCCTGGTATCATGGACAGGACTGAAAAACCCGATTACGCGAAGTGCGTCGATATTTCAACGACGGCTGCACTCAAGGAAATGGTGCTTCCAGGGCTGCTTGCAGTCAGTGCACCGCTTATCATCGGCTTTCTGCTTGGTGCGGAAGCGCTCGGCGGTCTTCTTGCAGGTGCGCTGGCAAGCGGCATCAGCATGGCCATCTTCATGGCCAACAGCGGAGGGGCCTGGGACAATGCGAAAAAATTCATTGAAGAGGGCAACCACGGCAACAAAGGCGGATTCGCCCACAAGGCGAGTGTCACCGGTGATACCGTTGGTGATCCTTTCAAGGATACGAGCGGACCATCCATCAACATTCTCATCAAGCTCATGACCATTATCAGTCTGGTATTCGCAACGTTATTTGGAACCGGCATTCTATAGACAAAAAAAACGAAGTGTCCTATGAAGGCACTTCGTTTTTTGGTTGGATGGGAGTCTTTTTTTTCGGGTGTTTTTTTCTGTAGGCCTTGTAGACGTCATACGCCACAATCGAGAATTTGATCAAAAAGAGCGAGGCAAGTACGTATCCGGCAATGTCCTGTGCAACGACGCTTCCGTTTTGAGAGATTGAGATAAAAAGAGGGTTCGATGATACCGTGGTCTCACTTTCCGTTTCAAGCGTTGAAAGTTGCGATAAAAACGAAAACTTGCCAACAAGGACGAGTCCAAGCCCGTAGATCAGAGTAAGTGGTTTTGGTTTGATGAATACAAGAACCACAAGCAACGCCACATAAAGCATGGTAAGCACGGGAACATAGGTGAACGTCTCACCAGTCGAAGACACTTCCATATTAAAAGTGACAATCGAACGCTTTATGGCTACGGTTTCTGTGTTAAGCCCGCGAAGGGGGAAATTGAACGTAAAGACAAAATGCAAAATCGCTAGGATGCTTATGACAAACAGATCTTTTTGGAATGAATTCCACCTTTTCATGGAAAACCCTCTTCCTGTAAATGGTTTATTAAAGTCTTTGGTCTATGCAGGTTGATTTTATCATGGTTGAGCATCTGAACAAAGAAAAATTGATAGTAAGCGTTTGTTTTTTGACACTCAGGCGTTAAAAAAGCCATAGAGAGGTCTATGGCTCACAATTGATCAAAGGTTACTTTTTGTTTTGTCTTTCCTTGACGAGGAGTCTGAGTTTTTTGACTTCGTGCGGAGTGAGACGTCTATAGCTGCCTTTTTTAAGGCCTTCAAGCGTCAGTGTCGCAAAGCGTACGCGCTTGAGTTTCTTTACGGGATGACCAACGGCCTCAAAAACGCGTTTGACGTGGTGATACTTGCCTTCTGTGACGATGAAGGTGAGTTTGGTCTTTTCTTTTTGCGTATCATAGCTCACATCATGAATTTTTGCACGTTTGGTCTTTTCACCGTCAATTCTTATTCCGCGTGAGATTTTGGCTGAAGTATCTTTTCTAAGCAAGCCTTCCACTGTAACCTCATACGCTTTTTCAATGTGGTTGCTCGGGTGGGTGAGCTGGTTGGTGAGTTCCCCGTCATTGGTGAGCAGGAGGGCCCCTGAAGTATCATAATCAAGGCGTCCTACGGGGTAAATGCGGGCGTTGGTCTTTATGAAGTCAAGGACGGTCTTTCTGCCCTTTTCATCATCGGTCGTGCTTACGCAGCCTTCGGGTTTGTAAAAGAGAAAATACTCTTTTTCCTCATAAACAATGGTGCGTCCATCAACGGTGATGGTATCGGTTTTAGAAGCCTTGGTTCCGAGTGTCTTCACGACATTGCCGTTTTTCTTGACTCTGCCCTCTTCAATCAGGGTTTCGGCTTTTCTTCTTGAACAAAGGCCGCTTTGTGCAATCAGTTTTTGAATGCGATCCATAAAATACTCCTAGTTTGTTTTGTCTTCAGTGGTGTCTTCACTGTCATCCTCTTCGTTGTCGTTTACTTCCTCGACATAAAGATGGATGTATTTGATGCGTCTTTCCTTGATTTCCTTGACGATGAACGTAAGGTCGAATTCAGGAGACGGCGTATCGGCGTCGAAACTTACAATGGTCTGTCTGAGCGTATAGGTCATGTCCACTTCGGGTACTTCTTCAAACTGTTCAAAGAGCCAGCTGCCGAGGTTTTTCTCGGCCGCATCCGGCGTATCGCCGAGCGCAAGCTGATCGAAGAGATCTCCTAGTTCGATATCGGCGTTTACACCGTATTCGCTGTCTGAGATCTGTTTTAAAAATTCGTCGTCGATATCGTCATGTTCGTCGTATATCTCACCGACAAGCTCTTCAAGGGCGTCTTCCATGGTCGCAATCCCACTTGTTCCGCCAAATTCGTCACTGACGATCGCCAGATGCGAATTTTCTCTTTGCAGGGTTTCAATCAGGGTGTCCGCACGCATGGATTTGGAGACGAAGACCGGTGGATTCATGATATCCTTGATGACGATTTCGTTGCCTTTTATGATATTGGTGAAGAAGTCACGTTCCGTAAGAATTCCGATGACGTGGTCTCTGTCCTTTTCATATACCGGCAGACGTGAGAGTTGGTTTTCAAAGAATTTTTCCTGGATGCTTTCAATCGGTTCATCCACTTCGACACTGACCATGTCCACACGAGGGGTCATGATTTCGTAAACTTTCTTCTCTCCAAGGTCGAGCACGCTTTGAAGCATTTCAGCTTCATCCTCGTCAATGGAGCCTTCTTCTTCCATCGTGTCAATGATGGTTTCAAGTTCGTCTTCGCTGACACTGATGGTCACCCTGTTGTCCTGTTTTAAGAAGAGCTTTCTTACTTTCATGAATACCCAGGTGATTGGAAAGAGGATGCGCATGAAAAAATAAAGCGGTCTGCTGAGACGCATGGACGTCTCATCCGCATGCATTTTACCAAAACTCTTCGGAATGATTTCACCAAAGACAAGGATAATGGCTGTCATGACCCCGGTGTTGAAAAGGGTCACCAAAAGTTCACTGTCTGTGAATATCTGTGAAAAAATGCTTGCCGAAATCGTTGCGAGCGCAACGTTGACAAGGTTGTTGCCTACCAGTATCGTGGTCAGGGTGAAGTCGAATTTCGAATGGATCCAAAAAGCGCGCTTCGCGCCTTTTCTGTGTTCTTCTACGAATTTTTTGAGCCGGATGGGGTTCAGGCTTGAAAACACGGTTTCACTCATGGAGAAAAAGCCTGAAAAGAATAGAAGAAATACTAGAACTATGATGCTTGAAGGGGCGATATCACTAACCGCCAGTATCGAATCGGATAAGTCCAATTATGGGTCACTCCTCGTGGGTTCTTTTTATAGTATGGTTTATTGCTTACGCTTTTGCGGTGTATTTTCCGGTTCTCGTATCGACGACGATCTGCTCGCCTTCATCGATAAACAGTGGAACTTGAAGAAGATACCCGGTTTCAAGGGTTGCGTCCTTGGTTGCGGATGTTGCGGTGTTGCCTTTGACGCCTGGGACGGATTCAGTGACTGTGAGCGTCACTTTTTCAGGAAGCTCGACACCAAGCATTTCGTTGCCGTAGAAGGTGACGTTTGCGACGAAGCCTTCTTTTAGGAAGTTGCTTTCGTATTTGATCTGGTCTTCTGGCAGTTCGATTTGTTCGTAGGTGTCCGTGTTCATGAAGACATAGCGGTCTCCGTCTTTGTAGATATATTGCATGGCGTGCTTTTCGATCATGGCCGTTTCTACTTTTTCACCGGCGCGCCAGGTTTTTTCGGTGATGTTTCCATTGCGAAGGTTGCGAAGTTTGCTTCTGACAAACGCTGGGCCTTTGCCGGGTTTTACATGTTGAAACTCCATGACCTGATAAAGATTGTCATCATGTTTGATCGTAAGGCCTGTTTTGAAATCATTGGTTGTAATCATGCTATCTCTCCTAATAAATCTTTGATTTGTCCAAAAACATATCCATTATACACCATATCAGCCTTTCTTTTCAAACCATGAAGGTTCTTTTAGTTCATTGAACCCGTGAATGGCCGTTGTAAAGGTGAAACGCGCACGTTGACGGCGCACGCCCTGTGTGATTTCAAGGGACGCAGTGGTGGCTTCTTTTTGTGGTTTGAATGTGGCTTCCTGGATTTCAGAACGGTTGGCGATCTTTTTAAGGTCTCCAAGCGTGGTTCCAACGAGTTCCACATCCTTTGTTTTGTCCTTGTGGATGGTGAACAGTTCGATATGGGTCACGTCCTGCAAAAGAAGCATGGCTTCATCGGTTTTCATGGCCGTTCTTTTTGTGTTGGCAGGATGATTGAGCTTGATGTCCATGTGCGAGAGTTCTAATAGAAGGTGTCGCTTGTCCACGATTCTGATGCGGTTGATCTGGACGTTGTAAAGTAGTATGGAATCAAGTTCATCGACTGTGACGTGGTAGTAATCGTCTTCAAAGCGTTCCAGCAGTGTCTGACTCTGCGGATCGATTGTAGGGGTGAGTTCCTGTACGGAGATGCGGTTGTTTTCAACGAAGACTTTGTGTGGACGTTTGCGTTCTCCGAAGAAGCCCATGTGGTTGAAGATGGTTTTAAGCCCTTCCAGCTGGGTATCGTAATCGGGGAACTTGATGATGGTTCTTCCATTTCTCGTTTTGATCTTGAGATGGTTTTTCCTGGTTTGCTTGACTTTCTGAACATCCTTGTATAGATAAAGCTTAAAGCGTCTGAACACGTTTTGCGTAGCGAAGGCATCGGTTGTAACAACGACTTTGCCCGTGGTCTTCGCGTTGATGTAAAGCAAGGGGAAAAGCAGCGTGACGATGGCGATGTAGCCAACGATGTCCGCGGTCATAAAATAAGGAGGTACAATATTGAAAAGGGATAGAACGTAGTACGCAAGCACCATGATGAAAAGACCAATAAGCATATAGGCCTTTTTGGCAATTTTACCCTTTTTCGGATACACGATGTACTGTGAAAGAGGGCGGTGTGTGGTTTTCATGTAAAGTTTGAACAGCTGTTTCATACTCATCGCCTCAAATCATGGGTTAGGGCCCTTAATAAAATAAAATCCTCCAGAATAAAGATAAGCTCGCAAAAGGACAAAGTTGTCTATGCGGCACCAATCCCTAGACCAAGAAGATAAGGGGTGCTTATGAGGAAGGATGGTAAAACCATGACTTCTCCTGATTGTGCATGGTTATTATATCACAAAGCACCCCGCATAAAAAGCCTACACGTAAATTTACACGCTTTGAAGCCTTATTTATCTGAGACCGCCATTAACCCCGATTATTTGTCCGCTAATCATGGACGCTTCTTTACTTGCAAAGCAGTGAACCGCGTGTGCCACGTCTTTTGGACGAGCGAGTTTGCCTCTTGGAATGCGGCTGATGTAAGCCTCTTTGGTTTCATCGTCCACATAACTGGTCATTTCGGTTTCAATCATGCCCGGCTCCACCGCGTTCACGGTGATGCCGAAGGGGCCGAGTTCCTTGCAAAGGGATTTGGTCAGGGTGTTGATCGCACCCTTGGAGGCGCCATAGTTTGATTTGTTGGCGGCTCCGTGACTGCCCACGCCGCTTGAGATGTTCACAATACGCCCATATGCGCGTTTTTTCATGTGAGGGACCACTTCTTTTGTGAGTAGCCACGGGCCTCTTAGATTGATGTCCATCACACGGTCGAACGCTTCAAGGCTCATTTCATCAATGGGCGCGTCTCCAAGAGCACCGGCATTGTTTACGAGCACATCGATACGTCCGTACTTGTCGAGCGTTTTTTGAACGATGTCCCTGATGTCATCCTTGCTTGTGAGATCCCCTTGAACCACCGAGGCCTCAAACCCCTTGTCTTCAAGGGTGTTTTTCAGATTCAAAGCCTTTTTTTCATTCGAACGGTAGTGAAGGGCGATCTTGAAGCCGTTTTCTGCAAGCGTGAGCGCTATCGCGCTTCCAAGACCACCGGATGCGCCTGTGATGAGTGCTGTTTGTTTTTCCATCTTATCATCTCCCAATATAATGATATCACATCTATTTGCGTGTGACTCATAGCAGGGGACAATTGTTTTATTGACAAGAATAGGCCAGTTGCCTATAATTACGTTGAAAGAGGTGTTACCATGGAAGACTTTAATCAAATCGCCATCCCGGTACTCGCCGGTTTCGTAGTCGGTTATCTGTTTTGGAAAATGCGCCAGACACCGCCCGAATCCGTGAACGTCATCGAATGGGAAACATTCAAAAAAGGGATGCGCAAAGGCCAGCTCATTGATATCCGAAAGAAAGAAAAGGCCGAAAAAGACAAAATCAAGGGTGCACGGATCATTTCCGTTTCACGTCTTGCGAACAAGCATCAGACAAAGGTCCCAAAAGACCAGGCCCTCTACCTTTATTGCGACAACGGCCGCAAATCCAAAAGAGCCGCAAAAAAACTTTCCAAAAAAGGATTCAAGGAAATCAACGTTTTAAAAGGCGGACTCGAAGCCACCAGAGAACCCAAATCCTAAATGCTCACTCCTCTCGGCAATTCCGAGGGGATTTTCTTTTTTAAAAAATATGCTATAATGGAATCAACCTATGAAGAGTACGGCAGAGACAGGCTCGAACCGTACAGCAACCTACCAGATGGCAAGGTGCTAAATCCTGGGACTTCGGTCCGAAGATAGGAATCATCTCTATCTTCTGATAGGGATTTTCTTTTTGGGTAAAATCCAAAAAGGAGTGTTCTCATGACTCAAAAACATCTTAGAATCTTCACCAATTACGACGGGTGGTGCCATAGCAGGCGCTACCCGGATAGGCAATTCACCTTTTTCAGAGGTGAAAAGGTTGATCTGAATGATGAGAAAGACAGCGAATGGATTGTCGATCAACTCATCAAAGAGGGCTTCATACGCGTTCACGAACCCATGCGTGTATTTGAGTGCGGTGCGTACGCCGGAGCATCGTATCTCTTTAAAAAAGCGCCCCACCTCTTTATGAATTACAAGGCGGACGGGTCTCTTAATCCAATGCAAAAGACTGCCCTGTTTCTTAACTTGAAACACCACACAACGTTGTTAAAAGGGTAAGGAAAAGCGC
>JASMTQ010000097.1:0-5875 GCA_041694275.1 Caryophanales bacterium
GCATCGCGAGATGATGCGAAACATCAACCATAGTGGTTACAAGATAATCGAGCCCTCGTAGCTTATAGCCAAAGGAAGTTCTTTATCCTTTTACTTTATCATTTATTTTCCAATAAGATTTGACACTAACTGGTCTTTTATCCATATCATAAGCAATCATATTCTTGTTGTAATCATCACATTTCTATAAATATGATTCGGATTATAATATTATGACTCAATTATCTGGACTTCTATAACTTTTTATATTTGGTTTTAAGAGATAGTATTAGTTGTTTATAAGATTCATTATCTAATTTATTGATGTATTAAAAAAAAGGCGCCCTTAGGCACCTTTGACTCACTGCTTCTTAAGCACTTTTTTGTGGAACTTGGCGTATTGACGTTTCACTTCTTCTACCTGGAAAGGGCCCTGTCTTTCTTCGACCATGCTTTTGAGCTTTTCAAGCTCGGTTTCAAGAATGGTTCGCAGTTTTTCAGGGTAGTCCATCTTCTTCTTGTGCATGTTGTATTCGCCTCTGTCGAGCACCTTGTATGATCCGTTTGGAAACACCTTGATGTCGAGATCATAATCAATGTATTTGAGCGCTTCATCGTCGATGACGTAGGGCGAGGCTATATTGCAGTAGTAATAGACGCCGTCTTTTCTGAGCATTCCGATGATGTTGAACCAGTGGTCCTTGTAAAACCATACGACGCTTGGTTCTCTCGTATGCCAGAAACGTCCGTTCGCTTCAATGACGCGGGTACGCTTGTTGGCGATGACGACGTGAGAAGATGAGTGTTCCAATACCTTGGCCTGAGTCCAGATTCGATGCAGCAACGTATCGTGCTTATAGCTTTGGATCGTGAGTCTGTCTCCGAGTTTCAAAGACATATGATCACATCCTTACACGAGCATTATAGCACATTTGAAACATCTCTTTACATACAATTTAGTCACGGTCCAAAAAATCCGCACCCTTTTGGACTTCTTCGCCGCTAAGGCCTTTGAAGTCCTGCTGGCGCATGGCTTCGTAGGCGACGATCGCGACGGTATTTGCGAGATTGAGGCTCCGCATGCTTGAGTGCATCGGCACTCTGAAGACGTCGGTTCTGTATTGCCTGAGGATTTCTTTGGGAATGCCTGAGGATTCGCTTCCGAATATGAGATAGAGATCTTCATCCGTTTCACGCATGTCAACGCTCGCTGGCGCCTTGTCGCCGTAGCGTGAAAGAAAGACGAAGCGCCCACTTCTTCCGTCCATGAAATCTTCAAACGTGTCATGGACTTCGTAGTTCATTCTGTCTTCATAGCCAACAGAACTCCTCGCGATGGATTTTTCATCCAGGCGAAAACCCATGGGTTCTATGAGATGAAGCTTCATGTTCATCGCGACCGCGGTGCGCATGATGTTGCCGGTGTTTTGGGGAATTTCAGGTTCATAAAGGACGATGTGATTCATGACTTTATCTTCCATTCTTCAAGGATTTTTGCGACGGTTTCTTCAAACCATGGGACGTGCCTATATTGTTCATAGGTCTTTTCTACGAGCGGGCGGGCTTCATCAAGGTTCTGGTTGAAAAGAAGCGCGATGGCGTTTCTTTTGATCACAAGGCCGCCACGCCACGCGAAAGCGTAGTGTCCATAGGTTCGCATGAACGCCTTGTTGGACATTTCAAGGACGCTTTCAAGGTGAAGCTGTGCTTCGTCGCCACTTTCAAAGACTTCTCTTTTAACAGGGGTTATGTCTTTGTTTTTGGGACAGACGTCCTGACAGATGTCACACCCGAAAACGAATGTCTTGAAGTCACTGAGTACATCAAGGTCATAGGCCCTTTTCTCCTGGGTCTTGAACGAAAGACACCGTTCTCTTATAAACCCTTGTTTGGAAAGGGCGTTCGTGGGACAGGCGTCGATGCAGCGGGTGCAGTCTCCACATGTATCGTACTGGTAGGGTTCAATCTCAAACGGGCGATCAACGAGAACGGTCGCAAGGTAAAGATGCGTTCCATACGCAGGATGGATGAGAAACTGGTTGTGTCCTATATAACCAAGGCCACTCAGGTAGGCTGCGAAGCGTTCGTCTATCGGCGATATGTCGCTTGAGCCCAGGGCTTTGATGTTTTTATCTTCAAGGGCCTTTTCAATGGCACTTAGTTTTTCCTTGTATACGAGATGGTAATCCCGTCCGTGGGCATACCTTGAAATCATGCCATAGCCTTTTCCCTTGTATTTGGGTTTCCCTTTAGGGAATGAAAGCGCAAGGGTGATGATGGTGTCAAACCCTCTTAAATGCGAAAAATCCTCATCAAGATGAGAAAAGTGTTTTTGTCTGGCGGCGATGTAGTCTTTGACCGAGACACTTTTGAAGTCATCGACGTGTTTTTCAAGAAGTTCTTGGATCATGGAATCACCTATTGATAAGGGCCGGTGGATGCCAAGCATCTCACCGACCCATCGTTCCGGCCGAAGCCGGGAGTGTCATTGCCAACATGCAAGACCTATCTCACTTACAGTATAGCATAAAATCTTATTTTTGGTGTGCCCTTCGAATTTTTTCAACAAATTCAGGATCGAAGGTTTCACTTCTGAACATTTCAATTTCTTCCTTGTAGGGCGGATAGAGTCTTTTCTTCGAGTCGTCGGTCTCTGTGATATAAGGGGTCTCCAGGATTTTCGGGATGTCTTTGAAGGTCTCGTGATGCACGACCCTGCTCAGGGCGTCAAAACCGATATGGCCCATGCCTATATTCGCATGGCGGTCCTTGTTTGCGCCTCGGGGGTTCTTGGAGTCATTGACGTGGAGGACCTTGATGCGTTCAAGACCGACGATGTCATCAAATTCACTCAGGACGCCTTCGAGGTCATTCACGATGTCGTAGCCTGCGTCATGCACGTGGCAGGTGTCGAAACAGACACTAAGTCTCTCATCCTGCTCGACGCCATCGATGATGGCTCTTATTTCTTCAAAGTTTCTGGCGACTTCGGTGCCTTTACCGCTCATTGTTTCAAGGGCGATACGAACATCGGTTTCCTTTGTATCTTCGAATACTTTGTTGAGGCCTTTGATGATACGTTTAACGGCTTCTTCGCTTCCGGTTTTCACGTGTGAGCCCGGATGAAGCACGATGTCCTTGGCCCCAAGCGCGTGGCTTCTTCTGATTTCTTCGCTTAGAAAATCGGCCGCGAATTTCTGTTTTTCGGGGTCGGGGTTTGCGAGGTTCATGATGTAGGGCGCATGGATGACGACGTCCGAAGGATCAATGCCTGCGTCATTCATCTTCTCTTTCGCGGGTTCTATGTTCATTTCATCAATTGGTTTTCTTCTGGTGTTTTGCGGGGCGCCGGTATAGATCATGAAGGTGGTTGAACCGTAACTTAGCGCTTCTTCCACACTGCCTTCATACATCTTCTTGCCCTTCATTGATACGTGTGAGCCAATTTTTAGCATATTATCTACCTCTGCGTTTTTGGTTTTGGTGGTATTTCTTCTTGTAGCCTGGTTTGACCTTTTCGTTTTTGGTCTTGTGGCTTTTCTTTTTCGGTGGGGCTTTTGAAGCGACGGTGTGCATCAAGGCTGAATCACTCTTGATTTCTTTTAAAACACCGTTTTTGACGTCTACGAAATGCAGTGGGACGTTTTCCTTCATGAGAAATTGAAATGCGTCCGCGTCGCTTCTTTGATAGAGGGAAATGACTTCACCGCTCATGCCCATGCGGCCGGTTCTTCCGGCTCTGTGGACATAGAACTTCATGTCTTTTGGAAAGCCCGTGTTGATGACGTGGGAGACGCCTTCGATATCGATGCCTCTGGCAGCGATATCCGAGGCGACCACGTACTGAACGCGAAGCTTGTCGATATCACGAAGAACCTGTTTACGCTCACGCGGGGTCACATCGCCATGGAGTTTGGTGACTTCAAGCCCTTTTTGGTGGAGATGGCTCGCAATCAGATCGACTTCGTCTTTGGTGTTTGCGAAGATCATTGCGAGGTAGGGGTTGATGGCGCCAATGAGTTTGTCGAGGGTATCAAAGAGATTCGTTTCGTGCATTTTCATGAATTTGTGGGTGATGGGTAGGCGGGTGAGACCTTTGGACCCCATGTCGATCTCAAAGGGGTTTTTCATGCTTTTCTTGATGAAGTCTCTGAGTGTTTGCGGGATGGTCGCTGAAAAGATCATGAACTGGGCATTGTTCAAAATGGACGCAATGGCTTCCATTTCCTTTAAAAATCCGATTTCAAGCGCCATGTCGGCTTCATCGATGATGAGGGTGTTTGCCTTGTGGAGTTTGAGCAGATTTTCTTTAACGGTAAGGTCATACACTTTGCCGGGGGTTCCGATGACGATTTGCGGCTGGCTTTTTTCAAGACGTTTCATTTCCTTGTCGCGGTCGTTGCCACCGGTGTAGGTTCTGATGTCGATGGGTACCCCGCAGTAACTCGCGAGTTCACTTGCCATTTGTGCAAGCTGTCTTGCGAGGTCTCTTGTGGGTGCCAGAATAACGGTCTGGACGTGTTTTTCACTTTCTTTCAGTTTATCAAAAATCGGCAAAAGGAACGCGTGGCTCTTCCCGGTTCCGGTCTCACTGGCCGCAATGACGTCTCTTTTTTCAAGCGCTTTGGGGATGACTTTTTCCTGAATGGCACTTAACTGTTGAAAATCGAGTCCGTTTAGGGCATCATAAAGGTAGGATTTGGTGAATTTGATCATAGTATCGCCTCTTTCTCATGGTCCATTATACACTAAAATGGCCAAACATTACCATCATAACACACAAAGGATGTGATCCCATGCAGGTTGTCTCACTGACCCCAAGAGGGTACTGCCACGGAGTGGTCTATGCCATCAATACCGTGAGGAAACTAACGCACAATCCACACGTCAAAAAACCGATTCATGTCCTTGGCATGATCGTCCACAACAAGAAAATCGTTGAAGATCTTGATGCGCTTGGTGTAAAAACGCTGCATGAAAAAGGCGTAAGCCGTATTGAATTGCTTGACAAGATAGATAAAGGCACCGTCGTGTTCACGGCGCACGGAGTCAGTGAACAGGTAAGAAAGAAAGCCGAAGAGAAGAATCTCGACATCATCGACACCACGTGCAAGGACGTAATCAAAAGTCAAGAAACGATGAAGACCTATCTTAAAGACGGCTACGATGTCATCTTCATCGGAAAAAAAGACCACCCTGAAAGCGAAACGGCCCGTTCCCTTGGGAAGAACGTCCACATCGTGGCCGGGGAAGAAGACATTGAAACACTCACCATAAAGAACGAAAAAATCGCCCTTACAAACCAGACCACGATGAGTATGTTTGATATCTATTCCCTCAGTGAAACCTTGAAAGACAAATACCCCTCACTCATACTCATAGAAGAAATCTGCAACGCAACCAAGACAAGGCAGCTCGCTGTGAAAACACAGCCAAAAGACATCGATCACTGTTTCGTGGTCGGCGACAAATATTCAAACAACTCTAACAAGCTCGTGGAAGTCTCCATACAGGCGGGCATAAACGCGACCCTGATAGAAAGTGTAGAGGATATCGACGTCAATCGACTGATGTTCCTCAATAAAGTATCAGTCACAAGCGGTGCGAGCACACCAACCAAGGTCACAAGTGAGGTCATCCGGTACCTGAGAGCCTTCGACCCTGATGATCCTACCACGCACTCTGTAAAAAGTTCTGTTTTATCCAATAATATATTCACATGAAAAAAGCATCGATGCTAATTAAAACGGCCTCGATGCTTGATTTTTCTAAGTTATGACATTGGGTTTTCGATGTGATCTTTCATTTGATTGCGTCTTGATTCATAGTCTGACATTCTTTCTTCTTTGTGCGCCTTGAAGTTCTCTGTGAAGTCTTCAATGTCAACAGCAGGGGC
>JASMTQ010000098.1:0-3986 GCA_041694275.1 Caryophanales bacterium
CGATGTATAGTGCGACACCGATAACTCCAAGAAGAATGGTCAGAATATGAATGCCTTCAATTTGAAAGAGCGTTGGGATATACCCATTTGAAATGGCGTTGAACGCATCGTTTCTGATAACGATGGTTCCGGTTCCACTAAGCGTTTGCAGGATGGCACCTCTGAAGATGAACATGCCCGCAAGGGTGGCGACGAATGCGGGAATCTTCATGAATGCGACCAAGAAGCCGTGCCATAGTCCTATCGCGAGCCCCGCAATCAAGAGTAGGGGGATGACAAGTAAAAGCGGGATACCGTAGTTCATGAGGAGAACACCGGCAAGGGCTCCGATAAATCCACTCGCAAAGCCGAGTGAAAGGTCGATGTGACGGATGATGATGACAAGCGTCACCCCGACTGAAAGCACAGCGATGTAGCCTGTTTGGTTAAGAAGATTTGAGATGTTTCGGGCGCTCATGAAAAGCCCACCCGTCGTTATGGCAAAGAAGAGCATGATGGCTGCGAGTGCGATGAACATCCCATAGTCCCTGATGTGTTCACTCAGGAGCGAGCGCATTTCAGAAAAATACTTTTTGACTTTCGATTTGGTTTCAAGATTGTTTTGATTGTCTTGCATGATAAGCCTCCTATTCGACAGCGAGTGTCATGATTTTTTCTTGTGTTGCCTCTTCGCGGGAGAGTTCTCCTGCGATTTTTCCTTCGTTCATGACAATGATTCTATCGGACATACTGATGACCTCAGAGAGTTCTGAAGAGATCAGGATGATGCTCAGTCCTCTTTCCACAAAATCATTGATTAATGTGTATATTTCGTATTTGGCTCCGACATCGATGCCCCTTGTAGGTTCATCGAGGATGAGGATTTTCGGATCTGAGTAAAGCCATTTTGCAAGTGAGACCTTCTGCTGGTTCCCACCACTTAGGTTTCTTACCCTCTGTTCAACAGATGGAGTCTTGATTTTCAGGTCCTTGCGGTACTTCTCAGCGACCACGACTTCTTCGTGTTCGTTGATGAATGGGCCTTTCGATATGCCTTTCAAATTCGCAAGAGAGATGTTTTCCTTCACATCCTGCATGAGAATGAGGCCGTTGCCTTTTCTGTCTTCACTGACGTAGGCGACGCCCCTGTCTATGACGTTTTTAGGGTGTGAGAAATCCACGTTTTTACCGTTGATGTCAACTTCACCGCTCACATCATAGCCAAGCGGATTCCCGAATACTGAAAGCGCGAGTTCGGTTCGTCCTGCGCCCATAAGGCCGGCCACACCGAGAACTTCGCCTCTTTTCAGTTTGAAACTTGCGTCCTTGACAACCTGGCGTCTTGCCATGCGGTTGTAGGCATTGATGTTTCTCGCTTCCAAAATGGTTTCGTCTTTCGATTTGTCCGTGTGATCTGGAAACACGTTTTTGATGTCGCGTCCGACCATGGCTTTGACCATAGCGCGCTGTTTGATTTCATCTTTTTCCTTTTTGAGCGTGGTGATGACTTTACCGTCACGTAGGACGGTCGCGGTATCTGCAACTTCAATGACTTCTTTTAGTTTGTGTGAAATCATGATTGAAGTAATGCCTTCTTTTTTCAGTTGTTTGATCAGTTTCAAGAGATTCATGCTTTCTTCATCGTTGAGTGATGACGTCGGCTCGTCAAAAATAATGACCTTCGCCTGTTTGGAGAGGGCCTTGGCGATTTCGATAAGCTGTCTTTGTCCGATGTTCAAGGACTTTGTCGGTACTGTAGGGTTGATATGAAGGCCGACCTTTTCAAGATGCTTCTTAGATTCTCTGATGGTTTCATTCCAGTTGATGAAACGAGCCCTGGCCATTTCATGCCCCAAATAGACGTTTTCGTATACTGGAATTTCTGGTACAAGTGCGAGTTCCTGGTTGATGATCGCAATGCCCAGGTTCTCTGAATCCTTTATATTTTCGAATTTGCGGATTTCGTCTTTGTAAAGGACGTCTCCTTTGTATGTATCATGTGCATAGACACCAGAAAGTATTTTCATGAGGGTGGATTTGCCTGCACCATTTTCACCGACGAGACAGTGGATTTCGCCTTCTTCTACGGCAAAACTGACATCATCAAGTGCGCGTACACCGGGAAAGTCTTTGGTGATATGGTTCATTTCCAGGATTTTGCTCATACTTCGCTCCCTTCTGCAATAAAAATAGTGGTGGTGGAACGCCACCACCACTATCAATCATTAACGGTTAAATTTAGTCTAGTGAATCAGTGTTGTCGAAGTCGTCGATATCGTAGTAACCAGAATCAAAGATTTCTTCTTTGACGTTGTCCTGGGTTACTGTGATGACTTCGGTTTGTTTTGAAGGTACATCGATTTCACCGTTGTCATAAGTGCCGGTAGTATCGATTTCGTTGCCTTCAAGAACGTCAATGGCCATGTTGTAAGCATCTTCTACGAGGATTCTTACGTCTTTGAACACGGTCATGGATTGTTGTCCGTCGATGATGTACTGGATGGATTCACTTTCTGCGTCCTGACCAGTAATATGATAACTTGTTACGTCGTCATCATCTGCGAAGGTATCCGCGATTGAACGTGAAGTACCATCATTAGGTGCCAAGATGAAGACTTCGCCTTTGTCTGCGGCGGATGCACTGGTAAGATCGGATTCAGCAAGAGTGATTGCTGTTTCGAAATCCCATTCAGTGTCGATTTGACCCATGATGTCACTCATTTCACCGCGGGTAAGTTCCGCTGTATCAGAGAGGGCTACCGCTTCAGAAGAGTTGATGACGTCGAATGTGCCATCGGCGATTTTAGGTTGAAGGACATTCCATGCACCTTCGAAGAATAGGAAGGCGTTGTTGTCGAATGTTCCACCTGCATAAAGATAAAGTGGGTTTCCTGTAGTATCGCCGGCTTGGTCCACAAGGTATTGCGCTTGTGCTTCACCAACTTGGATACTGTCGAATGTTACATAGTAATCCACTGCGTCTGTATCGGTGATCAAACGGTCATAGGCGATGACTGTGATACCTTCGTCTTTGGCCATTTCCACCGCTGCGCCTGCAGCGCCGCCATCCTGTGCGGTGATGATGAGTACGTCAATGCCCTGAGAAATCAAGGTTTCAACGTTTTCACGTTCAGTTGAAGTGTCTCCATCACTGAAAAGGATTTCAACTGAATAGTCTGTGTCTGCTAGAAGATCTTCAAAACGTTCTTCATCCTGAACCCAGCGTGGTTCGTCTCTTGTTGGGAGTACGATACCGATGTCCAGGTCTTCACCGCCACAAGCGGCGAGCGTTAGAACAAGCATGAAACTTAGTACCAAAACTGTTACTTTTTTCATAGTTACCTCCATATTTTTTTGTTTTAAGCGCTTTCAGTATAGCGTGAAAATGGAGGTCTAACAATGTGTTTATTTATACAGTTTTTATGATATTTTACACAGCGCTTGATTTTATTCTTCTGAAACGTCGTTGTCCGTAGTGTTTTCTTCTTCGGGCGCTTCCTCTTCAAGATCAAGTGAGAAGGTCTTGTACTCTATCCACACGTATGTGTCCTCTTCAAGAGTGTAGGAAAAATCCGTGAAGTCCTTATCGTTTGCGACGATGCGCATCATTTCAACCAGGGCACCTGACATCTCTTCAGAATCATTGAGCACGGTCGCATAAAGGTGTCCGCTTTCAATGAGGTCGGTCGCGATTGGAAGCCCATCGATCCCGATGACAGGCAGCCAGGGTTCACTTGCGTGGGTGATTTCACCGTCTTCATTGGTCTCTTCAATGTAGCCTTCGTTTTCAAGGGCGCTTACCGCACCTACGGCCATCGCGTCGTTGTTGGAAATGATGATTTCAAGCGTATCTCCAAAATCCTCAATCAGTTCGTAGGTCGCTTCTCTGCCTTCTATACGGTTGAAGTTCGCAACCTTGATATCTAAAAGATCAACTTCATACCCTAGCGCTTCAAGCGCACTGATGACGTGCTTGGTTCTGAGTTCGGCGTCCTGGTGTCCCTGTT
>JASMTQ010000099.1:0-14236 GCA_041694275.1 Caryophanales bacterium
TTCAAATCGTGTTCACAGCGCTTGATGGTTTGTGATATACTACACATGTGGTTCGTATCCTCCCTTTGTGTGGTTTGGTAGTTACACTTATAGGATACGGATCACCTTTTTATTTTTCAAGACTAGGTCTCACATCTATTGTATATCAACAATCAATATTTCTCTATTAATCGGATAAAAGGATAAATATTATAAAATTTGTGGTAAAATATAACTCGTAACGGCTTATTTGTAATGGGAGGACTTATGAAGCGTATTGTGATCGGTGGGCTTGTGCTTGTTTTCATAACCACTCTCAATTTTTGGTTTTATAGTGCGTTCAAGCCTCAAGACGTCATACTGAACAGGCTTTTTTCATACGTGTATGAGAATGCTGGTAGTGACTTTACGCCTGAAACGGTTTTGGAATACGTTTTTTACAACAGTTTCGGCGACTTCCTGGCTGTTTTCATGATGCTGATTGCGCTTTCTATACTGATGAGGATTTTGTCGTTTGACCCACCTGTTTGGCTTTACAGATTTACACTTGTCATGTTTTTGGTATTTGAATTTTTTCAGCTCATCATGCCTGGAAACTTCAAGTGGGTGGATGTGCTCTCATATATTCTTGCCTATATTCTTGCCATGCCATTCATTGCGTGGCTTGATGAAAAACCCTGTAAGAGGTACTTATAAGAGGTGTCTATGAATACTACATGTCCGAGATGCAATGGGTTTATCGATGATAAGAAACCCATTTGTCCTCACTGCGGTTATCACCTGAATCAATCTCAAAAAAGAACAGGACCTAATTCTCAATACGGTTTAAAGGCGCATGAACCAAGAAGCAGACCAAATGCACCAAACGAAGAGCTGCCTATCATCTTTGCGTTTATCGGCTTTTTTGTACCTATCGCAGGGATTGTGCTTTACCTCGCACTAAACAGGACACGTCCAAAATCTGCATCCTATGCTATCAAAGGCGCGTTCGTAAGCATCGTACTCTCAGCAATCGCATTCATGTTTTTCTTCACCATGGTGATTATCCAACCGGGTGCACCAAGTTATATATAAAACTTTAAGGAGTGTAATACTATGGCCAAACTGAATTATTGCCCGAACTGCGGCGAACCTCTAAAAGAGAACTACAAGGTATGTCCTTCATGCGGACAGGCGCTTGATCAAAGCAGTGACGCGGATCCATTCGCCTCTTATGAAGCGCCACACACACAACCATCTTACCAACAGCACCCAGACTACAACCCTGAAGGCAGTACATTCGGATGGGCCGTTCTTGGCTTTTTCATTCCGGTTGTCGGACTCATTCTTTATCTCGTGTGGCAGACTGAAAGACCGCTTGCTGCAAAAAGTGCAGGGACTGGCGCGCTCGTTAGTGTTGTCATTAGTTTGCTCAGCTTCATGTTTTTGGCAACCGTCGCCGGCGCACAATTATAGATTTTGGAGATGAGACCATGCAAGAACCAAAAAAGAGTGAAAACAGCACCCCTGAAAAAGTTGAAAAGACTTTTTGGTGGACGGTGCTTGGCTTGCTTGCACCACCCATAGGCATTGCTTTTTACTTCCAGATGAAAAGAGAAAGAGCCGAGGCAGCAACCGCGGTTCTAATAGGAACCATGATTGGATTTGGCGTTATATTCATCGGGCTTTTCATCCTTGGAATCTTCATGGGCGCACAAGCTGCATAACACGTGAGAAAGGCTGGATGACATGGAAAAATACTGCACAAACTGTGGAGAACCGCTCAAACCACACTACAAGGTCTGTCCGAACTGTGGTCAGCCCGTCAATAGAAAAGAAAACCATTATGACGATGCCTACGTGAGTCAACTTGGTGGACATCAAAATGAAGAAGGCGACACCTTTGTCTGGGGAATTCTTGGATTTTTCTTCCCCCTTGTCGGACTCATTTTATTCCTGGTCTGGCAAGGCGAGAGACCGATGGCTGCGAAAAGCGCCGGGACCGGCGCTTTGATCGGGTTTGTCTTTGGAACGGTTTTCGGATCGTTTTTCATTACTGGAATTTAGTAATCAAGATATATTATAAAACAGTAAAGGGAAGGGGAAACGTATGGAATCAAAGTTTACGGGTGGATTGCTGGGACTCATAGGCATTACCATTGCGGCATTCCTTGGCAAACTCAAAACCAGAATCATCTTCAACAAGACCGTGGGTGATGATCTTCGAAAAGACAAAGCCGTAGACATCAAGCAGGGAACGTACCTCGGGCTATTCAAAAAAATCACCATGGGCCCGATGAAAATGTTCATTGACGGCTCCATCCAAGGGTATACAGCCCACCTTAAAAAACCTTATTTCAAACCCCACAAGACAAGAACCCAGGATAAAGACTATAGAGGCTACGCCGCGTGGGACATGAAAGATTACGAAGAAAAAGTCGCCTTTTTAAATGCCAAAGACCGTCAGTACGCCACCCATGGCAACGGCGACCAGGGCATTGAAAACATTATAACCACAGAAGAACTGCATCCGAGTGACGCACGCAATATCATTATCCACTCGCAAATGGCAAGCGAGGATCATTTGAAACGCATGGCCAAAATGGACATGGAAGCGTCGTTTTTCCCGGTTCACACCTACGTATGGGGCAAACCCCACCGTGAACAGTACCTTGGAGAAGACCGCGCGAAACGCCTTGATCCCTTGAAAAGCGCAGAAACGCATGGTGTCAACTACACCTCGCACAACGACGCACCAGTCACGCCGCCTGATCCTTTCACCCTCGTCTGGAGCGCGGTCGCAAGAATTGATGAAGACGGCAACGTACTCGGGCCTGATCAAAAAGTATCCGCCTACCACGCCATCCGCTCCATTACCGCCAATGCCGCAAGACAGTATTACATCGAAGATAGAGGCATCCTAAAAGAAGGCAACATGGCGGATTTCATCGTTATCGACAAGGATCCTTTCAATGTGGATGAAGACACCCTTAAAACCATCACGGTACGAAAAACCTATTTTGATGGAAAATGCGTGTTTGAAAGTGAAAACGTTTAACAGAGGATTTCAGGGTCAATAAATTGACACTACGCTGACCCTGTGCTACACTGCACACAATAGCTTTATGAAAGAGGCGCGTCAATCATGAGTACCCTCGGGGAAAGGGAAAGACGCCGAAGCGCATGCTGGGCTCAGGGCGAATAGCCGTGAGACTGTTCCTAAACTTCCCAAGGTGGACGGAATGTGCTTTTATAAAGTGGGGTATGATTGATTTTTCATGCGCCCACGACCTCGATTCGTGGGCGCATTTTCTTTTGAACAGGTGATACTATGCAACCAACACACAACTTAAAAACAAATAGACACGCGGATCTTGCGCACGCGTATGAAAATACGGTGCGTGACACCCGTCGCGCGCTCCATGAGATTCCGGAGCTGGGGTTTGATCTGCCAAAAACGAGCGCCTACGTTGAAGCCCGACTTCAAAGCCTTGGATACCAGACAGAAAAAACGGCGCAAAGTGGCATCATCGCCAAAAGAGAAGGGCAGAGTCCAAAGGCCGTGGCCTTTAGAAGTGACATGGACGCCTTGCCTATTTTTGAAAACACCAATGCGCCCTATCAGTCCAAACATCCAGGCAACATGCACGCTTGTGGTCATGACGGCCATATGACGATGCTCCTTGCATTTGCGGCGTTTATCGCAGAGCAGCCTGCACCAAGCCAGACAATCGTCTTCATCTTCCAACCCGCTGAAGAAACCGGCGGAGGGGCTAAAGAAGTCATCAACGAAGACGTGCTTGAAACCTACAACATCGAATCCATTTTCGGCATGCATCTTTATCCTGAACTGCCTGAAGGGGTCCTCGGCCTAAAATCAGGAACCCTCATGGCTCAGGACGGCGAAGTGGACGTGACCGTTCACGGACTTGGGACCCATGGTGCACAGCCCCATCTTGGAAGAGACGCCATTTTGGCGGCGTCCCATCTCGTAACGCAGTACCACAGTGTCATGGGCAGATTCATCGACCCTAGAAAAGCTGCGATTATCAACGTCGGCTCCATCAAAAGCGGTGGAAGCCGAAATGTCGTCAGTGAAAAAGCGGAGATTGAAGGCACGCTTCGTGCTTTTGACAAGGAGACCTATGAAACCTTGAAATCCACGATCACACGGATCAACAAAGGCGTTGAAGCGTCATTCAACGTACAAATAGACACCATGTTCAAAGATCTCTATCCCCCTGTTGTCAACAACGAAGATCTGCATGCGACGATGCTGGATACGTTCAATGAAGACGAATACGAGATCATGGAGCCCATGCTTCTTGCGGAGGATTTCGCATACTACCAAGAAGAAGTACCTGGCTACTTTATGGTTCTTGGCACTAAAAATGAAGAAAAGGGCTTCACCTATCCCCTTCACAGTCCGAGATTCAACTTTGACGAATCCGTTCTTAAAACAGGCCTTGAAGCCTATATCCGCATTGCGGATAGATTGGACATTTTATAAGATTTCACTCAGGCCCTTTCATATAGGGGCCTTTTTTTATATAATGAAGATACTGCATATTGAAAGGGGATTCATTAACCATGAAAGTAAGAAAAGCCATTATTCCAGCCGCGGGTCTCGGGACACGTTTCATACCCGCAACAAAGGCACAACCAAAGGAAATGCTGCCTATTGTCGATAAACCAACGCTTCAATACATCATTGAAGAGGCGGTTGATTCTGGTATCGAAGAAATACTTATCATCACCGGTAGAAACAAAACCTCTATCGAGGATCATTTTGACCGTTCTATCGAACTTGAAATGGTGCTTGAAGAAAAAGGCAAGGATGACTTACTCAAACAGGTCCGTGCCATCAGTGACATGGTTGACATTCACTACATCAGACAAAAAGAACCGCTTGGCCTTGGTCACGCAATTCACAGAGCCAAAAGCTTTATTGGCAGTGAGCCGTTTGCAGTTATGCTGGGTGACGATATCGTCTATAACGAAAACAAACCCTGCCTCAAACAGATGATGGAAGTCTACGAAAAAGAAGATGCCTCCGTCCTCGGTGTTCAAACCGTAGACTGGGACGATGTCTCGAAATACGGAATCGTTGATGGTAAACAACTGGGCAATCGTCTTTACAGTGTGAGCGGCATGGTGGAAAAACCGGATAGAGGTGACGCACCAAGCAATGTTGCGGTTCTTGGACGCTACATCATCAACCCTGAAATTTTTGAAATCCTTGAAAACACAAAACCTGGCAAAGGCGGAGAAATCCAGCTCACTGACGCGCTCAAGGAACTGGCCACAAAACAGAAAATGGTCGCCTATGATTTTGAAGGCATCCGCTATGACGTTGGAAACAAACTCGGATTCCTTAAAGCCACCGTTGAATTCGCACTCAGACGCGATGACTTGAAAGACAGCTTCAAAGCGTATCTTGATAGTCTCAAATAAAAAAACGCAAGCATTGGCTTGCGTTTTATATAAGCGGAACAAATCTGCATAAAGCGAGATTTTCCCTTTTGCAGTTTCGGTTTTCATGTTTGGTTATAAGGGTAAGCTCCTGATTTAAGCGGCTGCCTAGTGGAATAATCATCCGTCCACCGACCTTGAGCTGTTTTAAAAGCGAGACAGGAACTTCATCTGTCGCAGCGGTCACAATGATCTTGTCAAACGGTGCATGGTCAGGAAGCCCTTCTTTTCCATCGCCGTGTACCGTATTCACGTTGTCGATTTCCTGCGCTTTAAGATTTCGTTTTGCCTTGTGATAAAGCGGTTCAACGTTTTCGATGGTGTAGACTTCTTTTGCCAGGTGCGAAAGTATTGCGGCTTGAAAGCCTGAACCCGTTCCGATTTCCAAAACCTTGTCTTCCCATTTGATATCAAGTGCTTCACTCATGAGCGCCACGATGTAAGGCTGAGAAATTGTTTGACCCTCGCCGATCAGCAAAGGCTGATCTTCATACGCTACGTTTTTGTAAAATGGATCGACGAATTCGTGTCTTGGCACTTTCAAAAAAGCGTCAAGCACGTCTTCATCCTCGATTCCCCTGTGTTTCAGCTGGTATTTAACCATCTGGTTTTGTTTCAACGTATAATCCATACTATTCACTTCAAATCCCTCCCCAGAAATTCACGCTTATTATACCACAAATCGTAAAAAGCGGTTACACTAAGTGTAAGTTTACAAAAACTTTTTCAAATGTCTTACTATACATTCATCACTACCAGGAGGTTTCTATGTTTAATAAAGATGCGTATCACCACTACCCTTACAGTTCAAGAAGAAATGTCATTCATGGAAAAAACGGCATGGTTGCGACATCCGAGCCAAAAGCAGCTCAAGTTGGTATCGATATCATGAAAAAAGGTGGAAACGCTGTAGACGCCGCCATTGCGACAGCTGCGGCACTTACTGTTGTGGAGCCTACCAGCAACGGCATCGGTGGAGATGCTTTTGCGATAGTTTATATGAATGACAAATTGCACGGATTGAACGCTTCAGGCAAAGCATCTTCGTCGCTTTCCATCGAAGCCCTAAAGAAAAAGGGCTACGATGAAATGCCCAAATTCGGACTGGAACCCGTTACCGTACCTGGCGTCCCATCTGCTTGGGCGGCGCTCAGTGAACGTTTCGGTGCGTTACCGCTCGAAGAAGTGTTAAAACCTGCCGCTACGCTCGCAAGAGAAGGTTATCCACTCTCCCCACATGTTGCTGAGAATTTCAAAAATGCGTTCAAGGCCTATGACAGAATTCTCAAAAGCGATGTATTCAAGCCTTTGTTTGAAACCTTTTTGGCGGGAGACAACGTTCCTGAATCAGGCAATATCATCAAGCTTCCTGATCACGCAGATACGCTTGAAATGATTGGGAAAACCAATGCAATGGCATTTTATGAAGGCGAAATTGCCGAAAAAATTGATGAGTTTTCCAAAAAACATGGTGGGTATATCACAAAAGAGGATTTGAAAAACCACAAGCCCGAATGGGTGAAGCCCCTCGGTATGAACTACAAGGGAATTGACGTCTATGAACTGCCTCCAAATACGCAGGGGATGGTCGCTCTCAGTGCACTAGGCATCCTCAATCACCTTGAAACGGCAACGGACTCTGAGACAGACGCACTTCACAAGAACATCGAAGCTTTGAAACTGGCCTTTGAAGATGGGAAACACTACATCGGTGAACCAAATACGATGACAATCAATGAGAAAACACTCCTTGATGACCGCTATCTTGAAGAGAGAAGCAAACTTATCAGCGATGAAGCGCAGGCGTTTGAACCCGGGGCCTTCAAAGATCACGGTACGGTGTATCTTAGTACGGCCGATAAAGATGGAAATATGGTTAGCTACATCCAAAGCAACTACATGGGCTTTGGAAGTGGCGTAGTCGTCGAAGGCACCGGCATTGCCCTTCAAAACAGAGGCCATAATTTCTCTATGAACAAGGACAGCCAAAACGCGCTTGCACCGGGCAAACGCCCATACCACACCATTATTCCAGGATTCCTGATGGAAGGGGACATCCCCATCGGACCGTTTGGTGTCATGGGTGGATTCATGCAACCCCAGGGACATCTCCAAGTCGTTACCAGTATGATAGATGATCACTTGAACCCACAGGCTGCGCTTGACAGACCACGCTGGCAATGGGAAAAAGGGAAGACTATCATGGTTGAACCCACCATGCCTCACCACTTGGTAAAATCCCTTGAAAGAAGAGGTCACCAAATTAGAATCGAACACCGACTGCAGGTCTTTGGCAGAGGCCAGATTATTTTGAGAAATAAAAAAACCGGCGTATATACCGGAGGCACTGAATCCAGGTGCGATGGACATATTGCCGCTTACTGATCAGACAAACAAAAAGGGAACCCATGGCTTAGGGGAAGGGGATAAAGAGCCAAGGGTTCCCTTTTTGTACGAAGATTCAGAGGGAAAGGGAGTCATCCTCGCCCTCTTCTTCATCATCATCTGTATCGTCTGTTTCATCTTCATCATCGTCATCATCTTCAGTTTCCTCAATGACTTTTTCATTTCCGTCCTCTTCGATTGTGTAGGTGTAAATTTCGCTACCATCGTTTTGCCTTGTGATAACAAGTTCGACTTCACCTTCTGTACTGTCGATTTCATATTCGAAGTAGTACTCGGTGACACCGTCGTCTTCGCTTTCTCGTTCAAAACTGTAACTATTGCCGTTTTCAGTTTCTATGGCGATGGACGCTTCACCCTCTTCACTTTCAAATTCGATCGATAGCTCTTTTTCTACGCCGTCAATCACGCTGTGAAGGGCCATTTCAAACGCATTTTCATTGTCTTCGATGGAGGATTCCATTTCAATTTCTATGAAGTTGTTCTCATTTTCATTGTCAATGGTTTTAAGATAGATTTCTTCTTCACTTTCACCGTCTTCATTTTCACTTTCGCGCTCTCCAGACAAGGTGAATTCCTTGCCACTGGTAATGAGGATGCCGTTTAATACACCGTCTTCATCTTCGTTGAATAGAAGGGTGTAGGTATTTTCTTCTACAGTGTAGCGCATCTCAAACGCATAATCTTCGTTCACATCAAGATCGTCTTCGATGGTAAACGGATTTGAAAGACCGTGATCCAAAAAGACTCTGAGACGATTAAAATAGGTACTAACATCACCAAGTTCCTGTTCAATCTTGGTCATGGCTTCCGTCTCAGTATTCAAAAGGGTTGGTGCTTTCGAACCTGATTCATTGTTTTGAGGCTCACTTTGAGAGAGAAGACTGCCTGCAAGATAGGTTGAATAGGCGAGCGTTTTAGTATCGGTTTTTGCGATAGGCTCTTCGGTGGAGTCTCCGTTTTTGGGCTCGGGACCATCTGGGGAGTTTGGATCAGGAACGTTTTCAGGAATTTCGCACCCAGCAAGACTGAGAGAAAAAAGCATGAAAAGCAGAACTAGAACTTTTTTCATAGGCAACACTCCTCATATAAATACAGTATCATTATATCAGGAGAATGTGAAGGTTCTGTGAATTTTTATATAAAATTATAGATTGCCCATTAAAGCGGGGAATTTCTTAGCCACAATCCCTATTGATCACATTATCATATATGTAATTTCTGAAAGAGAAAGATAGTAACATTAAGAAAAGCATCCGCCTGCCGGATGCTTTTCAATGGAGGATGATGCTATCTCAAGTGTTCAACTTAAGCGGTAGTGGTTTCTTCGTCGTCGGTGCTTTCTTCATTGTCTGTATCTTCTTCACTGTCTTCGTCTTCATCATCGTCATCATCATCGTCGAATTCAACGTCTTTTTCTTCGCCGTCTTCTTCAATGTGATAACGATAGATTTCTTCTCCGGCTTCGTTGGTGGTAACGATCAGTTCAACTTCGCCTTCAACACCGTCTACAGTGTATTCGAATTCGTATTCGATATCATCGTTGTCGTTTTCAGTTTCGCGAGCGAATTCGTATTTGTTGCCATCCTGTGTTTCCATTTCGATGGATACTTCATCGTTCTCTACTTCGAATTCGATTTTCATGTCTTTTTCTACACCGTCGATCAAGCTTTCAAGTTTCATTTCAAACTCGTATTCTTCATCTTCTTGTTCAGTTTCGATGGTGATTTCAATGTAATTATCAGAGTTTTCTTTGTCGATGGTTTTCAGATAGATTTCTTCTTCAGTTTCTGTGACGACTGCTTCTTCAGTGTTTTCTTCTGTGTCAGTCTCCTGGTCGTCTTCAGTGTCTGTATCTTCTTCTACATCAGCTTCATCGTCTGAATCCTCATCTTCTTCCTCATCCGCATCATTTTCATCTTCATCTTCAGTTTCAGATTCTGTTTCTCTGTACCCTTCGACGTCGTATTCCACGCCATCAATGATCAAAGTACCAGTAAGAGTGCCTTCACTGTCTTCATTGAGAAGGATGGTGTAGTCTTTGCCTTCCACGGTGTAGCCCATGGTAATGTCCCAGTCGCCTTCAACATCCAGGTCCTGATCGATTGTGAATGGGTTTTCCATTCCGTTATCGAGGAACACTTTTAGACGCTCAAAGTAGTCGTTGACTTCACCGAGTTCTTCTTCAATGGCGAGCATTGCTTCTTCCTCGGTGCCTGTTGCTAGGTTCATGACGCTTGAATCGTTTGAAGTGGTGCCTTCTTCAGCAGTCTCTTGGCTATCGGCCATGAATGCGCCGGCCATGTAGGTCGAATACGCAATCGTCTGATCGCTTGACAGCCCTGCTGTAATGCCATTTGAATCGGTTGTGCATGCCGCAACACCAAATACGAGTGTGGCCATGGCGGCAATGGTTAAAATTGGTTTGAATAATGATTTCATAAAATATCTCTCCTTTAAATGGGGTGGTTTCTAACTTACACCCAAAGTATAACGCAGCTGTGTGAAGATTCTGTGAACCTTATGTGAAAGTTTTGTGAATTTGTGAAAAGCTTGCGCGCGTGTGCTATCATTAATAGTGAACAAGGAGGGATTGTCTTGAAACCGATACTTATTATTGAAGATGAAGTGTCACTTGTAAAAATATTGAAATCCGTTTTTGAAAAAAGCGGGTTTGAAGTCGATTCCGCTTACAACGGAGAAAAAGGCCTTATGCAGTTTAATACCAAAGGCTACGACTGTGTCATACTCGATATCACCATGCCGAGAATGGACGGGTGGGAAGTACTCGGTGAAATCAGGAAAAAAAGTGATGTTCCCATTGTCATGATGACCGCCTTGACAGGAGAGGACTATGAACTAAAAGGCTACGACCTGAAAGCCGACGATTATGTGACCAAGCCCTTTTCACCCAAGGTCCTTGTCGCGAAGGTGAACAACCTCGTTGAACGCTACGAAGGGCACTACAAGGAAAACAAGAGTCAACTAGGTATCAAGAACCTCATATATGATCTGGATCGTCATCGTGTCGAGATTGAAGGTAAACCCGTGGAACTGTCCAAAAAAGAATTCGATCTGCTTGGATTTTTGCTGGAACAAAAAGGCTTTACCCTGAGCCGCGATCAAATCCTGGAACATGTGTGGGACTATGATTCGTTTGCCGGGGAACGCATCGTTGATGCGTTTATAAAAAGCCTCAGAAAAAAACTCGGTATACCGTATTCAACCATGATCAAGACCGTACGCGGCGTAGGCTACAGACTCGATGAGGAGGATTAGCATGAACAAAGGCATCGCGCTTTCGATATTCTATAGAACCCTTCTCATCTTTTTAGGCGTGCTTCTCATTCAGTTTCTTTTTTTCAATTATGTTTTTGAAAGCTACTATGAACAAAGACGTGTTGATGAAACGATAGAAGCCATTGAAAGCAGGACAAACACCATAGAAACAAGTGCCGCTTCACAGATGGACCCTCTCATTACCCGCTTCGCAGAAGAAAAAGGCTTTTATGTCACTGCGTTTTTAGACGGAGAGGAACCCTACTTCGATCTTGAAGACAGTGACACCTTCTCCATGGGAGGCTATGAAGCCGTGATTCCGCCTTATATTTCCAAGGAAGTGTATGAAGACGCATTTCAGGTGGGCTCGAACGTAACAAGAATAACGCTCGTTGAAAACAGAGAAGGCGGGCTTTACTTTCCCTTGTCCATCACCATTGGCGAAGAAACGTTTTCTTACGATGAATCAGAGGATTCGCTTAATATAGAAAGCCTTGTCGATTTTGAAGGAGAAAGCCTCACCCTCACTTCACGCCTTATCACCGACATCGACAAATCCAATGAACGCTACGCGACTTTGAGTCAGCTTATTACTGGGTATCTGCTTGAAGACAAAAACACTGAATCATTCAGTGAAACAGAACTTGAAGGGGAATATTTCAAAAGTGAAGACAGGTTTGGTGAATACTATGTGTTCGTGAGTCCACTCACCGTAAACAACGAAGCCTACACCATGTTCACCGTCATGCCAATTGAACCTGTTGAAGCAATCATTGGGGATGTCATTACTTTCCTCGGCGTATCTTCCCTAATCACTGTCGTCCTGCTTGCCGGTCTGACCTTTTTGAATGCCAGACATATCGCATTACCCCTCAAACATTTGAATAACTCAGTAAAACGCATCGCCAATCTTGATTTCGCACCCATAGAAGAAGTGCAGGGCGACAACGAAATCGCAACCCTTTCAAGAAACATCAATGTGATGCGCAGAAACCTAGAAGACAGCATGGAACGATTAAACGCCCAAAACAGCCGTCTTAAAGAAAGCCTTGAACGTGAAAACACCCTTGATAAGGACAGGAAGGACTTCATCGCAAGCCTCTCTCACGAAATGAAAACGCCCCTTAGTGTCATTGAAGCGAGCAGTGAGGCTTTAAGAGATGGCGTCTTCGAAAAAGAGGAAGACATAAAAGAACAGCTCGAACTCATCCAAAATGAGATACAGAAATCAAAATCACTCATTGAAGGCATCATGGATACTTACAAGGTTGATAGACCGAGCTACTTGGAAACGTTCACTATCATCAATTTAAAGACAGTCATCGAAGAAGCACTCGGTGAATCAAAAACCCTGCTTGAAAAGGAAAACATCACCCATAGTCTTACAGGAAAAGACGTGTATGTAAAAGGAGACAAAGAGAAGCTCAAACTCGCATTTTCAAACGTGTTTTCAAACGCTGCCAAACATAGTGAAAAGGGTGCGACCCTGTCTATCACCATTGACACGGGCGACAGAGTACACGTCGCAATCACGAATACGAAAGCGTCGATGAACAAAGAGCTTATACAGGCGTTTTTGGATGAAACCACCCTTTCCAAAGCCACGGAAAAAGGCTCGGGGGTCGGCCTTCACATCATACGCCTCATCATGAATCAGCACAATGCCAAAGCCTGGTTTGAAAACGGAGAAGAAAAAGTGATATTCCACGCCAGTTTTGAGGAAGTGACCAATGACTGAAAAACAAAAGAAGACCATTGAAAAACTCATCAAGCTAAACCAGGAGATGCTGATGGCCGAAATCAACCATTCGAAGAAGACAGGCATTCGTCACCAACCGAACAAGACGTATTTCAAAAAACTCAGAAAACAAAAACAGCTTCTCAGCAAAACAGACGAGACCACCTTGCGTCTCATACTTGAAATCCTGCTTGAAGAAACCGATGAAGTGACCAAACCAAGTGACTTGAAGGCCAATGAAGTGGATGCGTATTCAAAGGAAACCATGATTGAGATCATCGTAAGTACGCGCTACCTCCATGAATTTCTGGCGGCAGGAATTGAATAGATAATGCCCGCGATTTTGCGGGCTTTTTTCACGCACTTGACTTTGTAAGCGTTATCGTACATAGTATGAATAGACCATAATTACGAGGAGGACATTCCATGAAAGTAGTCGTAGCATTAGGCGGAAACGCCTTAGGCAATACCCCTGATGAACAAAGAGAACTCGTCAAGCACACAGGACGTAGTGTGGCCGATCTCATCGAGGCCGGACACGAAGTCACTCTGGTTCACGGAAACGGCCCCCAGGTGGGCATGATTCAAAGTGCATTTGAAACGGCCTCAAAGACAAATGAAAAAGTTCCGCTCATGCCTTTGCCCGAATGTGGTGCCATGTCACAGGGCTATATCGGCTTTCATCTTCAAAATGCGATAAGAAATGAACTCGACAAACGAAAAATTGAAAGAGACATCGCAACCATCGTCACCCAGACCGTCGTCGACAAGGATGACCCCGGGTTTAAAAACCCATCAAAACCAATCGGAGCTTTCTATCCTGATGAGGCAAGCATTCAAAAAGACCAGGAAAAAACCGGCCTTGAATATATCGAAGACAGTGGAAGAGGGTACCGCTTCGTTGTGGCGAGCCCAAAACCCACTGATTTTCTTGAAGCTGCGAGCATCAGGACGCTTCAAGAAAAAGGTACCGTGGTCATCGCATCGGGCGGTGGAGGCATTCCCGTTATCAAAACAGAAGAAGGCTACAAAGGCGTAGCGGCCGTCATCGACAAGGATTCTTCAAGTGCGCGCCTCGCTGAAATCATCGATGCGGACCGGTTCATTATCCTTACTGCGGTAAGCCGCGTTATGATCAACTTCAACAAACCAGACCAAAAGGAAATCGTCTCCATGAACGTCAAGGAAGCCAATGCCTACATTGAAGAAGGGCAGTTTGCGAAAGGCAGCATGCTCCCAAAAGTCGAATCCGCCATTGATTTCGTCACGAGAAAACCCGGCTCCAAAGCAATCATCGGTGAACTCAAAGACGCAAGCGAAGCCGTCAAAGGCAATAGGGGTACCATCATCACGTACTGACAAATTGGCCTTCGGGTCTTTGTTTGT
>JASMTQ010000100.1:0-2685 GCA_041694275.1 Caryophanales bacterium
TCACTAATTCAGGTGATTCAAGTAAAAAAAAGTACAAATCGACCGCTTTAAAGGGAGGTCATCACTATGATTCAAATGTACACAACACCAAGCTGTTCTTCATGTAGAAAAGCGAAGAAATGGTTCAAGGAACATCGCATTGACTTCAGAGAGAAGAACATATTCAACGTAAGACTCACCCGCGATGACATCATGAACATGCTCAAAAATACCGAAGGCGGATTTGAAGATATTATCTCCACACGCTCGAAGGTATTTCAGGATAATGATCTCAACTTAGAAGAAATGACCCTCAACGAACTTACCAATTTCATTATCGACAACCCAAGCGTATTAAGACGTCCAATCATTATCGAAGACAACAAGATGCAAGTCGGATACAACGAAGATGAAATCAGAACCTTCATCCCAAAGCGACTGCGCGAAATCATCATGTGCACCAGCTGTGAAAAGCAAGGTGAGGATTGCGATTATCTAAACGCCCTTGAAACCTACTTCAAAGAACTCAAACAAGAAGAACAAAGAGATTCAAACTAAAGCATGGCCCGGCTTCTAGTCGGGCTTTTTTAGTGCCTTGAAACCTTTGAAAACGTTTTTAATATAACTATATCGTTTGTATTTGGTTAATGAGTTGGTATAATGAGAGTGAATGAAAATACACTTAGGAGGGCATTTATATGTCAGTAAAAGTAGCAATTAACGGATTCGGAAGAATCGGACGTCTTGCATTTCGTTTAATGAACGAAAACGCGGACTTCGAAGTCGTAGCACTCAATGACCTTACAGACGCAGAAACGCTTGCGCATCTACTCAAATACGATACCGCGCAGGGTCGTTACAAGAACGATGCAATCAGCAACACGGACAACTCCATCATTGTAGATGGAAAAGAAATTCGCGTGTACGCTGAAAAAGATCCTGAAAATCTTCCTTGGGAAAAACTCGGAGTTGACGTAGTACTTGAGTCAACTGGTTTCTTCACTAGTGAAGACGGCGCAATGAAACACATCAAGGCCGGTGCTAAAAAAGTCATGATCTCAGCCCCTGCAAAAGGGAACGTCAAAACCATTGTTTACAACGTCAACCATGACGTCCTTGACGGAAGCGAAAAAGTAGTCAGTGGTGCATCTTGTACTACGAACTGCCTGGCTCCTGTTGTCAAAGTACTCGATGATAACTTCGGACTTGTCAAAGGCTTCATGTCAACTGTTCACTCATACACCAACGACCAAAACACACTTGACGCGCCACATGCCAAAGGCATCATGGCTCGCCGCGGACGTGCCGCAGCGCAAAACGTCATCCCAACATCTACAGGTGCAGCCGCAGCCGTAGGCAAAGTGCTTCCTCATCTCAATGGCGCACTTGATGGTATCGCACTTCGCGTACCTACCCCTACAGGGTCAATCGTCGACCTTACTGTAGAACTCAGTAAGAACGTTACAGTAGAAGACATCAATAAAGCGATGAAAGACGCTTCAAGTGAAACCCTTGGGTACACTGAAGATCCAATCGTTTCAAGCGACACCATCGGCATCAGCTATGGGTCACTCTTTGATGGCAACGGAACAAGCATCGTCGAAGTAGATGGCAAGCAAATGGTCAAAGTGCTTTCATGGTACGACAACGAAATGAGCTATGTATCTCAAATGGTTCGTACAATGAAACTCCTCGCTTCACAAGTATAACAATACCTTCAAACGAGCACTTCCCGCTTTTGGGAAGTGCTTTTTCTATGCAGTGATAATGGCTATTTCCTTGAAAAAAAACCTGCATGCGATATAATAATTTAAGAACCTGTATATTAAATACCCAGGAGGAAAACCATGAATAAAACCAAACTAAACGAAGACATCTATATGCTTAGTGAAAACATCGATCATATGCTTTTTGAAAGCATGTGGGATGTGCCAAATGGCGTTTCACTCAACTCTTATATCGTAAAAGGCGACAAGATAGCCATCATTGACGGAATTATCGGCTGGGATGGGCTCCCAGAATCCTTGTATGCCCATTTGAAGGAATTCGACATTACGCCTGAAGACATTGACTATCTTGTTGTAAATCATATCGAACCTGATCACTCAGGCTGGATTGAAAATTTCAAGAAAGTCACCAAAGATTTCACCGTCGTCATGACCAAGAAGGCGGAAGCCATGCTTAACTCTTTTTATGGCAATGAAGTCGATACCATGATTGTTGGAAAAGGCGATTCTCTTGATCTAGGAAAAGGCAAAAAACTTACGTTTCATCCAATCCCTAACATCCACTGGCCTGAAACCATGATGACCTTTGAAGAAGAGTCCAAAACACTCTTCCCATGCGATATGTATGGCGCTTTCGGCACCATCAAGGAAACCATGTTCGACGACCAGTTCACAGAACAGGACAAGGCCCTCTATGAAAAAGAAGGCATTCGCTACTATTCGAATGTCATGACCACGTTCTCCAAGATGACAAAAATGGCCATTGAAAAAACGAAGGAACTGGCCCCGAAAGTGATTGCGCCAGGTCATGGCCCTGTCTATAGAGAAAACCCTGGAACCATCATCGATGCGTACGCGCGTTACGCAGAATACGCAAGCGGCAAAGGCAACAACGAAATCACCATACTCTGGGGTTCGATGTACGGCATGACCGGCAAAGCGGTTCAGCACGTCAAAGCCATGCTTGAAGAAAAAGGCA